>JBMTCG010000007.1:0-55150 GCA_049430665.1 Flavobacteriales bacterium | reverse complement strand
AGAACACCTAATGATGTGTAGGACAATAGTTCCTTCGGAGTACCTCAGGATGACATACTAAACTCATCATTACTATGGTTGTCATCCTGAGGTACTCCGAAGGAACTATTGTCCTAGACTTCAAATTTGACTTATTAATGGGGGATTAGCTCAGCTGGCTAGAGCGTCCCGATGTTATATCGGGAAGGTCAGCGGTTCGACTCCGATATCCTCCACTAAAATCAGAGTGAGAGCGAGACACGAGAGTGGCCGCAATCACTCTGATTTTCTCCAAACCCATCCGTCGGCGCACGGACAGGCTCTCACACTCACTCAAAGTAACTGTATGCTAAAATATCTTTTCATCTTCTTCATTTTTATAAACTTCTCTTTCAAAAGCACCACCACCGAAACTTCCTTTAAAGTTTCAGGCAACTGCGAAATGTGCAAACAAAGAATTGAGAAAGCTTTAAAAAAGGTAAAAGGCGTAAAATCGGCCGATTGGAATGTGCAAACTCATATAGTGAAAGTGATGTACGATGCCGAACTAACTAACGTAGAAAAATTGCATCAAGCTGTAGCTAACGCTGGTTACGATACTGATAAGGCGAAAAGCACCGACGCTAAATACAAAGCTCTACCCCGCTGCTGTCAATATAATCGAACCAAATAAAAGTTAATTCCTCTTAATTATATTTGTACATACAATTAATATTGTTTTCTTTGTTAAAAATCAATCGCATGAAAAAATACATCGTTATTACCGCCTTGTTTTTTGCCGCTTGTGGCACTGCATTAAAATTAGCTGTTCCTGCTGAAGCCGACGCTACACGCGCTGCAACAAAATTTCCAGGAACAACTTTAGCCGACCTTAACAAAGGTAAAGCAGCTTATGAGGCCAACTGCGGAAAATGTCACGGATTAAAAGATCCTGCAAAATATTCTGAAGAAAAATGGAGAAAGGTAAATCCGCCAATGGCTAAAAAAGCCGGAGTGGATGCAGCAACCGAAGAACTTATTTTAAAATATGTTTTAACTGCTGGTAGTGCTGCTAAATAGTGGAACGCAAACATTTCATTAAAACATTGGCCTTGATGCCGCTTATTCCTGTGGCCATGAAATTAAACGACCTAAATAAAATAACAGACAACTTGGCCGCAAAGCCTCGCATGCCTGTTTTATTTATTGGTCACGGCTCACCTATGAATGCCATCGAAGACAATGAATTTAGTTTGCGCTGGCAACTTTTGGCCAAAGAAATTCCTCAACCCGCTGCTGTATTGTGTATTTCTGCACACTGGCTTACCAGAGGCACACACATCACCGCTATGGATTTTCCTGAAACGATTCACGATTTTGGCGGATTTCCACAAGCGCTATTTGATGTGAAATATCCTGCGCCAGGTAATGCAACATTGGCTCAAGAAACAAAAGACCTTATTAAAAAAACTACTGTAGGTTTAGATCATGAATGGGGCTTAGATCATGGCACCTGGAGCGTTATCAAACAAATGTATCCCAATGCCAATATTCCTGTTTTACAGTTGAGCATAGATTATTACCAAACACCGCAATACCATTACGATTTAGCCAAAGAGCTTTCTGCCCTGCGCGATAAAGGAGTATTAATAGTAGGCAGCGGAAATATGGTGCATAACCTTAATATGGTTGATTATTCGCGCATAAACGACCCAAAAGGTTTTGGCTACGATTGGGCATTAGAACTGAATGAACTATTTAAAAAGCACATTACGGAGTGCAATCATCAAGCATTAATAAAATGGGAAAGTTTACACAAATCGGTAAAACTCGCTATTCCCACTCCCGACCATTATTTGCCTTTAATATACACCTTGGCCTTACAAGGAAATAATGAAACAACTTCGTTTTTTAACGACAAGGCAATGGCGGGTTCGCTTACGATGACCTCGGTGAAAATTGGCTAATAATCAACTTTTGATTGTTCATACCAAATGTGCAATTACGGTGAAACACCTATAAACACAGACTTTTACGACATCTAAATTAATTTACACGTTATCAGTTTATTAGCTTAAAATTAAACTTAATATAAGTTGACAGGTTTAATGAACAGACGTATATTTGCACACGATTCATGGGGACTATCAGAAAATAAATAAATAACAGCAATAGAGAAATTTTGTTTCTCATGTTGATTTTCATTTGCTCTAATGCATCTGCTGGTCCGGCAAAAACAGTTTATTCTATTACCAACAATGGAAGTGTAACAAACGGTAGTGATTGGTCAACTACTCCAGGTGGTTCATCTTGCTCATGTACCCCCGATTTCAGTAAAGATGTTGTTAATATTAGAACCAATATCAATTCTTCTTCAGCAATTACAGTTCAAAATGGCGCAACATTAAATATTAGTAACAACGTAACTTTCAACGTCACAGGTAAACTAACTTTTAACAATGGGTCAATTGTAAATGTGGCTTCGGGAAGTACTTTATATGCTTCTGGAGACATCGAAAATAAAAACAATAGCAACCACGGTTCTCTTTCTGCAGGAGAAGATTTTATAGGAGGTAGTGGATCTACCTTATCTGGTTCGGGAACCTTAGCTACAGTAGGAACAGCAACTTTAACAGGAGGATCTGTTTTTGGCTCTACAACGAGTTGCACCAGCGGACCATGCGCTGCCTCAGCAAGCAATCCTTTACCAGTAAAATTAGTGTCATGCTCTGCAAAATTAAACGATGATTTTAATTTAGATGTAAAATGGTCTACAGCCAGTGATATAAACAACGATTACTTTGTTGTAGAAAGAAGTAAAGATGCTTCTTATTTCGAACCAATCGCCACTATCAATGGCGCTGGTAACAGCAATCAAATAATCAACTATTACGCTAGCGATGAAGCGCCTCTGCCAGGCATTTCTTTTTACAGATTGAAACAAGTTGATTTCGATGGAACAACAAGTTATTCTTCTATCGTGATGGTAAACTCAAATGCTGCTGAAAATAGAGTAAATTCTTTTGGTTTCACCTTATATCCTAACCCAACAAATAACATCGCTCACCTTTCATTCTTTAATATCGATAAAGAAAGTGAAGTCATGATTAATGTTTACGATCTGCAAGGTAAAAATGTACATTCATCTGTTCAATATGTTTCGGGAGAAGGCAGTATCGCTTCATTCGACGCAAGCACCTTCGATTCGGGAATCTATATCGTAAATACTACAATTGGTGGTGTGGTGCAACATCAGAAATTGGTGGTGACGAATAGCCAGTATTAATCACAGTTCGTCATTGCGAGGTACTCCGAAGCAAACTCATTGAATTAGTATTTACATAATAAGATTGCTTCAATATTGGGTACAAAATTTTCGCAATGACGTACTGTGGGAATTGCTATGATTAATCGGCACGCAAAGCATTAAACACCAACTCGGCCTTACTTCTTCCCACTACTTTTTCAAGGGATTCTAAGCTTGCTTCCCCAATTTTCTTCACCGATTTGAATTCGCGTAATAAAGCAGTTGCCGTTAGTTCTCCAATGCCTTCTATCTCGCTTAACGATGTTTTATTTTGCGCTTTCGACCTACGATTTCTATGTTGCGTAATACCAAAACGATGGGCTTCGTTGCGCAAATGCTGAATCACTTTTAAACTTTCCGAACGTTTGTCGATGTACAAAGGCAAAGGATCTCCAGGGAAATAAATTTCCTCCAATCTTTTGGCAATACCCACAATGGCGATTTTGCCACGCAAACCTACTTTTTCTAAACTGCTTAATGCTGCGCCTAGCTGACCTTTACCGCCATCAATAATAATAAGTTGAGGCAAAGGTTCTTTCTCTTCTAGCAAACGTTTATAACGGCGATAAATCACTTCTTCCATCGATGCAAAGTCATCGGGACCCACCACCGTTTTTACATTGAAAATGCGGTAATCTTTTTTACTAGGCACCGCATTTTTAAACACCACGCAAGCCGAAACAGGAAAAGCGCCTTGAATATTCGAGTTGTCGAAACACTCAATATGCATAGGCAATTCAATCATGCGCAAATCTTTTTTAAGCTGCTCTAACACTCTTTCGTTTTTGATGACCGGTGTTTTGTTCATCTCCTGCTTTTTCTTGTCGAGAGCGAAGAATTTTGCATTGCGTTCCGACATCTCCAACAAGTTCTTTTTATCACCACGCTGCGGCACGGTAAATTCCAAGCCCGATAAAGTAGTTTCGGGCATAAATGGAACAATTATTTCTTTGGCATCGCTGCTAAATCTTGCGCGCAATTCAACAATAGCAAGCATCAGCAACTCTTCATCTGTTTCTTCTAATTTCTTTTTCAGCTCTACCGTGTGACCCTGATTGATCGCACCATCTACCACTTTCAAATAATTTACATACGCCTCTTCTTCGTTGCTAATGATAGATAAAACATCGGCGTTTTTAACAGTAGGACTAACCACTGTTGAGCGACCCTGATACTTCGCCAAAATCTCCAATTTCTCTTTAACAATTTGCGCCTTTTCAAACTCTAGCTTCTCTACATGTTGATGCATCATCACTTTTAAATGAGCGATAACACCCGTGATATTTCCCTTTAAAATGTTTTTTATGTTCTCTATTTTCTCGTTGTATTCTCTCTCCAATTCCTTTGCTACACATGGTCCTTCGCAATTCTTCACATGATACTCTAAGCACACTTTAAATTTCTTTTTCTCAATATTATCGGCCGATAAATTCAAGTTGCAATTGCGCAAAGGATACAAGGAAGCAATTAAATCGAGAAGCGTTCGCATCATTGGATACGAGGAATACGGACCGTAATACATCGACCCATCACGCACCACTCTTCGAGTGGAAAAAACTCTTGGAAATCTTTCCTTCTTCACACAAATCCACGGATAGGTCTTATCGTCCTTAAGCATGATATTGTACTTAGGCCAATGCTCCTTAATGAGCGTATTCTCAAGTAAAAGTGCATCTTGCTCACTCTTTACAATGATGTATTTTAAATCGAAAATATTGCGCACCAAAGCACGCGTTTTGCCATTGTGGTTTTGCTGATTTTGAAAATACGAACGAACTCTGTTTCTTAAATTCTTTGCCTTACCCACGTAAATGATGGTTCCCTTCGCATCAAAAAACTGATAGATACCAGGGTCTTGCGGCAAGCCTTGCAAAGCATTTTCCAATTTTATTTTGAGTTGATCGAGTTTCATGATGTGTGAAATCGAAGATACAATTTTCTAATTCCTTCTGCGAAAATCTGCGAGATCTGCGGGAATAAATGTTGCCCGCAGATCTCGCAGATTTTCGCAGAAAAGATTTTAAATATAAACTTCCTCCATCACCGCCATCGATTTCAATTCGCCAAAACCAGCGCAATGGTAACGGTAAAAATTTACTATGCCTTTCAACAAAGTAGCACGTTCTGCTCTGTTCACGCATATCGATTTAATGTCTTCGCCCGAGCTTTGTAAAAAGTTTAAAAACATTTTACTTTCTGCCTCATCGAAGTGCTTTTCGCTTGGCAAATAATCTACAAATTCTCCCTCTTCTAAATTGAAAAATTTACCATCGCCATGCAAAGGTTTAAAGCCCAAATGGGTGATGAGATGCGACAAGAAATACAAATGAAAATTAGAAACGCCTTCTTCCAGCTGATCGAAATACAAAAACTCTCGTCTTAAAAATGAAAACAATTCGGGATTGGCCTTATCTTCCTTCACCGTCTTTACCAATACTTCGGAAAGAAAAAGCAAAATAGTGGTTTTAAGAGGGTCGGTGTAAAGCGATGTGTATGGAGAAATGATTTTGCAATTTCTTAAGGAGAATAATCCGCTAGCTTTTTTGCTGTAATACTCAATTTCACAAAGCGAAAAAGGCAAATAATTGGCACCTTTTGAGCCCTTTTTTTTCTGCGCAAAACAAGAAATTAAACCATGTTCACGCGAAAAGAATTTTACAATCACGCCGTTTTCCGAGTAATTAATTACTTGTAAAACCAAGGCCTGATCAACAAATTCTCTGCTCACAAACTAATTGATAAATAAGATTTTAGTGACTGCCTTTTCAGTGCCATCGCTATTAGAAACAAACACCAGATACACTCCTGTTGCGGCGCGCTCTCCACTGGCCAACTTACCATTCCACGTGGCTTGTCCGCCCTCAGCTCTTGTTTCATAAACCATATTTCCTTTCACATCGGTAATTTTTACAATGGCGTTATCCACCACATTAATGATACCAATAGTACCTGTAAAATCAGGTTTTACTGGGTTAGGATAAGCATACACATCACCATTTGATAATCCTCCTTCTGTTGCTGTGCCTCTATATGAAACAATACCCTTGTCGCTAGCAAAAAAAACTTCTCCTGAAGTCTCGTCTATGGTGATATCGATGATGTTGTTAGAAACAAGTGCGCTGTTTTCTTTGGTGAAATGTTGCAACTGAGTTTTGCCATCTTCCGACATTTGGTACACACCATTACCGTCGGTACCAAACCACTTTTTATTTCCACCATCAATCGCAATGGCTGTAACCCTATTGGTTTCTAATAAATGGTGCCACACGCCATCTTCTTCAATAAGCACCTGTTCAGCATTGATTGCGCCCGAATACAAATTATCTAAATTGTAAAATACTGCGACTCCTTGGTCGGTAGCCACCCAAATTTGTCCTTTCTTATCCTCAGCAATTTCATTTACACGTTCTGAAGGTAAACCACCATTATCGGCTAATTTGTTCAGTTCTCTAGAGTAAAATTTGGTGGAAGAATTCAAATTATCGTCTTGTTCTTTCACGACTGAAATTCCAAAATTTTGTTTGGTGCGTATTATCCATTTGTTGCCTCGTGAATCTACCATTAACTTAGATAAAACAGAAGGAACGGCACTTAAAGGCGATATATTAAACCCTTGCCATCCACTTCCACTTTTATACACCAGCAAAGGAGTAGAAACTGGAAATCCAGGAAAACCGCTGCATACAGCCCATAGATTGCCGTTAGCATCGAAATCCAATCCTGTGTTTAAAACTCTTCCGCCTCCCATAGATTGAAAGGGACTATTATACTGATTGTACACAGCAGCAATTTGGTTATTGTTAAACTCGGCAGCACCTCTGATGTAAGAACCTAAAAACACCTTATTTGGAAAAGAAGGATCGGGAGCTAAGGTTACAATATCATACACCGAATCTAAACCTGGTGTGATGTCAGGAAAAAAATTACTCCACATACTACCATCATACTTGTAAATACCTAGAATATTGTAAACATCAGAATAATCACTTTTGTAACCACCAGTAACCACCCAAACATTTCCATTTTTCGCCTTCATTTCCCAGGTGGTGATATCGCGCGGACCATTAGGCATAAGATACGTGCCCTTAGTATCCTCAAATTGCACTAAGCCATATCGTTCATCTGCGAAATAATATTTCCCATTTACTTCAATGGCTTCTGAGGGCCTAAGTTCCCACCAATACACAATGTTGAATGCCAAATTGCTATACTCGTACTTCATAGAATAATCACTATTCAGCACCCAAGCTTTGCTCTTTAACGATACCAGTAAACCATTACTACCAGCATTTAAATCAACCACATCATCGTTCACATATGTAGAAGGAATGAATTTAGTCCAAGTATTATTGTCGAAAGCATACAAAGTATCTTGGTTACTATTGCCATTGTCGAAATTGGTATATAGTTTATTGTTTACTACTTCTACAGTATTGTATGAACCCAAAGGAAGATCAGAAAGCATAGTCCATTGCTGAAAATCATTTAAAAAATTACTAGAAGCATTGGCAACGTAAATTCCATTTTTTGTGGCGGCGTATATCTTGCCGTTGTATATTTTTATTTCATTCACAAATACATTGGCACTGTTGAAACCTATCTTGTAAGTATCTTTTATCTCTCTTTTCGCCAAATCGAAAACTACAATTCCAAAACCACAAGAGAGGTAAGCCAAATCGCCCGAAATTAAAATAGCGTTAATAGATTTATCACCTACTACGGTGCTATTAAGTATTTGGGAGAAATTAATCACTAACTCGCCTACAATCAAATCAATGTTTCCGTTGGAATAGCCTAAGATGGCAGTATTATATGAGGATGAATAAGCGATTGCATTTACTCCAACATCGGCTAACCCTTCTGGTTTTGAGAGCTTATTTACCGAATTGTCTTTGGTGTCGTAATAGAAAAAGCCTGAGGTTGTGCCGCAATAAATTCTATCACCAGCAGCAACAGCAGCTACACCATGATTGTAGGGCAAATGATCACGCCACTTACCAATAGCAACCGGTTGAGCGAGGCAAAAGTTAAAAGCCAAAAGCCAAAAAGCGGAGAACAATACTTTTTTCATGAATATAATTGTTGAGCCAATTTAACTGTTTTTGCTAAAAGTTATTGCATTAAAATGCAGATGGCAAATTTATTTACTTGGTCCAAGTACTAATTTGAGAAGAATAAATGCCCTTTTTACCCGAACACAAATACGCTACGATGCAGGCCACAAGCATAAAAATACCGCTATTGATACCAAACAATTCTATACCCATAATAGCACAAGCAACAGGAGTGTTGGTGGCAGCAGCAAAAACCGCTACAAATCCTATTGCAGCTAAATAATCGAGTCGTAAAGGGAAAAATGAAAACAATGCACTTCCTAAAGTGGCGCCAACGAAAAATAAGGGCGTCACTTCTCCACCTTTAAAGCCAGCACTCAATGTAAATGTGGTAAGTAATAATTTCACTAAAAAAACATGATAGGCACTTTGCTTTAAAAAAGAAAGTTGAATTTGATCGATGCCCAAACTGTTGTAAATATTGGTATCTAAAAAGTACACGGCAATAACCACAATAACTCCGCCAATCAACGGACGCAAAGGAGCATAGGCAATATATTTTTCGAATGCTTTTTTAAAAACATCACCACTTAGCACAAACAAATAAGCACACAAACCAA
Source organism: Flavobacteriales bacterium (assembly GCA_049430665.1). Classification (GTDB taxonomy): domain Bacteria; phylum Bacteroidota; class Bacteroidia; order Flavobacteriales_C; genus JAHEZL01. The sequence continues at coordinate 46,211 of JBMTCG010000007.1, read as the reverse complement.
ACAGAACGCCCGCCGCGGCAGTCCAGCCTAAATTCACCGCATTCATAAAAGGCAACACAATTTGATAAGAAGTATGAAAAACATCACACTGTAAACAAGTATAGTTCGCAATATAAGCCACTGCTATACTAGGGAAAAAAGCTTTCCATCTAATCTCCCCCAGAGCCATCACCTCTAAAGCGAAAATTGCTCCGGCCAGTGGAGTGCCAAACACGGCAGCAAATCCGGCACTAATACCCAATAGCAGCAAAATTCTTCTATCGCTATTGTTTAACTTAAACCATGTGGTAAATCTATCGGCAAATGCACTGCCCATTTGAACTGCGGTGCCTTCTCTACCTACCGAACCACCAAAAAAATGTGTTAACCAAGTGCCCAACAACACCATCGGCGCCGTAATAAAAGGAAGCGGTTTTTTAGGTTCGTTGATTTCTTCGAGAACTAAATTATTCCCTTTTGATGCTTCTTTTCCCCAATAATGGTAGGCAAAGCCAATGATTAATCCAGCTAAGGGTAAGCCATAAATGTACACCATCTCATTTCTAGTAAAACGAATAATTTCGTCTAAACCCAACAGAAAAATAGCTACAGCACAGCCTACTGTTAGTCCCACAACAAGACAAAGTAGTGTCCATTTAACCAAATAAGAATTGAATAATTTTTCCATCGAGGCGATGAAGATAAGATGTTTTCTGCTACTTTAGAAGCATGAACAACGACCCATTGCACGGCAAAACCTTGCAACAAATATTAGAATATCTTACCGACCTCTATCCATGGGAGGAATTGGCGCATCACGTAAACATCAATTGTTTCAAAAGCAATCCCAGTATCAAATCGAGTTTAACTTTTTTGAGAAAAACACCTTGGGCAAGAAAAAAGGTGGAGGAATTGTATATTAAATCATTGAAAAAATAACTTATTCCGGAGTACCATTTTGCGACCAGCAATTAATCAATTTAATACTCGCATCGTCTAATTTAGAACCACCTTGAGGCATCGGCGCAAAACCCGATGCATGTTGCACAGAACCAACAATGGCATCTTTGGCATTTTTAGCATGAGAATAAGTGCTTAAATCATAACCACCAGATTTATTCGACCCGTTGTGACAAGTAACGCAATTGGCATCTAAAATTGATTTTACATTGGTGGTGTATGTGGAGGTGGTAGAACCACATTCGCTAGTAGTTACAGCTGCTTTTTTACATGCAGAAATGGTAATTACAACTGCTAAAATGCTTGAAAGAATTATTTTTTTCATAGTAATGGTTTTCCTGACAAACGCATGTAGGTACAAATAGTTGCGTTAACAACAAATCTTTTTTGACTTAGTCATTAGATGTAATCTCCTTAATCAAATCCACTATTTTCTTGTTGCTAAATTGCTTTCTGAATTCAATTTTCACACTGGTTCCGAAGAATTTTTCGGCATGCTTGATTTTAAATTTTTCTTCGTCTCTTAAGCCTTTTTCTCCATCAGTACCCTTGGTTTCAACAATAAAATGAAGTTTTTGCTCCCCGTCTTTAAATTTTAATACATAAGCAAAATCAGGAGAATAACTTTTGCCGCCGGCAACAGGAATTTTGATAGCATTTTTCGGAATTTTAGTAAATACCAATACTTCTGCAATATTGGATTTAATATTGGCTCTTTCTAAATCTGAATCATAATACAATTGGTCAAATAAATATGTTTGAGCAACATCATCATCTGAATACAAAACACCAACATCTACAGCTGCTATTTCTTTTAATACATCGCCATTTTTATCGGTTAATTTGGTGGGGTGAATGTTGTTTGAAACCTTTCTGTAGGCAATGCTAAATTTATCAATGGCATTGGCCATTAAATAGTAATTAAAGCTCTGCTTAATAACGCGTAAGGTCGCGTGATTTAGGTGATTGTTGATGTCTATCCCCGAATCAAGAATAGATTGATGTAATGTTTTAATATTGATCTTCAAATTACCTGATAGTTCCTTCAAAAAATCGCTGTATTTCATGGTAGATATATTCTTAGTATTTCTACCATACGTCGATACAGATTCATTAGCGGTGGCTACATTATTTTTAATTTCAATTGTTGTGATTCGATTTAATATCGAATCTATTGTGAAATTACCCCCCTCTGTTATTAAATAATTCGTAAACAGCAATTTGAAATTATCTTCCTTATCAAATTTGTATTCTAAAATTACTTTTTCGTTTAGTTTTTCCCAAAGTTCTTTCAGCTCTTGGTATTTCTCAATTTTTACAACAATATTTTTCTTTTGCTGGCTAGCCTTGCGAACTTGATTGGAATTAACTCCTTCAAAAATTCGCGGGTAATTTTGCTTAACAAAATCAAAACCTCCTGACTTAAAACCATTGGTTCTTGTAATTACATTGTTGGAGTCTAACACTTCCAACAGTTCATTCGCGGTTGTTTTGTAAGATTCGCAAATCTTCTTAATCATCTGCTCAGAAAGCTTATCGGGAATTACTTCTACCGATATTGCTCCCGATTTTTCGTTGATTTCCGCAACGAGTTTAACCACAAAATCACTTTCTGTGAAATCCACAAAATAATTGAGATAAAACTGTTCATCTTTAACCCGATTGCCATATTCGTTCACCGGCAAACGCAAACCACGTCCCACTTCCTGCAATTTTGAAATTTCACTGCCACTGCTACGAAGTTTGCAAATCTGAAAAACATTTGGGTTGTCCCATCCTTCGCGCAAGGTCCATTTAGAGAAAATAAACCGTCTTGGATTTTCTAAATCAAGCAAGGCTTGTTTGTCGTGCAAAATTTCGTTTATCTCTTTTTCAATGACTTCATCTTTTTCGGTGTTGTCTTTAGAAAAATAACCGGCGTGTGTTGCTGAAAGATCGGCTAGTGTTTTTTCAAGATAGGCTTTGTAAAAAGCATGTTTTTCTGTTTTTAGTAACTCTTTTATTTCAGCTTCAATATATTGCTCAACAGTTTTTCGAATATAACCGTCTTTATTACGATATTCGTCAATATTGTCGATGAAGAAAAGCGTAAGCGGTTTAATTTTTACCTCTCTTGTAAGTAAGGCTTTTTCAATATCAAAATGATATTTTATTGCCTTTTGAATCATTGTCTCCTGCAAGGATTCAGCATAAGAATAAGGGTTTACAGATTCTGTCTTTTTTAACTCTTTACCATTTGAAAGTACAACGGTTGACTTGTTTAAATTTTCTATTATTAAACCATTCATTGCCGAATGTATGAGCTCTAAACTTTCACCTTTCTTTAATTTTTTCTTCTTTTTGGAATTGTTCTCATTTAATTCAAAAATGGCTTCTGTTCCATCTGAATCAATGAATTTCACCATTGCATTTTTACCACTCTCAAATTCTGTGATGTGCCCTATTACACCTTTAACCAAGTTTTTATTGAATGAATCAACAGCGGTCAGGGTATAAATTAGGTTTTCATGACCTTGAAAAGTAGCGCCATAACGCAAAATAAACTGCGGTTTCATTTTCTGAATATTCTCCCAGGTCTTATTGCCTTGTGCAAACTTATGTGGCTCGTCAACAATCACAAAGGGTTTTGTTGCACCAACAGCATCAAAAGGAACAGTGTATTTGTCAAAAAGCCCTCTGTCAAAACTCTTTTGCATCGTATCAGAGCTTATCATACCTGCATTGATAATCATTACCTGAATGCTGTTCTTTTCAAAATTTCCGGCATTCACGAAACCTGTTACAGCAGGCGGCAAAAAGGATTTTTTGCTTTTGTTGTTTTTCTGACTTTCTACGATGTGCAAATGCAGCGTTTTTCGGTATTGTTCTTTGAAATGCTCACGACTGCTATCCGATTTAAGAAAGTCAATGGTTCCTGCTTTTATAGATAGGGTTGGAACAACAACAATAAATTTGAATAGACCAAAATGCTTATTGAGTTCAAAAATGGTTTTGGTATATGTGTACGTTTTTCCCGTTCCTGTTTCCATCATTATGTCGATGATGTTGCTGTTACGGTTTATCTTTTCATCGAGGCCATTGCTTTCTTGAACAGTTTTAATATTGCTCGGGTATGCTCTGTCGCTTGAATAATCAAACGCAGGATTGATATAGTTTTTATCGGTTACTGTTGGCTGAATAAGAGCAATATTATCAAACACGGCAACAGTGCTATCTACAGCCTGTGACTGATGATTCAGATTCTTTTCAAAATTAAATCCCTTCATACTAGTACCTGATTATAAAATCAATATCGATCTTTTTCTTGTTGGCATACGACTTTAAATTTTCGGCCAGTTCACGCAAATTTTTGCTTTCAAAGTGATAACCAAAAGCGATGATGGAAGTTGGATTGAACTGCTTATCTGCATCAATTTTTTCTAACAAGTTTTTTAAGTTGTCGGTGGTAAACCCTTTGTGCAACAAATACAATTTACCACCACAGTAGTAAGCAGTATAACTCCCTAAATCAATGTTTTCTACCTCTTGTGTTAGTGCAATGCCATCATTCGTTTTCCAAGTAACAAGCAACGCTTTGGTGTCGTCTTCTGTTAATTTGCTTTCATCAAACAATTTGGTTTGCTTGTTTAATTCTGTCGTTTCAAAATCATAATCTTCCCAAATAGGAGTGGTTTCAAAAATTTTAAAGCCCAAATCACCTTTATAATCTTTCTTTTCTTTTTTAATTTTTGCCGCGGCTCTTATCAAACGCTCCTTTGTGATTTCAAAAATTATTTTGACATTCAAATCTGCATAGTACTCCTTTCTATCCTTTTCCGATATTATTTCATCTATTTGAACTGAAATACTTTTTCGATTCCCATTATCGATTGAATTTATATCCATGACAGCATGTGCTGTGGAGCCAGACCCTGCAAAAAAGTCTAAAATAATATCATCTTTTTTTTCAGATGATGTTAATTCAATAAGCCGTTTTATTAATTCTATAGGTTTTTTTCCATTTGGATAAGGCATTCCTCCTTCACTTGAGACGCTGCTCCAACTCAAATCGGTCCATAAGGTTCCAATAATATCCTTTTTAATAATTTTACCCTCTACGTTTTCTGATACATTCTTTAAATAACTAATTAATCTTTTCGTTGCACCTTCAAAGGACACCTTTGTTTTAACTCCCTTGTTTCTTCCTGATACAGGAGAATAGTATATATTGATTAGGCCGTTATGATTAGTCAACGCTTCTTTAACTCTATCTCTTATAGATGTTTGAGCATTTTCAGTTGTAAATACTTTTTCATAATATTTTAGATATGCTTTTTCTAATGAAATATTATCTTCCTTTGCTAGAGTTGATATACTTTTTATTTCATAACCTTCTACTGAATAAACTTCAATTAAATCTCCATTTCCTGCTTTTATGGTTTTTTCAAATTTTTCAACACCATCATTAACAAGAACTTTCGTATAGGCAAATGATTTACCACTTGCACTTCGTTCATTTATATATTCCGTCAGTGATTGTTCTTTATATATGTTATTAAAACGCTCAAATCCAAATGATTTACTATAACAAATCAAGTGTTCAATATTTTTCTTCATCTTTTTATCCTCACCACCACCGCTTGCTCCCGAACTCCCTTTTGCTTTTACTGAAATTTGATTTATAAAATTCTCTTCCCCAAAAACCTCATCCATCAACAAGCGCAATTGCGCCACCTCATTATCATCAATTGAAATAAAAATTACCCCGTCCTGTTTCAGCAATTGTTTTGCAATGTAAAGTCGAGGATACATAAACGTAAGCCAGGCACTATGACTGTTGCTTTTTTGCTTTGTAAAATCTAAAATTCGTTTGGCCTTTTCTTCATCAACACCAATAAGCTGTTGTAATTCTTTTACTGTAAACTTTCTATCATCATTATACACAAAACCATCGCTACCGGTATTGTAAGGCGGGTCGATGTATATCATTTTTACTTGTTCATAATAGGCATTGGAAAGGTGTTTTAGCACTTCCAGGTTGTCGCCTTTGATAAGCACATTTTCAGAGTTTACATTTTCAGGTTTGGCACTGTGGGTTTCGTCAGCTTTTAGCAAAGTTGTAGCAGGATCACTTGCCAACAGTCTTGCATAAGATTTTCCAAGCCTGTCTAAACCATAACTTTCAGCAGAAAAATTGATTTCGTTTTCAGTCAAATTACTTTTGAATTTCTCCAGTTGAAAATTGCCGTTTTTATCAAAGCAATGCGGAAAATGTGATCTCAATACTTCCAAATCCTTGTTTGGCACTTTTATATGGTTGGTTATCTTCTGTTCGATGCTCATTACTTGTCCTTTTAAAGAATTTCATCCGAATGTATTTAAAAAACAAAAGATGACCTAATTAGATGACATAAAAAATTTAGGTATTAAGGATTTTAGGCAGATGAAAACGCCTGGGAAACCAAAGAAAGAATGGACTAGCAAACCTCGTAGAAAAACCACTAGTACCAAGCGCGATAAATACAATAAAGCCTTAGGAAAATACATCAAACAAAAAAGAGAGGAAAAAGGACTCACCCAAAATCAATTGGCCGAAAAAATATACGATGGCGAGTTTGAGGCTAAAGGTGTTTCAAGAATTGAAAACGGATTGTACACTCCCAACATCTATGTAATTAAACAAATCGCAGATGTCTTTGAACAAAGTCTTTCAGAGTTTTTAGAAGAATTTGAATCCGCAAAGAAGAAAGACAAAGGTTAAGTTGTAAAAACCACAAGCACCATAAATCAGAAAAACGTCCAATATTGTTATTTTTGCGTAGTTGACTATTCATTTTTATACTATTTTTGCATAGTTGACTATTCATTTTTCATATATTTAGATAATACAAAAGCACATTATGGAGCAATTAATTGAAACTCATCATCGAATTTTACAGCAAAACAGAAGCGATAAAAGAAGGTATTTGTATGAGCAAATCAATTGGAAAAACCGCTTAATTGCCATCACAGGTCAGCGCGGAGTTGGAAAAACCACCTTGTTGATTCAGCGCATTAAAGAAGCCCAAGAGCCCGAAAGTTATTTATACATTTCGGCCGACAGCTTGTTTATTTACAAGTTGTCGCTATACGAAATAGCGCTACAATTTAGAAACAAGGGAGGTAAATACCTCTTTATTGATGAAGTACATAAATACCAAAATTGGTCGGGAGAAATAAAACATATTTACGATAGTATTGCCGACATCAATATTGTTTTTACTGGAAGTTCCATCTTAGACATCATGAGAGGCTATGGCGATTTAAGTCGCAGAGCGGTTCATTATGTTTTAGAAGGAATGTCGTTTAGAGAATACTTGTATTTCGAAACGGGAACTAAATACGCGAAATATGAACTAAAACAATTGATTGGAAATGGTTTTAAAGAAAGCATACAAAAACCGATTTACCATTTTAATCGCTACCTCATAAAAGGCTATTATCCCTTTTATAAAGAAGAGGACTTCGAACTAAAATTAATGAGTGTAATTAATACTATTCTGGAAGTAGATTTAATTCAACACCTCGACTTAAAACCAGCCACAGCAGCGAAGTTGAAAATGCTACTGCAAATTATTTCGGAAAGCGTTCCCTTTAAACCCAATTTATCTAAAATAGCCGACTTAACTCAAATTTCTCGCAGTTTACTGCCCGATTATTTGAATTATCTGGAACGTGCCGGGTTAATTATTGCTGCCAATTCTAATACAAAAGGAGTTCAATCGTTGGGTAAACCCGAAAAAATATATCTGAACAACACCAATTTAAGTGCTGTTTTAGTGGGACAAAATAACGTGAATATAGGCAATACAAGAGAAACTTTCTTTATCTCGCAAACTAAGGTCGCATACGAAGTGAAAATACCCGAAAAGGGAGATTTTATTATTGATAATTTCACATTTGAAGTAGGAGGGAAATCAAAAAAACAAAAACAAATTCAAGCTATTCCCAACGCATACATAGTTAAAGATGACTTAGAATTTGCACAAGGTAACATTATACCGGTGTGGCATTTTGGGTTTTTGTATTGAATAAACGAAGAATAAAGATAAAAGCTATATTTGAAAACATGAGTGAAATAGAAAGATTGCACCAACTCAAAAAGCTTTTAAAGATTGAACGCGATGAAGATTTTGCGCAATATCAAGCGCATTTTTCTCGCGACAATATTAACTATCGCAAAGAAAGCGGAGTAACTTGGTATCCAGTTGTTATTAGTAATGAAGAAATTGGCGTTGGCGAATATTTATCCTTAGATATTGAACGCACTACCAACTTTAATGAGCCGCATCAATTTTCTGGTGGAAAACAAGCTGCACTTTTCTCCAACAAACATCCCGATGCAGCGCAAATTTTGGGGACGGTGAAAATTCTAGGCCACAATAAAATTCGATTTTCTACCACTTTAGATGAACTGCCCGATTGGTGCGAAGAAGGGAAATTAGGCTTGAATATTCTCTTTGACGAAGCGAGTTATCGCGAAATGAATATTGCGTTAGATAAAGTAATTGCTGCGCCAAATAGCACGCGTCTCGGACAACTGCGCGACGTGATCTTCGAAGAAAAAAAACCTGCCTTTCACAGCGATCCAAAAATTCAAATCGCACGATTAAATGCTTCACAAAATGAAGCGGTAAATAAAATTGTTTCAGCTAAAGATATTGCTATCATTCACGGTCCGCCTGGCACAGGAAAAACCACCACTCTCGTTCAAGCCATTCGCGAAACACTTAAAAATGAATCTCAAGTTTTGGTGTCTAGCTCTAGCAATACTGCGGTAGATTTACTCACCGAAAAATTGCATCGCGAAGGAATAAGTGTTTTGCGTTTGGGCAATCCAGCGCGTATTTCAGAAGAAGTATTGATGAATACTTTAGATGCAAAAATATCGGCACACGATTCATACAAGGATTTAAAAAACTATAGAAAAACAGCCGAAGAATATTTCAAAATGGCTGGAAAATACAAACGTGTTTTCAATCGCGAAGAAAGGGTACAGCGCCAAATGTACTATCAGCAAGCCAAGCAAATCATGCGCGATGCCAACAACCTAGAAGATTATATCATTCAATCTCAATTTGATAAAGCACAAGTGATTGCTTGTACTCCTGTTGTTTCATCGGGTAAAATGATGCGTAGCCGACACTTCACTACGCTCTTCATCGACGAAGCAGCGCAGGCTTTAGAGCCCATGTGCTGGATTCCCATCACACGTGCAGAGCGTGTAATTTTTGCAGGAGATCATTTTCAATTACCTCCAACCGTAAAATCTAAAAAAGCAGAAGTAGAAGGATTGAAAGAAACCTTATTTGAACGCTGCATGCACATCGATAACATTTCAGTGATGCTAAACACGCAATACCGCATGCACGAAAACATCATGAATTTCTCCAATCACAAATTTTACAAAGGAGAATTAAACGCTGATGATTCTGTAAAAAATAGTTTGTTGAGTTACAACGAAGAAGAAACATTTTTGCACACACCTGTTGATTTTATTGATACTTCGGGCTGTAGTTTCGATGATATAATGAATCCCGAAAGTTTGAGTCATAGCAATCCCGACGAAGCGACTTTACTCATCAAGCATTTAAAATTGTTGCTTGAACAATACAACAATTCATCAATTCAACAATCAAACAATTTATCCATCGGCATCATTTCTCCTTACAAAGAACAAGTGCAATACCTCACTCAATTGGTAGAAGCCGATGAAGATTTTAAAACCTTTCCTATCAAATTAGCCATTAAAACCATCGACGGATTTCAAGGTCAAGAACGCGACATTATTTACATCTCTTTAGTGCGCAGCAACGACTCAGCAGAAATTGGTTTCCTCAGCGATATCCGACGAATGAATGTTGCCCTCACCCGCGCTAAGAAAAAACTAGTGGTAATAGGCAATAGCGCTACTTTGGCGAATCATCCTTTTTATAAAGATTTTATAGAATATTGCGAGAAGATTGGGGCTTATAAAAGCGCTTGGGAGTTTAATTATTGAGGAAAAAATGAATTAACAACATGAAAAAAAAGGATTGTCACTTATAGTATTTTCGAGTGTAATTCAACTGTTGTCCATATTTACACTTTACTGGATAATTTATGGAATAGCTATGAATTTCCATGAGCCACAAATAAGACATGGTGGAGATGGCATGGATTTTTATAAGATAATCCTTAACATAATAATTATAGCAGTCATTGTCTGTGTTTTTATTACTTCAATCGTTGAAGAAATATTTACAAACAGATTTAAGATCACAATATTTCATCTTTCATGGATAGCTATTATTCTATTGGCTACAAGTAACGAATTAGAGCGAAGACCCTATGACTATGGATTAATACTTTTTTGTATCTTCCTAACTGTTCCAATTCGAATTTTACTTAATAAAATATTTCACGAGTAACTCTCTACACTATGCTAAGTTTCGCAAAGCTAACGTTTGTCAGTCTGCCGACTGATTGCTGAATCTTTTCCCGTCCTGATTCTCGGGATTCAGCTTCAAAAATTAAATGATGAGATTGCTTCATCCGTCAGCTGACGGATTCTCGCAAAGACGTACTGGGTGAAAAAAGGATAAAACAAAAAAGACCGCCCTTTCGAGCAGTCTTTCTTTCAAAATAATTTTTCAGTTTACGCCAAAGTGTATTCCAATGAAATTGCGGTGTTCAATAATTTTGAAATCGGACAATTAACTTTTGCATCTTCAGCTGCTGCTGCAAATTGCTCTGCAGAAATGCCAGGAACTTTAGCTGTTAATTTCAAAGAAGAAGAAGTTACTGCACCGTTCTCTAAAACGATAGCGCAAGTAGTTTCTAAGTTCTCGGCAGTGAAACCTGCAGCTACCAATACGAAACTTAATTTCATAGTGAAACATCCTGCGTGTGCTGCAGCGATTAATTCCTCAGGGTTTGTTCCAACGCCTTCTTCGAAACGTGAACCAAATGAATATTGTGTTTTATTTAATACAGTGCTTTGTGTAGAAAGATTTCCTTTTCCTTCTTTACCTGTTCCTGCCCATTGAGCTGTTGCTGTTCTTTTCATAACTAAATTATTATTTGTTTAGACGACGAAAATAGAAATCAAAATCATGATTCAATTACTTCGTCGATAGGTTTAATCTATTCTTGCTCTCTTTTCTTTTTGTATAATTTTATCGCAATCATCATTATGCCGGCCAACAAAATCAAGCCAACAACACCATATACCCAATCAAATAGGCCTTTATCCTTAAGCTCCACTAAAAATACAATAGCGAATAACAATAGAGTGGATACCTCATTCCACATGCGCAATTTGGTTGATGAATATTTCACCTCATCGTTTTGCAACTGAAGATAAATTTTATGGCAAGCCAAGTGATACAACACCAGCAACATCACGAATACCAATTTCACATGCATCCATCCTTCACGAAAATAACCCGTTTCTATCATTAACCAAGTACCCAAACATACTGTGATAATCATAGATGGCCAGGTAATGATGTACCACAATCTCTTCTCCATGATTTTGTATTGATTTTGTAAAATGGTTTTTTCAGGCTCTTCTTTTTTCTCTGCCTCGGCGTGATAAATAAACAAACGCACGATATAGAACAATCCAGCAAACCAAGTAACAACAAAGATAATATGAAGGGCGAGGATATAGTAATGTACCATAAAATAGTATATTTAAGCGATAAATATAGAAATAATGGAAGCAATAAAAGCAAAAGATACTCTAGCCATCGCAACTTATATCGTATTACCGAATGATACGAATATGTTGAACAATTTAATGGGCGGACAACTACTCAACTGGATGGACGTGATTGGCGCCATTTGCGCGGGCAGATTTTGCAAGCATGTGGTGGTAACAGCAAGTGTGAGCAACGTGTCTTTTCAGCAACCTATTCAGTTTGGAAATGTGGTGACTTTAGAAGCTAAAGTATCGCGCTCATTCAATAAATCTTGCGAGGTTTTTATTGAGGTATACAAAGAAATGCAAACCACTGGCACCAAGATAAAATGCAATGAAGCCATGTACACTTTTGTGGCCCTAAATGAAAAGGGAGAAAGTGTAGCAATGCCCGAATTGGTGCCCGAAAGTGAATTGGAAATTCAACGATTCAACGGCGCTTTGCGCAGAAGACAATTGAGCTTGATTTTGGCAGGGAAATTAAAACCTGAGGAGGCGAGTGAGTTGAAGGCGTTGTTTGTTTAGAGGATGTGCAGGACAATAGTTCCTTCGGAGTATCTTAGGATGACATACTAGGTAAGTATTGCTCAAGAGTGGTTGTCATCCTGAGGTACTCCGAAGGAACTATTGTCCTAGTTATCAAAACTTTACTTTATCATCCCCGTCAACGCATCAGCAATCTTTCTGTCATTCCCCAAACGCGGTACTTTATTTTGTCCGCCCAACTTACCTTCGCTCTTCATATAATTGATAAAACCATCTTTCGGCATCTCGGTTAAAACAAGTGAACGCAAGATACTTCCAGTAATCAAATCTTTATAGTAGGTATTTTGGCGCACCATTTCTTCATCTAAAAATTTCACGAATGCAGCTAAATCACTTGGTCTTTTGTTAAACTCTACAAACCACTCATGATAAGGTAATCCTTCCTTTGGAGCCACCTGCGGCGCAACAGTAAATTCTGTAACCTCCACATCAAATTTTTCGCAGGCTTTAATCATTGCTCTATCTACTTCCTCGCCAATCACGTGTTCTCCAAAGGCAGAAATAAAATGTTTAATTCTACCAGAAACGACAATACGATAAGGATTCAATGAAACGAATTTTACGGTATCGCCAATGTTGTAGCCAAACAAGCCTGCGTTGGTGTTCATGATCAAAGCGTAGTTAACGCCCAACTTCACATCTTTCAAAGAAATACGTGTAGGATTTTCATTAAAAAACTCGTCGGCAGGAATAAATTCAAAGAAAATTCCGGCATTGGTATTCAACAATAACCCCTCGTGTTTTTGTGAATCTTGGTAGGCGATAAATCCTTCAGATGCCGGGTAAACCTCAACAGTAGGAATTGATTTACCAATAATCTTTTCCATAATAGGTTGGTACGGACGATAATTCACTCCCCCTTGAACGAACAAAGAAAAATTAGGAAAAACATCTTTGATTTGCTTGCCCGTTTTGGCCTGAATTCTTTCGAAATACATTTGCACCCATGGCGGAATACCAGAGATTACGCGCATGTCTTCATTCACCGTTTCTTCTATTATAGCATCTAATTTTGTTTCCCAATCGCTAATGCAATTGGTTTCGTAAGATGGTTTTCTATTTTTTTGTAAATATTTTGGAACGTGGTGCGCCGTTATTCCCGATAATCTTCCGGTTGGTGTTTTGTAGGTGTTATCCAATTCGGGACTCCCCTGCAAGAAAATCATTTTGCCATCTACAAATTCTGCTTTACCCGTTTCTGCGATGTACAACAAAATCGCATTTCGCGCAGCAGTGATATGATGCGGCATCGATTCTTTAGAAATAGGAATGTATTTCACGCCTGAAGTAGTACCCGAAGTCTTGCTAAAATACATGGGCAAACCAGGCCACAATACATTTTCCTCATCGTGTTTAATACGTTCAATATAATGCTTTATTCCTTCGTAATCTTTAATAGGAACAGCCTTTTTAAAATCTTCGTAGTTCTTGATAGAAGCGAAATTGTGGTCTTTACCAAATGCAGTATTCTTCGCTTTGTCTACCAACATTTTCATTGTTGCCTCTTGCAACTCCACCGCAAGTGCAGCTTCCTTGTAAACTTTCTTCGAAATGTATCTTGCAAAAGGTTTGCTTAAAGCGGCTTTTAATCCCATGGTTGATTTGAATTGATGGGACTAAAATATAAAATTAGTTTCAAGTTCATTATCTTCGTTCGAAATGAAATCTCTGCTCTTAGATATTAAAGATTTAGAAGTAAAATTTTCTTCAGGAAAAGAAGAATTTATTGCTGTAAGAAATATCAGTTTTTCTTTGTACAAAGGAGAAACAGTAAGCGTTGTAGGTGAATCGGGCTCCGGCAAATCGGTGACTTCTCTCTCTATCATGCAATTGATTCCTTCTCCACCAGGAAAAATTACCAATGGAGAAATCAATTACTACGGGCGAGAAAAAGCAGTGAATTTGTTATCGCTCAAAGAAGAAGAAATGCGCTCATATCGTGGTAAAGATATTGCCATGATTTTTCAAGAGCCAATGACTTCCCTAAACCCCGTATTCACTTGTGGAGATCAAATTGTAGAAGCCATATTATTGCATCAGAAATGCAGCAAAAAAGAAGCGAAAGCAAAAGCCATTGAGTTGTTCAACGAAGTAAAATTGCCTCGTGCAGAAAGTATATTTGAATCTTATCCGCATCAGCTTTCGGGCGGACAAAAACAGCGGGTGATGATAGCCATGGCGCTATCGTGCGAACCATCGGTATTGATTGCCGACGAACCCACCACTGCATTAGATGTTACCGTTCAAAAAACCATTTTGTTGTTGTTGAAAGAGATTCAACAAAAACGACAAATGGGCATTATTTTTATCACTCATGATTTGGGTGTAGTAGCCGAAATTGCCGACAGAGCAATTGTAATGCAAAGCGGAAAAATTGTGGAAGAAGGCGACGTGAGGGCCTTATTTAAAAACGCTACACATCCTTACACCAAAGGATTGTTGGCTTGCCGACCGCCTTTAAACAAACGCTACATTCACCTTCCTACCGTTGCCGATTTTTTAAACAGAGAACATCCTTTTCAAGCTGTTGAAATCACCAAAGAAGAACGCAAACAAAATCACGAAAAATTATACTCAACTTTTCCAATTCTAGAAGTAGAAAATCTAAAAGTTTGGTTTCCGCTAAAGAAAAATTGGTTGGGCAAAACCACCGATTGGGTGAAGGCGGTAGACGATGTTTCCTTCAATGTTTACAAAGGTGAAACCCTGGGCTTGGTGGGCGAATCGGGCTGTGGTAAAACAACCATTGGAAGAAGTATTGTTCAATTGGTAAACGCTACAGATGGTAAAATTAAATACCAAGGCACCGACTTGCTTTCTTTACATAGCGCTGAACTTCGACCACTTAGAAAAAAAATACAAATCATTTTTCAAGACCCATATTCGTCGCTCAATCCACGTATTCCAATTGGAAAAGCGATAATGGAACCGATGCAGGTTCACAAAATTCTCGACAACGATAAACAACGTGAAGAATACGTCATCAACTTATTGGAAAAAGTGAGTTTAAAAGCCGATCATTTTTACAGATATCCACATGAATTTTCTGGCGGACAGCGTCAGCGAATTTGCATTGCACGTGCTTTAGCGGTACAACCAGAGTTTGTAATTTGCGATGAATCTGTTTCTTCTTTAGATGTTTCTGTGCAAGCACAAGTGCTTAATTTATTGAATGATTTAAAGAGAGAATTCGGCTTAACCTATATTTTTATTTCGCACGATTTATCTGTTGTAAAATTTATGTGCGACAGAATGATTGTGATGAACAAATCGGGAAAAATTGAACAAATGGATGATGCCGATGTTGTTTATGAAAATCCACAAACTGAGTACACAAAAACTTTAATTGAATCGATTCCGAAGGGAATTTAATTCTATATTTATCCAAACAAAATTTTAAACCATGACTATTCCATTAATCGTTATCGCTGTTGTAATTGCAGTTACTCTATTTCTATCTTTCATCACTGTTCAACAAGGTACAGTTGCTGTTATCACTGTATTCGGTAAATACAGAAGAATAATGACCCCAGGGTTAAATTTCAAAATCCCTTTTATCGAAACTGTTTTTAAAAGAGTATCGGTACAAAACCGCTCGGTAGAATTAGAATTTCAAGCCACCACCATAGATCAAGCGAATGTATATTTCAAAGCAATGTTGTTGTATGCTGTGTTCAATCCGAATGAAGAAACCATTAAAAATGTGGCCTTCAAATTCGTTGACGATAGAAGTTTAATGCAAGCTCTGGTGCGCACCATTGAAGGGTCAATAAGAGGTTTTGTGGCAACTAAAAAACAAGCTGAAGTTCTTTCTTTAAGAAATGAAATTGTACACGATGTAAAGGAACAAATCGACAATACTTTAGAAGGTTGGGGATACCACCTTATCGACTTACAATTGAATGATATTACTTTCGACGATGCTATTATGAAATCGATGGCACAAGTGGTAGCTTCTAACAACTTAAAAGCTGCAGCAGAGAATGAAGGTCAGGCTTTATTAATCACCAAAACCAAAGCTGCTGAAGCAGAAGGTAACGCCATCAAAATTTCTGCGGAGGCAGAAAAATTAGCGGCTCAGTTGCGCGGACAAGGGGTAGCTTTATTCCGTCAGGAAGTAGCGAAAGGTATGACCGAAGCAGCAAAAGAAATGCAACAAGCCAACTTAGATACTTCTGTGATTTTGTTCTCTATGTGGACAGAAGCCATCAAACAATTCTCTGAAAACGGCGAAGGCAATGTTATTTTCTTAGATGGTTCTACTGAAAATATGCAGAAAACTATGCAACAGATGATGGCAATGAATACGCTGATGGCGCCGAAGAAGTAATGAAATTTGCAGCTATTAGACTTGTTTACGATAATGCTCTAAAACAAGAGAATGTAGTTTCTTTCAATTTTAACAATGATACAGTTGTTGTAAATTTCAACGACATAATTAATACGCATTGGCAGCAAGGAAATGTTGATGAAAACGAAAAGAATTATTTAAAAGAATTCTTGAAAATAGGAATGTCCTCTAGAGCAATTTGTGGTGGCTTTGCTAACTTCTATAGAATCAAAACACAAAAGGGAGAAGAAGTTCTTTTATATTCTGGTGTAAGCGAACCTTCGAATTCACATTTTGTAGTTACTATCCATGGGATATTTCTTTAACTTTTCAGGACACTAGTTCCTTCGGGGTACCTCAGGAGGACAGTTAGTGACGCATTCTCTGAAAACCATCCTTGAAAAATCAAGCTAAAACCGTCATTAAATCTAGTACATCAAACAGTGGATCACTAACTGTCCTCCTGAGGTACCCCGAAGGAACTATTGTTTTGCTCCTATAAGCACGCAAGCTCTAGATGAGATATTAGCATAGAAATCCAATCACTTTTTTTACGATATTTGCCCAAAGCAAAAATGTAAATGAAACTTTGGGACAAAGGATTTAAAGTTGATAAAGCCATAGAGGCTTTCACCATAGGCAACGACAATGTGCTCGATTTAGAATTGGCGCCTTTTGATGTGTTGGGTACCATGGCGCATATCACCATGTTGGCCGAGGTGGGATTGTTGGAAAAAAAGGAATTACCAAAGCTTAAAAAAGAACTCAAGAAAATTTATATATCGGCTTTAAAAGGCTTGTTTACCATAGAACCCGGCGTGGAAGATGTGCATTCTCAAGTGGAGATGTTGTTGACCAAAGCTATAGGCGATGCAGGTAAAAAAGTACATGCAGCGCGTTCACGTAACGACCAAGTTTTGGTAGATTTAAAGTTGTACGGACGAGCTAAAACCATTGAAATTGCTACACTTACACAAAAGTTGTTTGATGCTTTTATCAAACAAAGCGAAACCCATAAAAATGTTTTGTTACCAGGCTACACGCACTTGCAAGTAGCTATGCCTTCTTCCTTCGGTTTGTGGTTTGGCGCTTATGCCGAATCGCTGAGCGATGATATGGAGATGTTGGCAACGGCCTACAAAATGACGAATCAGAATCCGCTGGGTTCTGCTGCAGGATACGGTTCTTCTTTTCCTATCAAACGTAAATTAACAACGCAGTTATTGGGTTTTGAAGATTTGCATTACAATGTGGTTTATGCGCAAATGACTCGCGGTAAAACCGAAAAAACGGTGGCTGCGGCCATGGCGTCTTTGGCTTCTACCTTAGGTAAATTCGCTGCCGATAGCTGTTTGTATATGAGTCAGAATTTTAGCTTCATCACCTTACCAAAAGAATTCACCACAGGCTCTAGCATCATGCCGCACAAGAAAAATCCCGATGTTTTTGAATTGATGCGTTCTAAATGCAATGCCATGCAGGCCGTGCAATTCGAGTTGGCGATGATGACGGGCAATTTAACTTCTGGCTACTTCCGCGATTTACAATTACTAAAAGAAAAATACATCTACCTCTTCAAAGAGATGAATGCTTGTTTGGAAATGGCTTTGTTGATGGTGCCGAATATCGGCGTGAAAAAAGACATCTTGAAAGACGACAAATACGTTTACCTTTTCAGTGTTGAGGAGGTGAACCGTAGAGCGACTAAAGGACTTCCATTCCGCGATGCTTACAAGCAAGTGGGGATAGAGATTGAAGAAGGAAATTTCAATCCGGAAAGAACGGTAAAACACACGCACGAAGGCAGTATTGGCAATTTGTGCAACAAAGAAATTCAGCGTAAGATGAAGAAGGCGCGTGCTAAAATTAACGGCGCTGCAGTAGATAAAGCGATTCAAAAATTATTAAAAGTATAAGGAATGAAACACTTCTTTTCTGTTAAAGATGCGGGTAATCTTTCTGCTGCGGTGGCTGAAGCTATAGCCTTGAAAAAAGACATTGCAAATTTTTCTACTCTAGGGAAAGGCAAAACCATAGGTTTGATCTTTTTCAATTCTAGTTTAAGAACACGTTTGAGCACACAAAAAGCGGCCATCAATTTAGGCATGAGTGTGATTAGCATGAACGTTGGTTCTGATGGTTGGAAATTAGAGATGGAAGACGGCGCGGTGATGAATGGCGATGCTGCAGAACATGTTAAAGACGCGGCTCGTGTGATGGGCGCTTATTGCGATATTATTGCAGTTCGTTCGTTTGCGGTTTTGAAAGACAGAGAAAAAGATTATTCAGAAGATGTATTGAAAAGCTTCATGAAATATGCGGGTGTGCCTATCATTAATTTGGAGTCATCTACCTTGCATCCTTTGCAATCTTTTGCCGATTTAATTACGATTGAAGAACACAAAAAAGTGGCTCGTCCGAAAGTAGTTTTAACCTGGGCGCCACACCCTAAAGCATTGCCACAAGCGGTGCCGAACAGCTTTGTAGAATGGATGAAAAATGCCGATGTAGATTTCGTGGTGACCAATCCAGAAGGCTACGATTTAGCTCCCGAATTTATGGACGGAGTGAAATTAGAGCGCAATCAAAAAGAAGCGTTTAAAGGGGCCGATTTCATCTACGCTAAAAACTGGTCGTCTTATACTTCCTATGGAGAAATCCTTTCCACTGATCCAGCATGGACTGTCTCTTCCGATAAAATGGCGCTTACCAATAACGCTAAGTTTATGCACTGCCTTCCTGTTCGCAGAAATGTGGTAGTGAACGATGACGTTATCGACTCAGAAAATTCTATCATCATCGCACAAGCCGCTAATAGAGTGACTTCTGCGCAGTTGGTGATTAAGAAGATTTTGGAGGGGAAGTAATATTTACTTAAATGAAAACTAAAGATTTTTGGAATTTTTACAACACTAGGAATTTAGAAGAAGTAAAGAAAGCTTCTTCTGAATGGAACAAACATGAATTCACTATAGAAAGTGCCACGGAACAAGCATCTTGGGGTGATGATTTTGAAGAACTATACTTCTTATGGAAACTTGACGCAGAAGAATATACTCCTACATCGGTGAGATCTTTGAAAGGTTTAGAAATGGTGAAAATGATCAAGCATTAATTGAAGAAAAGAGATTAAACGAACAAAGGAAATTAGAATCAGTGAAAACTGACCTCTCCAATTACACGTCCGTTAAACAAATAGTTTTTGGAGAAATTACCCTAAGCAGAGTTGATCAGCACACTTACCAATTACTAATTCCAATTGCTCCCTATTTATTTGACAATTATGTTTATACAGAAAAGGAGCTCTGTTTTTATCCAATTGAAATTACTGAAGAGCATTTGAAAGTTGGTCATATCGATTTTGCAGAAAATCAGTTTGATGAAGCCTTTTACTTGTTTAATTCTCATAATCCAGTTGATCTTATTTCCATAGATTTCAGAAATACAGAAGACGAAGAACTTCTTCTCATAGTAAAACTGCACTTCATTTTTGAATTTGAGAGAAATGGGGAGAATGAAATGTTAATCTTAGAACAGAAAATTCATAATATATTTAAAGTTCTCTAACGCTAACTATCCCTCTTAGAGAAGAGGGCGTGTGGAAATGCTTGTGTGTTGGCGGGAGATGGAATTTAGCAATATTTGGGTGAAGTGTTAATCCAAAATACATTGGCACCGTGTCATTTCAAACATTTCATCTATATTTAAAGCTCAAATGCCTAAGATGAAAAAGATTCTAATTCTTGCTGAACTTCTATTTGTTTTAACTCTTTATGGGCAGCAGCCTTTGGAGTTGAATTATAGGTATGCCATTGATTTTAAGTATTCTGAGGAGTTACCAAATGATATTGTTGAAGAAGATTCAATTATCGAAAAGCCAGGTAAAAAACAAGAAAGAGAAATGCTCTATTTTATCCTTGCTTTGAATCAAAAAGTGAAAGATAAAACGCTAATGCCTCATTATGATTTGGTGGAAGACGTAAATAACATCTGGGATTGCACAGAGACAGATTTTACGCAGTTTCATTTAGATAGCATGTATGTCGCCAACGAACAAGGTGATATGGTTTTAAAGGCAGTTACAAGCCATTATGATTATAGAAAAACCGATTATTTAAGACTTGCCCAAGAATGGCTCTACAATACTAAAAAAAGAAAGATGGAAGTATTGCTAAATGGTGCTTGTCCGGTTTTTGAAGTTTTCAACGAAGCAGGAGATTACTTGGGAACTAAACCAATGTATTGGCACGTTCAAACACCACTTAGTTCCCTTTTAAATCCAAATCCTTACTTGAACGACACTTCAGTTGTTTGGACACATAAAGTCCGCTTTCAATTGCCCGTTTTGCCAACCGCCACTACCTATTCTCCTTTTTACAATGCTCGCTATCAATCAAGTTTAAAAAAAATGTATGATTTAGAATTACCTGCTTTGCTTTTCACTCAAGCGATAAATAACCAAATTGAAGTTTATTCGCCTCAAACTGGTCAGAAAATGAGTATAGATGAAATTAATAGAGCATTAATTGTAGTTGATTCCGCATATAGTTTAAACGATAAAGGAAAATCAATAAAAGTTCCTCATCCTTGGTCAATGAGTGTATATGAAGTTAGTTCTTTAATCGTCAACCAAACCTTCATTTTCGATCCAAAAACCTTATTCATTTCTTCACGAATCAACTCTATAATTGTTACTTGCAAACCCGATGAAGTAAGCGCTCCAATTGAATTATTTGAGGTTAGATTTAATAACTAAAATCCATCTCCCTCCCTCCCACAAGCATTTTCGCGCGCCCTCTTCTCTAAGAGGGATGATTAGTGATTCTGTACGTGAAAAGAATCCTGCAATCCTATCGATCCTAAAAATCGTGTTCAGACAATAAAAAAATCCTCCCCATTTCTGAGAAGGATTTCCTTGTTATTATTTCAGTTGATTACTGCGCCTCTTGTTCAGAAATCACACTAGCTTTCAAATATTCTTTATTCATAATAGCGATGTTTTGGATAGAAATTCCTTTAGGGCATTCTACTTCGCAAGCGCCAGTGTTGGTACAGCTACCAAAGCCTTCTTCGTCCATTTGAGCAACCATGTTCAATACACGTTGAGACGCTTCTGCTTTACCTTGTGGCAACAATGACAATTGAGCAACTTTAGCAGAGACAAACAACATTGCTGATGAGTTTTTACAAGTAGCAACACAAGCTCCACAACCAATACATGCAGCAGCTTCAAAAGCTTTATCTGCATCTACTTTAGGAATAGGAAGGTTGTTCGCGTCTTTCGCATTTCCTGTGTTAACAGAGATGAATCCGCCTTTGGCGATGATTCTATCGAAAGAAGAACGGTCAACAACTAAGTCTTTTACAACCGGGAAAGCAGCTGCTCTCCAAGGCTCAACAACGATAGTATCGCCATCTTTGAATGAACGCATGTGTAACTGACAAGTAGTTACTTGGTCTTTCGGACCGTGTGCGTGGCCGTTGATATGCATTGAACACATACCGCAAATACCTTCACGACAGTCGTGATCGAATGCGATAGGCTCCTTACCTTCAGTTACCAATTGATCGTTCAATACGTCGAACATTTCAAGGAATGACATATCGGGAGAGATGTTAGAAACTGGATAAGTTACCAATTCTCCTTTTTGGCTAGCGTTTTTTTGACGCCATACCTTTAACGTTAAGTTCATGTTTCCTGACATAGTGAATAGCAATTAGCCAATAGCCAATAGGGCTAAAGGGTGGTTAATTTTATTTTTTCGTTAATACTTTTAATCACACCTTGAAGAATTCTTCCAACCTCATCTAGTTTAGTAGATAAATCAGTAAAAACTTCAATAGAGATATATTTTAAATTATGAGAAATAATTAGAAGCGTTTCCACTTCCATAATTGATCCTCTAGATATTTTTAAGAATTGTAAATAGTTTTTTGAAGATTCTCTTCCCCAGCCTTCTGCAATATTAGCAGGAATAGAAACTACAGCGCGATTTAATTGGCTAACCAGTCCGAATTTTTCTTCGGCAGGAAATAATTTTGAAACAGCATAAATATCTGTAACTACAGTAATAGCTTTTTGCCAAACTATTAAATCTTTATATGACTGTATTTTATTCTCCATTTCTTTCCCCTAATGCCTATTCGCTAATCGCTATTTACTACTTATAAGAACGTTGTGATACTTTAATCACTTCGTACTTCAGTTCTTCTTTATGTAATTCAAATGTGTTCGGACCTTTATACTCCCAAGCACTTACGTACATGAAGTTTGCGTCGTCACGTTTTGCTTCTCCTTCTTGTTCACCGCTTGTTTCAGCAGATTCTTCACGGAAGTGACCTCCACATGATTCTCTTCTGTTCAATGCGTCGATACACATCAATTCTCCTAGTTCAAGGAAGTCGGCAACTCTACCTGCTTTTTCCAATTCAGGATTCAATTCGTTCGCATCACCTGGTACACGAACATCGCTCCAGAAATCTTTTTGTAGTTGTTGAATATCTGCAATAGCTTGTTTCAAGCCAGCTTCGTTACGCGCCATACCACATTTATCCCACATGATTTTTCCTAATTTTTTGTGGAAATAATCAACTGGTTTGGTTCCTTTGATAGCGAACAATTTATCGATTCTTTCTTGAACTTCTTTCTCTGCAGCAACAAATGCTTCGTGATCGGTAGGAATTGCTTTCGTTCTAATATCGCCAGCTAAATAAGCACCAATAGTGTAAGGTATTACGAAATATCCATCGGCCAATCCTTGCATCAAAGCAGAAGCACCTAAACGGTTGGCGCCATGATCTGAGAAGTTAGCTTCACCTAAAGCGTATAAGCCAGGAACGGTAGTCATTAAGTTGTAATCTACCCAGATACCACCCATAGTGTAGTGAACCGCAGGGTAAATCATCATTGGAACTTCGTATGGATCTTCACCAGTAATTTGTTTGTACATATCGAACAAGTTACCGTATTTCTCTTTCACCACTTCTTTACCAAATGCGTGTAATTGCTCTTCGGTAGGGTTAGTGATACCTTTCATGGTAGCTACTTGCTTACCATATTTGTATTTCATGTTAGAAGCGAAATCTAAGTAAACTGCTTCACCTGTTTTGTTTACACCAAAACCTGCATCACATCTTTCTTTAGCGGCACGTGAAGCAACGTCACGAGGTACCAAGTTTCCAAAAGCTGGGTATCTTCTCTCTAAGAAATAATCTCTATCCTCTTCAGCGATATCGTTACCTTTCTTGCGGCCTTCACGAATAGCTGCTGCATCTTCTTGTTTTTTAGGAACCCAAATTCTACCGTCGTTACGCAATGACTCACTCATCAAAGTTAATTTCGATTGGTGATCTCCAGAAACTGGAATACAAGTAGGGTGAATTTGCGTGTAGCAAGGGTTAGCGAAGAAAGCTCCTTTTTTGTGTGCTTTCCAAGCTGCAGTAACGTTAGAACCCATAGCGTTTGTCGACAAGAAGAATACGTTACCGTATCCACCTGTACACAACAACACTGCGTGTCCGAAATGTCTTTCTAATTTACCAGTAATCAAGTTTCTTGCAATGATACCACGTGCTTTGCCGTCGATAGTAACTACTTCCAACATTTCGTGACGAGCATACATTTGCACGCTACCTAAACCAACTTGTCTTTGCAATGCGCTGTAGGCACCAAGTAAAAGTTGTTGTCCGGTTTGACCAGCAGCATAAAAAGTACGTTGTACCTGAGTACCACCGAAAGAACGGTTACTCAACATACCACCGTATTCGCGTGCTAATGGCACACCTTGAGCCACACATTGGTCGATAATGTTACCACTCACCTCAGCCAAACGATGAACGTTTGCTTCACGTGCACGGTAGTCACCACCTTTAATAGTATCGTAGAACAAACGGTGAACAGAGTCACCATCGTTTTGGTAATTTTTTGCAGCATTGATACCACCTTGTGCAGCAATAGAGTGCGCACGACGAGGTGAATCTTGAAAGCAAAATACTTTTACTTTGTAGCCCATCTCCGCTAAAGAAGCAGCAGCAGCGCCTCCGGCCAAGCCAGAACCTACTACAATGATCTCTAAACTTCTTTTGTTGGCAGGGTTTACTAAAGGCACAGAAGATTTATACTTCTCCCATTTTTTGTCTAATGGGCCCTCAGGAATTTTTGAATCTAATTTTGACATATTGTTATTGTTCAAAGTTCAATGTTTAAAGTTCAATGTTAATCAAGTATTCCGAATAAAAACGCCAATGGCATTAATGCAAATATCAAAGGAACTACAATTGAAAAACCTGTTCCGATAGCGCTAATCATTGGAGAATATTTTTTGTGATTGAATCCTAAAGATTGGAAAGCAGATTGGAAACCGTGTAATAAGTGGTATCCTAAAGAGAAAACACCTAATAGGTAAACTCCAGCAAAAACCAAAGCCATCGTAGATTTTTGTTCATACTCTTCTACAGCTTCATTGTATTTTTTTTCATTTTCTTCTTTTGTTAAATTTTCTTTATAAAGATCCTTTCTGTCTGGATCGGTTGGAGAAAAGATTTCTTTCATCTCCTTGTATGTGTTGTGATTTTCATCGCCCGTGGCTACAGCAACCTTAGTTGGATACCAAAAGTTAGCCAAGTGAACAACCAAGAAGATTAACAACAACGAACCTAAAATTCCCATTGAACGAGAATACCATTTACTTGCAGTTTCGTTAGATACAGCGTATTGTACCGGACGAGCTTTTCTGTTTTCTTGAGTTAATACCCAAGCTTGGTAGATGTGCATTAGTAAACCTACAAATAGACCCACTTCTAAAATTCTAACCACAATGTTGTGCGACATAAAGTGCGCTGCGGTGTTGAAAGTTTCTCCACCATCGTTTAAGAAGATTAAAGAGTTGATAGAAACGTGAATTACTAAAAAGGAAATTAAAAATAAACCAGTGGCAGCCATCACGAATTTTTTGGCTAGCGAAGAGGTTAAGAATTCTTTATTACTCATTGTTAAGATTTTTAAGACTGATTTTCGGGGGGTAAATATAGCAAGTGGAATTGAATTTTATTGAAAATCTTTGGCTTTCTTTAACAAAATTGAATAATCGTCGTACACCGCCCACTATTTTATACTTCATGAATCAACGTTACGCTACTTTACCATCGTCTTTGTTCATTAACAATAGAAAAAGATTTGTAAGCAAAATGCAAAAAGAGGCTTTGGCCATTTTTCATTCTAATGATGAAATGCCGCGCAACGGCGATTGTTTTTTTCCTTTCCGTCAGAACTCCGATTTTTTTCATTTATCAGGTATAGACCAAGAACAAAGCGTTTTGGTGCTGTGTCCAAATCATCCTTACAAAGAAATTCTTTTTGTGCGCGAAAGCGATGAGCATACTATAGTTTGGGAAGGCAAGAAATACAGCAAAGAGGAAGCAACGAAGGTTTCGGGCATTGCCAATGTATTTTGGACTAAAGAATACGACGCTGTGATCACTGCATTGATTGAAGAACATGGTACTATTTATTTAAATGCCAACGAAAATGAACGCGCAAGAAAAGAAGTGATATCGCGCGATGAACGAATGGCTATTGCTTTAAAGCATGAGTTTCACCGCAAAAAATACGAACGCTCGGCACCTATCATGCAAGAGTTGCGCGAAATAAAAAGCAAAGAAGAAGTCGATATTATTCAAAGCGCTTGCAATGTTACCGACAAAGCTTTTCGCCGTGTTCTTTGTTTTATGAAACCAGGGGTTTGGGAATATGAAGTAGAAGCAGAAATTTCACACGAATTTATTAGAAACAAATCGGTTCACGCCTATACGCCCATCATTGCATCGGGCGCCAATGCTTGTGTTTTGCACTATGTCAACAACAATCAAAAATGCAAAAAAGGAGATTTGGTATTGATGGATTTTGGTGCTGAATATGCCAATTATGCGAGCGATTTAACGCGCACCATTCCTGTAAGTGGAAAGTTTACCAAACGTCAAAAAGATGTGTACAATGCAGTGTTGCGCATCATGAAAGAATCAACAAAATTGTTAGTGGCTGGCAATACTTTACCCGAATACAACAAAGAAGTACGTGGTTTAATTGAACGCGAATTATTAAAATTGAAATTGATTACAAAATCAGATATCACCCGCGAAGACCCAAAGAATCCAGCTTTCAGAAAATATTTCATGCACGGCATCTCTCATTTCATGGGCTTAGATGTGCACGATTTGGGCAATAAAAAGCAGCCTTTTCAAGATGGAATGATTTTCACTTGCGAGCCGGGCATCTACATTCCAGAGGAGAAATTAGGTATTAGGATAGAAAATGATATTTTGATAACGGCTAAAGGTCCGAAAGACTTAATGAAAAAAATACCAGTGGAAGTGGAAGAGATTGAGGAGTTGATGAATGGTTAAATCCATTTTTTTAAGCCAGGACTTCCGGGTGTGGGACTCCCTCTTAGAGAAGAGGGGTGGGGAAAGGCCTGTGCAGTGGGAGGGAGATGGATTCACTATAACTAAATCCATCTCCCTCCTTCCCACAAGCAAAATCGCACCCCTCTCCTCCGAGAGGGAATCCCATACCGCTTAGCCCACTATACTTAAAAATAAATGGTAATCACTTCGCATTAAACTCACTCATCACCTTTCCAATCTCTAAAAAGCCAAAAGCCAACACTGCTTGAGAAGCAATTTCAATTCGTGCAGGCAATGCTGATTTTTCTTCTGCATTCCATTCGCCTAGCACATAATTCACTTGATGTCCTTTGCTGAATTCTGCGGCAATACCAAAACGCAAGCGAGGGTAATTGTTGTGCCCTAAAACCTCATTGATGTTTTTAAAGCCATTGTGTCCGCCATCACTACCACATGTGCGAATGCGCAACTTCCCAAAAGGAAGAGCCAAATCATCGGCAATGACTAAGGTTCTTTCAACAGGAATATTTTCTTTTTGCATCCAATAGCGAACGGCATTTCCGCTAAGATTCATGAAGGTGTTGGGTTTTAGCAAAATGTAAGTTCTGCCTTTGTGTTTTAGCGTGGCCACATCGCCATAACGCTGTGGGCTAAAAACAATATTGGATGCCTTTGAAAGGGCATCCAATATTTTAAATCCTATATTATGACGGGTCTCTTCGTATTCTTTTCCAATATTACCGAGACCGACAATAAGATACTTCATTCTTTATCTAAGAATTATTTTTTTGCTGCTGCTGCCGGAGCTTTAGCTGCTGCACCTCCTTTAGCTGGAGCCGCTGCTGCTGCTTTAGCTGCTGCTTCTTCTTGAGCAGATGCTCTAGTTACTCTAACCGCAACTACAACTGCATTACCAGAAGTAACGAATTCGAAATCAGAAGTAGCTAAAGACTCAACTTTAATTGATTTTCCAATAGCAAGTCCGCTAATGTCTACAACAACATTATCAGGTAAGTTTTTAGGAAGAGCTTTAACTTTCAATCTTTTCAATTTCACTTGTAATTTACCACCAGCTAAAACACCTGGAGAAGTTCCAGTTACTTTAACAGGTACATCAATAACAACTGGTTTGTTTTCAAAAATTTGCATGAAGTCAACATGCAACAATGAATCGTTTACCGGGTGGTATTGGCTGTCTTGAAGAACAGCTTGTACTTTTTGTCCGTCGATATCTAAGTTTACTAGATATGATTCCGGACTATAAATCAACGCTCTAAATGAGCTTAAGTCGGCACTAAAGTGAACCGGTTTTTCACCACCATAAAGTACGCAAGGTACTTGCTCTGCTTTACGAGTTGCTTTTAATTCTGCTTTAGTAACATCTAATGCTCTAACTTTTCCTGTAATCTCAACTGATTTCATGACTCTCTAAATTTAAATCAAACAATAAAATGGGCACTGATAGAATTGTAAGTGTTTGCATTTTGAATCACCTTTCCAAATAAATCAGCAACCGATAAAACTTTTATTTTAGCACTTTCCCTTTTTAAAGGAATAGTATCTGTAACAACTAAATCTGTTAATACCGAATTCTCAATGGTTTCGTAAGCCTTGCCAGAAAGAACTGCGTGGGTACACAAAGCGCGAACACTTTTAGCACCAGCTTCCATCATCAATGCAGCAGCTTTGGTTAATGTACCTGCTGTATCGCACATATCATCTACCAATACTACATTTTTTCCTTTTACATCACCAATCACCGTCATTTTTGCCACCTGATTTGGTTTTTCTCTTTGTTTATAACAAATAGCGAAATCAACATCAAATTGTTTGGCATAGGCATTTGCTCTTTTTGTTCCACCTGTATCAGGGGCAGCAATCACCATATCTTCTAATTGAATACTCTTTAAATAAGGCATGAAGATGGTTGAACCATATAAATGGTCAACAGGCACTTCAAAAAATCCTTGAATTTGATCAGCATGCAAATCCATCGTCATGATACGCGTTACACCAGCAGCACTTAATAAGTTGGCTACTAATTTTGCACCTATAGAAACACGGGGACGGTCTTTTCTGTCCTGACGAGCATAACCGAAATAAGGCATTACCGCTACAATTTCATGAGCCGATGCTCTTTTTGCAGCATCTACCATTTGCAACACTTCAAATAAATTATCTGAAGGCGGAATAGTTGATTGTACAATAAATACATCCTGACCGCGAACAGTCTCTTCAAATGATGGTTGAAATTCACCATCGCTGAACTCAAAAAAGAGTACATTACCAAGTGGAGCACCTATCTTTTCAGCGATTTTATTCGCCAAAACCTCAGTACTTCTGCCTGAAAATATTTTTATTGGTCTTGCCATTTTATACTTAAATACCTGACCATCAACCAAGACGGTTTTCAACAGGGGACGCAAAGATATTAAAATATTTTGATTGTAAGAATATTTATATAAATTCGCACTCCAATTTAATTGCCCAGGTGGCGGAATTGGTAGACGCACTAGACTCAAAATCTAGCGACTTCGGTCATGGGGGTTCGATTCCCTTCCTGGGTACAAAAATCAGAGTGAGAGTGAGAAGCGAGAGCGACCACGAACACTCTGAATTTCTCAAAACCCGCTCTCACACTCACTCTTATGGGTAATCCTTTAACATACGAAAACGAGCAAAAGCAATTGCGCTACGACATTGCTTATTTAAAAATGGCCGTTGAATGGGCTAAATTATCTCATTGTACGAGAAAACAAGTGGGCGCTTTAATTGTAAAAAATGGCGTTATCATTAGCGATGGCTACAATGGTACGCCAAGTGGTTTCGACAATTGTTGCGAAAACGAAAAAAACGAAACCCATTGGTATGTGCTGCATGCCGAAGCCAACGCGATTTTAAAATTGGCTAAAACCACCAACAGCGGCGAAAATGCTACTTTATACATTACCCTTTCTCCATGTAAAGATTGTAGCAAATTAATTTTGCAAGCAGGCATTAAGCGCGTGGTATACATGATGGCGTATAAGGACGATGCTGGTATTGCCTTCTTAACAAAGGCAGGTATTGCCGTTACCCACATGCCTGAATTAGGATGAAACAGGGTTTTATAAAAGTATATCACCTTCCTATCTACCTAGCCATTACTCTTGTTATTGGTATTTTTTTAGGCAAGAATTTTTTCTCTTCTAAAAGCTCTTTTGTTGCTGCCGATAGCAACGATTCTCTATATACTGAAGCGCTAAATTTGGCCGAGATTTTAAAGTTGGTGCATGAAAATTATGTGGATTCGGTAAATGTGAAAGATATTGCCCACAAAGGAATTAGCGAGTTTTTGCACCAACTCGATCCCCATTCCAACTACATTCCATCTAGCAAAGTAGATAAAGCAAACGAATCGCTAGAAGGTAGTTTTGAGGGCATTGGTTTAGAATTTTTACTAGTGAAGGACACCATTGTATCGGTTAGGCCTGTGAAGAACGGTCCGTCGGCCATTGCAGGCATTCAGCCTGGCGACAAAATAGTAATTATAGAAGGTAAAAATGCATCACACCCAAAAATGAAAAGTGAGGAAGTAGTTGGTAAACTGCGCGGAAAAAGAGGTTCGGTGGTGAATGTAAAGGTGAAACGCAGCGGGGTTGATTCATTAATTCCTTTTGCCATCACCCGTGCCGAAATTCCCATTTATAGTGTTGATGCTGCTTTCATGCTCGATTCTTCAACTGCCTATTTTAAAATTGGAGAGTTTTCGCGCACCACGATGGATGAGTTTAAAGCAACTTATCCTTACAACAACAATAAAGTAAAAACGGTGGTGATGGATTTGCGGGGCAATGGAGGCGGATATTTAAATACTTGTACCCAATTGGTAGATGAGTTTTTAAAAGACGGTGAATTGATTGTATATACCCAAGACAGGCAACGGGAGCAAAATAAGATGTATGCCAGCTCTGTAGGAAAATTTGAAGAAGTGAAATTGTATGTGTTGATCGATCATCAATCGGCATCGGCCAGCGAAATTTTTGCTGGAGCCATGCAAGACAACGACCGCGCAACCATTATTGGCTCTCGTTCTTTTGGTAAAGGATTGGTACAAGAACTTTTTACTTTGTCTGATGGTTCTCAAGTAAGATTAACCGTTTCGCGCTACTATACTCCTTCGGGCCGATGCATCCAAAAGCCCTATAAAGACGTCGATTACTTAGATTACGCTTATAGTGATAACGATTCTGTAGCAGATACTACAGCTTATTATACCAAGAGTAAAAGAAAGGTATTTGGCGGTGGCGGCATTCATCCAGATATCAATATAAAAGAAGATTCTATGGTTTTTTGGCGTGAACTTACCCACTTATATCAAGATGATTTTGCGCGTAAATGTGCCATTCAAGCTATAGTTCAAAATGCTGCGCAATGGAAATCACTAACTGCTGAACAGTTCATAAACAACAATAAGGCAGAAGAGGCAATGCGTAAAACAATGGGTGCACTTTTACCAAAGGCGCTCTCTACTGAATCCAAAAACTATTTGCTGAATGATGTGAAAGGAAATGTGTTGCGCTGCTTGTGGGGCAACAATGCTTATTATCAATATAAGCTAAGGGATGATCGCTGCCTAATGAAAATTAAATAGGAAATGTTGTAAAAAAAGAAATCCCGACCAAAGGCCGGGATTAATTTTTTGCTTTCTCGTTAAGAGATTACTTCGCAACTGAATCAGTTGTAGCAACTGAATCAGTAGTAGCAGCAGCAGCAGCAGCGTCAGCAGCAACTTTAGCTAAAGAATCAGCTTCAGCAACTTTAGCTAAAGAATCAGCATTAGATGCAGCAGCATCAGCTGTTTCACCACCACAAGAAGCAAGAACTACGATAGCAGCTCCTAACAATAATTTAGATACATTTTTCATTTTGAACATTTTAAAAGTTAAACTTACTTACGGCGCAAAATTATTAAATATTTTTAATTTCCAACAAAATTTTAATTCTTATTTTTGAGAGCATTACATTAGTGCAACAATTTAAAACCTATTTTATGGCATTCAAATTACCTGATTTACCTTACTCTTACGAGGCTTTAGAGCCTCACATCGATGCTAAAACAATGGAAATTCACCATAGTAAACATCACAATGCATACACTACTAATTTGAATAATGCAGTAGCTGGAACCCCTTTAGAGGCAAAAAGCATTGAAGAAATCTTAAAAAATATCTCTACTGCTGCTCCTGTAGTTAGAAATAACGGTGGTGGTTTTTACAATCACAACTTATTTTGGGAAGTAATGTCTCCAAACGGTGGTGGTTTACCAAGTGGAGAATTGGCCGAAGCTATAAATGCTGCTTTTGGTTCATTCGATGCATTTAAAACCGAATTTGCCAACGCGGGTGCTACTCGTTTTGGTTCTGGCTGGGCATGGTTACTTGTTAAAGCCGATGGTAAGTTGGCGGTAAGCTCTACACCAAATCAAGACAATCCTTTAATGGATATCGCCGATGTTAAAGGAACGCCTATTTTAGGAATGGATGTTTGGGAGCATGCTTACTACTTAAAGTACCAAAACCGTCGTCCGGATTATATCGCTGCTTTCTTTAGCGTAATCAACTGGACTAAAGTTTCTGAACTATACGCGAAAGCGAAATAAGCTAAGATAAAAAGTTTAAAGTATAAGATCCCTCGAAGAAATTCGGGGGATTTTTATTTGGTATAGTAAATCAACAACTTGGTGCGTGTACTGTTGTTTTGATTGGTGCCCGCAAAAATGGTGCGGTAAGGATTGGTAATACTGCCAATAGCATTTACAACAAGGGTGTCTGTAGTGCTTTTCAATGCTTGGTCGTTAATGAATTTGGTAAGCAAGAAACGGTATTTATCGTTTTCCAATCTTCCACCGTTGTAAAACACCACACCATTGATGGTATAGCTTGGTATATCGTAATTTTTGTATTCTGTTAAATCGTCAAAAGCTACTTCTGTTCCTTTCTCTAGTTTTAAAATGCCCATCGCAGAAGGAATTCTATAATTTGTGTAGCTATTGGCTTCCACAGGCAACACCAATTCGGCTCGCTGTATTATGTAGTTTTTGTCTTTGTTCCAATTGTATAACGAAGGGAAGGTGAGCACAACACGGGTTCCAGCTAAAGGTTTTAAAAACAATCTGTTTAGTCCCAAAGCACCATTGCTCAATTGATCTTTCAAATCGCTAGTGCCAGAAAAGTCGTGTGCATAATGCACAAAATGACGAGAAGAAGTAATTATTTTCAAATCAGCTTTCTGCGTACCATTATAGTATAAAGTAATTTTGGTGTTGGCGTGCGAAGGGCTCACTACAAATAAAGCACCTTCATTGCTGTTAAGTGAATTTTCTTCTCCTTTAATAGATATCCCTTTCAACAACTTTAAAAAAGTAGCATTTGCAGTAAGCGTATCTCCTGTAGCATTAAGAATTTTTTGTCCGAAATTATTACTCAACTTAATACTCACCACTCCTGAGTCTCTAGCCACCGTTGTGTTACCCAGCTCTGGTCCGTAAGCAATACTTTGGTTCGATTTATATGTCCCCGTAGCAAAATCACTACTCAATTCATAAGCTCTAAAAGTAGTTGTTCCATTAACAGCATGATAGGTAGTATCAACATAAAAAGACAATACTACAGAATCAATCTGTGGGTTGCTACCCAGCGTTAATGCGCTGGTGGGAATTAGAAATTGTGCAAACCATTGCGCCTTTGTAATTCCAAATTCAGGGTCGTTTAACTCCCCAATGACTACTCTGCTGCGATTTTCGGTAGTTAAAACAGTATCCACTTCGGTATAAGCATTAACCGTTAAGGTATCTACTAAAGTGCCGTAAAACTTACTGTCGTTTGATATGAGCGATGAGCCAACATTGCTTTCTTTTTTACAAGAAAAAAGTAAAATACCTACTGCGAAAAAAAGCAAGAAAGAGAAACGCGTTAAGCTCATTGTATCATTATTTTTTTGCCAACTCTTCTTCTAAGATAGAGTCGTAAAATTCATCGTACTTCTCAACGTAATCTTCTTGATTAAAGTATTCGAGTACAGGTTTTTTCTTTTTCAAAGAATTGATATGCTTATCCATATCCTTACTCAATTCTTCGCTACCTTTAATAACGCCATCACTCCATTCAATAGCCAATTTGTTAATGCTATCGAAATCGGGAGTTTCAGCCGTTTTTATGTTCTTAATGTTTACGCCATCAATTACCGCTTTTTGAGCAAAACGCTTGTCTAGAGTTTTGGTAAAACCTTCGTTGTAAACAGAGTAAACAACTTTTGAGTTTTCGAAAATAGGATCTTCGTTAAATACCTTTTTGATGTATAGTGGAATCAAGGCCGTCATCCAACCGTGACAGTGAATGATATCGGGCGACCAGCCTAATTTTTTAACCGTTTCTAAAACCCCGCGGCAATAAAAAATGGCGCGTTCGTCATTGTCGGCATAAAATTTATTCGCCTTGTCTTTTAAGGCGTATTTTCTGCCAAAATATTCATCGTTATCGATGAAATATACCTGCATTCTAGCGGGTTGTATAGAAGCTACTTTAATAATTAAAGGATGATCGGAATCATCAATAATCAAGTTCATTCCAGAAAGACGAATCACCTCGTGCAACTGGTTTCTTCTTTCATTGATAGAACCGAATTTAGGCATGAAAGCCCTAATTTCTTTTCCTTTTTGCTGAATTCCTTGGGGCAGATATCTTGCAACATTTGCAATTTCAGATTCCTCGTGATAGGGAATCATCTCCTGCGATACAAATAAAACTCTTGGTTTCTTCATTTGATAGTTTTCAACTTACAATCGCCAGCGCTACTTTCAACGGGTAAATTATTGTTGCGAAGGTAATAAATTCTGAGCGATATTCAAGTTTATGTTACCTTTGGCCGATTTTATTGTAAAAAATATGCAAGTTGTAAGAACTAAGAAAGAGATGGAAAGTATTGTAAAATCAATACTTTTGAAAAACAAAACCATTGGTTTTGTTCCTACGATGGGCTACTTGCATAGCGGCCATTTGTCATTGCTGAAGTCGGCACAAAAAAACAATGATATTAGTGTGTGCAGCATCTTTGTAAATCCCACACAATTCAACAATAGCGAAGATTTTAAGTTATATCCGCGCAATGAAACACAAGATTTTGAGTTGTTGGAAACAAATGGCTGCGATATTGTGTTCGCGCCCGATGTTGATTTGGTAAATGACATTGACGAAATCAAACTTGAATTACAAGGAGTTGACAACTTAATGGAAGGGAAATTTAGGCCAGGTCATTTCAAAGGAGTAGTGAATATTGTGGCTTTGCTGTTTAAAATTGTACAACCAACTGCGGCCTATTTTGGCGAAAAGGATTTTCAGCAATTGGCCATTGTAAAGATGTTGGCCAAAGCGCATTTTCCATCTATTCAAATTGTTCCATGTTCTACCTTACGCGAAACATCTGGTTTGGCAATGAGTTCGCGCAATGCCCGTTTATCTGAAGAAGAAAAGCAAAAGGCTTTGGCTATTTCCAAAGCACTTTTTTATATTAAAGAAGAAGTAAAAAACACCAATACCACTTTAGAGCTAAAACAAAAAGCCATCGATTTGTTTTTTAAAAATGGAGAAGTAGAACTGGAATACCTAGAAATTTCAGATGTAGACTCATTACTTCCTATAGATAAAATTGAACAGAGAGCGGTGGTTTGCATTGCCGCTTTTTGTGGAAAAGTTCGATTAATCGATAATATTATTATTAATTACTAATTTTGGCGCATGCAAAGAGAAATGCTCCTTTCGAAGATACACAGGGTAACCATTACTCAAGCCGATGTGAATTACATTGGAAGTATCACCATTGATGAATCTTTAATGATTGCTGCCGATATTGTAGAGGGGCAGAAAGTTCAGGTTGTGAATATCAACAACGGTGAGCGTTTAGAAACCTATGTAATCAAAGGCAAAAAAAATACAGGCGAAATTTGCTTGAACGGTCCGGCTGCCCGAAAAGCAGTTGTTGGCGATGTAGTTATTATTATCGCTTACGGATTATTAGACGCTGAGGAAGCGAGAACATTCAAGCCAACTCTTATCTTTCCCGATACTGCCACCAATCTTTTAAAATAATAAATCTTGAACACTGCGTTTAAAAAACTAGAAAGTAAAATTGTTTCTCTTTCAGAAGCGCAGCATCTTGTGAATGATTGGAAAAACAACGGATTAAAAGTTGTTTTTACCAACGGTTGTTTTGATATTTTACACAGTGGACACTTGCAATATTTAAGTGAAGCATCTCAGCTGGGAAACAAGCTGGTAGTAGGCTTAAACGCCGATGTTTCGGTGAAAATTTTAAAAGGAGAATCACGCCCTATCAATAATGAAAATGCACGCGCTCAAATGTTAGCGGCACTTTTCTTTGTTGATTTAGTAGTGCTCTTTCCAGAGGAAACCCCAAAAAATTTAATTGAAAGCTTAACGCCCAATATTTTGGTTAAAGGCGGAGATTATAGCATTGATACAATAGTTGGAGGCGATCATGTGCTAAAAAATGGCGGACAAGTATTACCTTTATCCTTTGTGGAAGGTTTTTCGTCCACTAACATTATCAATAAAATAAAGTCAGAGTAAAGTGAAATTCTTTGTATTCATAGCATCTTCAATTTTTATTCTTTTTTCTTGTCAGAAAGAAAAGTTAGAAAAAAAGTTAATGAATAAGTGGAAATACATTTCTGTTACCAAACCCGTCATCTTTCAACCAACCACCTATTGGTCGTTCAATGAATCAACGGTTTTTGTAACGGATAGTGCAACGGCAGACACTGTACTATTTGGCGACTACTTTTTAAAAAACAATATGATGGTTATCTCGGGAGCAAGCACTACTATGAAAGGAGGGGAATTGTTTAAGGGAAATTTTCAAGTTCTTGAATTGAAGGATAGCACTTTAATCTTAGTCCGGAAGGAATATATTCCTGATACAATTAATGACGGATTAATTTATCATGAATTTGTAAAAGCCAATTAACCACTGTATTCGAATTATTTATATTTTTATCGCAAATCACACTTATTATGAAGCATTTTTTAAAATATATCGCCCTTTTTATCGTTGTTATCTCAATCTCATCGTGCGCTAAGGAAACGCAACAAAAGTTAGTAGGCAAATGGAAAATGTTTGTTGTTCCAGCGAAAGAATACAATGAAATTTGGACGTTCACAGAAACAAGTGTTTCAAGAAGTTATGAATTTCCCGACAGCACAATCGTTCAAAATAGTGGTGATTACGAAATGACAGGCAGCAAATCATTTAATATTTCTGGTCCGAATACCACCATGGTAGGTGTTGAGTATCTTAAAGGAGATTGGAAGATAAAAGATATTGATACAAAAGGTTTGGTAATTTACCGTCAAGATATCGGTACTGTTTATTACGAGTTTGAAAAACAGTAAATGGCCAAGTTAAAATCGGTTTACGTTTGTACCTCTTGCGGAAACCAATCTGCCAAATGGTTGGGAAGATGCACCGCTTGCGGAGAGTGGAACACCTACCAAGAGGAAATTTTTAGCAACACTAAATCTCAAAATACTTCAATTCCAGGTATCACTGCTTTAGAGCCAACGCTCTTGCACGAAGTTCAACCTCTCAGCAA
This sequence comes from Flavobacteriales bacterium, assembly GCA_049430665.1. Lineage (GTDB taxonomy): Bacteria > Bacteroidota > Bacteroidia > Flavobacteriales_C > JAHEZL01. The sequence goes on along the minus strand of JBMTCG010000007.1, from coordinate 8,645 downwards.
AGAAAGAATTATTTTAAAAGATACAGAGCTTAACCGCGTATTAGGTGATGGCTTGGTATCTGGTTCTGTAATTTTATTTACAGGCGAACCAGGCATAGGAAAATCAACCTTAATGCTGCAAATCGCTCTTCAATTTCCCGGAAAAAAAGTGTTGTATGTTTCGGGCGAAGAGAGTCCGCAACAAATTAAATCGCGTGCAGATAGACTTCAAAAAGTAAACGAACACATTTACATTCTTCCCGAAACAAATGTGGAAAGAATACTAGAGCATATTCAAAAGCAAGAACCAGAGTTGCTCATCATCGATTCTATTCAAACTTTGCAGACTTCAAAGTTAGATTCTGCGCCTGGCACTGTGAGTCAGATTAGAGAATGTGCGAACGACATTACCTTGATTGCGAAGAGAAGAAATATACCCACTTTCTTAATTGGACATATCACCAAAGACGGACAAATTGCCGGACCGAAAGTGCTAGAGCACATGGTAGACGTGGTGCTTACTTTTGAAGGCGATAGAAATCACATTTACCGAATTATTAGAAGCTCAAAAAACCGTTTCGGACCCTCGAATGAAATGGGTATTTATCAAATGGAAGAGTATGGCCTGAAAGTGGTGGAAAATCCGTCGTCTATCCTACTTTCACAAAATGAAGAGAATTTAAGCGGCATTGCTATTTCTGCTTCTATGGAAGGCATTCGTCCTTTATTGATAGAAACCCAAGCATTGGTTAGCACAGCAGCTTACGGAACGCCGCAGCGCTCGGCAACGGGTTTTGATACGCGTCGTTTAAACATGCTTTTGGCCGTATTGGAAAAGAGATGCGGATTTAAAATTCAACTCAAAGACGTTTTCTTAAATATCACTGGAGGCATCAAACCAGAAGACACTGGAATCGATTTATCTATCGTTGCAGCTATTCTTTCTTCTGGCGTAGATATACCCATTCCATCAACTTATTGCTTCGCAGGAGAGATTGGTTTATCGGGCGAAATTCGCTCTGTTCGCAATGTTGGCGCGCGCATAAAAGAAGCAGAAAAAATGGGATTCAAAACAATTTTTCTCTCCAAGTACAATGATGAAGATTCGCTGAAAGGCAAGAATATTAAAATTGTTAGAGTAGGCAAAGCCCAAGATTTAGTGCAGCACTTGTTTAGAAACGCTGAATAAAATCACCTCTCCACCGCCACACTTTCCTTCCAATGTTTCACCGTTCCATCTTCATGAAAATATTCGGCAAACAATACATAAATTCCTGCAGGAAGCAAATTGCCATTTTCATCAGTCCCATTCCATTGAAATTCGCCTTCTGTGCTTAGGAAAAAATCGCTGACTAAAATTTTCACCAATACTCCCGAAGCATCGTAAATATTAATGGTTGACTTGTACCCCGCTTTATCCAATTGGTAATGAATGAGCGCGAAATCTTTGTATCCGTCTTGATTGGGCGTTAGCACTTTATCTTGCAATTGGAAATCGTTAGTGCTGGCAACATCCTGTAAATACTGAGAGTTGGGCAAACCAGGCGTTGCCCAACCAATATCTTGCGCTGCAGAATGCCACAATGTGGAATTGGGATTGATGCGTTCCAACGAAATTCCATCTACCTCATCCAACAAAATATCATGCATTTTTTCGGTGTATTGAAATTCATCTACGATGATTCCATTTGGCCACAAAAGAACTATATTTCCAGCATCATTATTAAGCGATGGAAGTGCTGAAATTTCAAAAATTCTTTTTTCATCATGAGTAGGATAATTCTGCAAAATGTTGCTTTTATCTATCGTAAACACCGCATATTCATTGGGAAATAGAAATAATGGATGAGAGGAAATTTCATCCGCTGCATTTAAAAACCCTTTGCCGTTGCGAGAAGAAAATCGCAGTTGCGATAAATCGATTACTCTGTTTGAACGATTGTACAATTCCACAAAATCGGCACCGTCATTTAAAGGATCGAATAATATTTCGTTTATCACAATATCACTTTGCTGGGCCGAATCACGTAAAGCAATTTTTACAACTGAATTCAATTCATTTAATGCACAATCTTTTACCGCTACTTGCAAAGAATAAATCTCTCCTTTTTGCAAAGTATCATTCAATGAAAACTTCAATTCATCATCGGGATAATTCTTGTAAAACGGAGAAGAAGAGGCATAATAAACTGGTTCACTAAAATGCAAGAACACTTCGTTCTCTGAAGGATAAAAATACTGTACTTCGGGCGCAATTTCATCTGTAATAGTTTGCGCAATAGAATTAACTTTTCCCGGACTTCCACCCAACAAAGAATTAGATGCGCTCCAATTTTCTTTACCCAAACAATAGTGTGAAATATCTTTCATTTCCAAACTCCAACCACCTTCTTCTTTAAATGGATCTTGATACCATTTGCTCGAATAATTTATGCTGTAAATCACTTCATCTTTATTCGATTTTAAAATAATTTCAGCACCCTCATTCAACAGTGTTAGCGCACTATTGAGCACATAATATTCATGTGGCTGCAAGAGAATTTTAGGGAAAGTGTAAGTACTTCCATTTACAGAAATAGTCCACGATTTTAAATTAATGACGGATGAAGAATTGTTGTACAATTCCAAATATTCCTGATTGGGCAATGCAATTGCAGGATCGGGGTCGCACATAATTTCTGTAATCAGTACATCGCCATATTTAGCCACGAAAGTATCAGGCAAATATTTATCAATAATAATTTCATCAAAGAAAAATTTCTTCGCGTTAGAAGCGCTGTATTTACAATAGATTCCGAAGTAACCATTGCCCGAAAAATATTGCTGAATAGTATCTAGCGTTTCAAAATTTTCGCCACCCAACGGGTCAATGGAAACAATCCAATTATTGCTAAATGGCAAAATTTTCAAACTCGCCTTATTGTTGCTCGCCCCTGCCCATCCTGGTGGAGCAGAAATTAACAAAGAATCTTTCTTTCCAGCTTGTTGCAAATAAAAATCGTAGGAATCAGTCGTTCCCGATTTACCCACCTTACAATAAATTCCATTTTGAATACTGTCCGATTGCGCGTGATCGGCAAACAAATAAAACTTTACATAATTTGTCGTTGATGGAGAAAAAGTCATGTTCAACCACAACTGAATTGAATAATCATTTTGCAAATGATAGGGCGCACTTATCCACGATGTGCCAGCGCCCGTTGCATTGCTTTGCAACTGCTGATTGATATTAATCACAAATTCATTGGTGTCGCCTTTCCATTTAGAAAAGTTAGAAGATGAAAAATCTTCGTTAAGCTGGCCAAAAGCCACTGCTGACAGCATAGCCATCAAAGAGATAAATAACGTTTTCATTAAATATGTTTAGTTAGTGTTGGTGCAAAATCTAGGAGATTTCGCAGAATTCAGAAATATTTCCTGAATTCGCCATAAAAATAGTAAATTCGTCGACCAATTTTAAAACTTAAATATTTTTTTATGAAAGTAGCAGTAGTTGGAGCGACTGGATTAGTAGGCTCTCGAATGATTAAAGTTCTTGAAGAAAGAAACTTCCCGGTAACAGAATTTATTCCTGTTGCAAGTGCTAAATCTGTAGGTAAAGAAGTGGCATTTAAGGGTAAGAACTACAAGATTGTAAGCATGGATGATGCTATTGCTATGAAACCGCAAGTAGCAATTTTCTCTGCTGGTGGCGGAACTTCTACCGAATACGCTCCTAAATTTGCTGCAGCTGGAATTACTGTTATTGATAACTCTTCTGCTTGGAGAATGGACCCAACGAAAGTTTTGTGTGTACCAGAAATCAATGCAAACATCTTAACAGCAAACGATAAAATTATTGCAAATCCGAACTGCTCTACTATTCAAATGGTAGTGGCTTTGGCCGACTTGCATAAAAAATACAAAATCAAAAGAATCGTTGTTTCTACTTACCAATCGGTAACTGGTACTGGCGTTAAAGCGGTTGAACAATTGATGAACGAGCGTAAAGGAGTAGAAGGCGAAATGGCATACAAACACCGTATCGACTTAAACGTTCTTCCTCATATCGACGTGTTTACTGAAAACGGATACACCAAAGAAGAAATGAAAATGGTGAAAGAAACAGTGAAAATTTTTGGTGATGAAAACATCAAAGTTACGGCAACTGCGGTTCGTATTCCGGTGATGGGCGGACACAGCGAAAGTGTTAACGTTGAGTTTGAAAACGAATACGAGTTAAACGATGTGATTTCTATCTTGGAAAAAACGAAAGGTGTTATCGTGAAAAATGACAACGCTAACTTCGACTATCCAATGCCAAAAGATGCACACAACAGAGACGAAGTTTTTGTGGGTAGAATTCGTAGAGATGAAACGCAACCTAAGACTTTAAACCTTTGGGTTGTTGCCGATAACCTTAGAAAAGGTGCTGCTACCAACGCGGTGCAAATTGCAGAATACCTTGCTGAAAAAGGTATCTTGAAGGCGTAAGCGGATAAATTCAATAAAGAATCCCCGTTGGTGAAAATCAGCGGGGATTTTTGTTTTATCTTGCCGACCTTTCTCTGTTAAGTTTAGCTAAGCGAACTTAACTGAATCTTTTCCAGAACCTTTCAGCTTCATGAATCACAAGCAAATCAAATTGCATTCTTCTTGAAGAAATTATAATCTTCTTCAATCTTTTTAAAAGTTTTGTTGCGCAATTTTATTACCGCGATAAAGGGGTTTCCCACCACCAAATCGTTGAATTTAAAAAAGAGAATTTTTCGTTCTTGCACATCGGTAATCTCACTCCAAGGAATAAAAAGCGTTGGATGAAAAAGTCGAAACAATAAAACTGCTTTTAATGTAATTCCTTCTTCACTAGAGTAAAGCACAATGGCATTGCTATAATTTGCAGAATTAATAGACGTACTAATAAAGCCAATTCTTCTTCCCTTAATACTTTCTTGATGTTTGTATTTTTTTGCCAACTGAGCCCGTGCAAATTGAGAAATTGTAAATGTTGCGAAAATCCACATTCCTATAAAAAAGAAAGGAAAAAGATAAGGTACATATTCCATCATGGTGGTGTTTTTATCGAAGGTAAATAAATTCTAGAAAGTAATTTCTGATTTTGCGCAGCGAATCTGACATTACAATAGGTAAAAAAATCACCACTTGCTTTCAATACCAATAATTGGTACTTTTAGAGCATAGAACTAAAAACACATGTCAAAAAACACTTCCATATTGCTGGGTGAATATTTTGAAAATTTCATCAACGAGCAAGTGAAATCGGGTCGATTCTCCTCTGCCAGTGAGGTAATACGCAATGCGTTACGTCTTTTCGAACAAGAAGAAGGTCAAAAGAAAGGTTTAGTAAACGAACTTAAAAAAGGAGAAAAATCGGACTTTGTTTCGTCTTTTGATAAGAGCAAACATTTAAAAAGTCTGCACGCAAAGCGATTGAAAAATGGGCTATAAAATCAGCAAAAAAGCGCTTGCTGATATTGATGAAATTTGGAATCACACAGCAGAAAATTGGTCTATAGAACAAGCCGACAGATATTATCATTTGATTTTCGAAGAAATTGAATTTATTGCTGAAAATCCACTAACAGGCAAAGACTACAGCTACATTCGAAAAAACTACCGCTGCACAATTGTAAAATCACATCTTATTTTTTACCGCATTAATAATAAAAAAAATGAGGTGGAAATTATACGTGTCTTACATCAGAGGATGGATGTGGAGGATAGGATGAAATAAGGCTTGTTCTGTTAACACGTTCTTGCCGTAATTTCAGATTTTGCGTAGCGAATCTGAAATCTTCTTATTAGCGATTTTTAATCGCGATAGCAATTGTTTATAAATGGCGCATCGGCATTACAAATGCCTGAGAAATGGATTTCAGATTCGCTGCGCAAAATCTGAAATTACGGGGAAAATTGAAACTACTTAGGAGCAAATTCCTCCAGTTTCTCTTGATAAGAAAATGTAATTTCAGAAAAAATCATTGCATCACAACTAACGTAAATTAAATTCCTTCCGTCTCGCAAGATGAAATCGTAATTCTTTTCGTTCAATAAATCGTCGTGGTTAATGAAAGTAGAGATTTTCTCTCTCTCTTCCTTTGCAGCCAATTCCGATTGAAATGTGATATTATAAACAGAAAATCTAGGATACATACCCTTCGTTCCTTTCAACTCTTATTTAAGCTTAACATCAAAGGATTGAATAACGGAAAAAGAAATTTTTAGGGAATCCAAAATCTTTAAAGCATTTGGCGTGAAGGAGGTATTAGAATCGCTGTATTTTACAAACTTCAAAGATTCAACTTTATTGACAACTCGTATATCAAAACTGTCTTTTCGCAGTATCTCGATAAATTTATCCATTAAACTCTCTGGAGTACTATTTACAACTGTATCAGAAATACTTTTAGAAATAATTGGAACGACAGTAGAAAATTCTGAATTATCTTGCCCACACGAATAAAGCGCTGTAGCTATTAAGAAAAGTGAAATCAATTTATTCATACTATTTCATTGAATTTTAAAGATAATACGGAAAGTCGATAAAGTAACATTTGTGATTTTAGGAGATTGGAACGTTACTGTAACTGGTATGATGAGATTGCTTTAATTTTGGGTACAAAATTTTCGCAATGACGTGATAGGTAAAAATATGAAAAACTGATTTTCCTACTTCCTCTTAAACACCGGCACAGTGCTACACGCCTCACCAAACATCAAGTTCTTCACAACAGGTTGAAGCTTCATAGTTAAAGCAATATAAGCAGATTCGGGAATAGGAATTTTACCACAACCTTTTACAACTACTCGTGCATCGCGGTATTTTTCGGCGTCGATATTTTCAATGGCGATACGAAGCAATGCTCCTTCTAAATGAGATTTATTTCCGCGAATTAAAATCTTAACGTAAGGTTGAAGCGCAGATGCTAAAAGCATGTAAGACCACAATGGAATAATGGCATCGGCGGTGTTGGTAATGGCAACAAATTTATCTTTGTATTGAGTCCAATCGGTGGCGGAAATTTTATCACGAAAATCTTTTTCACGCAACATCACGCCTTCATAGAGAAAGTCTTTTAAATCGATTACAACACGCTCTCCCTTGGCAATGAAATCTTGCAGGTCGAGTTGTATTAAACCGCTTTCTTCTATTTTATTTTTGATTTCGTCCACTTTCTAACATTATACTTTATACATTAAACCTTAAACCAACATCATATCATTCCCAACTCAATTTGAGCTTCTTCACTCATCATAAATTTATCCCACGTTGGTTCGAATGTAATTTTTAAATCGAAGCTTTTTACTTCTTCCATCCCTTTGATTTTTTGTTCAATTTCTGCGGGCATTGATTCTGCTGCCGGACAGTTAGGCGATGTTAAAGTCATCACGATATTAACATCGTTCTCATCGGAAATATTGATTTCGTAAATCAATCCCAACTCGTAAATATCCACCGGAATTTCGGGGTCGTATACAGTTTTTAAAACCGATACAATTTTATTTTCTAGTTCTTTTTTTTCCATAAAATTTAGTTCAATGTTTAATGTTCAAATTCCTGTCCGACTTTTGGCGGATTCAATGTTAGCTGACTTTGAACATTGAACGTTTAACTTTGAATCCCCGAGCTAAAAGCGAGGGCGTATGTTTTCATTTTTTGTATCATGCTCACCAAACCATTGCTGCGGTTGGGAGAAAGATGATCTTTCAATCCGATTTTATTGATGAAATCTAAATCACTTTTCGCTACTTCTGCTGCTGGTTGATTAGATAAAACCCTCACCAATAAAGCAATAATTCCTTTCGTGATAATGGCGTCGCTATCTGCCGTGAACACAATATTTTCTCCTTGTTTTTCGGCGTGTAACCACACTCTGCTCTGACAACCGCGCACTAAATAATCTTCGGTTTTGTACTCGTCTTTTATCAAAGGCAATTCCTTTCCCAAAGAAATAATATACTCGTATTTGTCTTCCCAATCGGAAAACAATTCGAAGTCTTCTATGATTTCTATTTCGTTATCTAAAATCGTGTTCAATGTTCAATGTTTATTGTTCAATGTTAGCGGAGCATTTTTAAGCTTCGAGCTAGAGCATTAATAAAAATTTCTACTTCTTCTTTTGTATTGTAAAAAGCGAACGACGCACGCGCTGTTCCGCTAATGTTGAATCGTTTCATCAATGGCTCGGTGCAATGGTGTCCGGTACGAATGGCAATACCCATTTGATCGAGTAAAGTGCCAATATCGTAATGATGTGCACCTTCTACCACAAATGAAATTACTCCCGCCTTTTCCTTTGCTTCACCAATGATTTTTACGCCTTCCAATTTCTTGATTTCTGCTGTACCAAATTCTAGTAAATCATGCTCATGTTGTGCAGCCCATTTCCAATCTATCGTGTTCAAATAATCTATAGCTGCACCAAAAGCAATTCCTTCGGCAATGGCTGGCGTGCCTGCTTCAAATTTATGTGGTAAATCGTTGTATGTTGTTTTTTCAAACGATACCGATTTTATCATATCACCGCCACCTTGGTATGGAGGCATGGCGTTGAGCAATTCCTTTTTTCCGTACAAAGCACCAATGCCAGTCGGACCAAACATTTTGTGCGCAGAGAAAGCATAAAAGTCGCAATCTAAATCTTGCACATCCACTTTCATGTGCG
>JBMTCG010000006.1:0-63863 GCA_049430665.1 Flavobacteriales bacterium | reverse complement strand
ATACTGCTAATGTTTGGGTCGTAAAAGAAACCGTTGTATTGGTTGTCGTATTTTAAATCTTGCGTGCTAAACTGCTTATTGCTTAAGCCCGATTGCATACCAATGGTAAAAAAATTAGCAGAATCTTTAGATTGCAATTGATACGACAAACCTAAGTTGATAATGGTATAAGTAAAATGAGAATCGCCTGTTTTATCGGTAAGGAAATTAAACATGGCACCCAAATCTTTCACTTTTAAAAAGTCGTGCGCATCGAATGAACCCGCAAAAGTTTGGTAAGGAATGGTTACCGAAGCCCACTGCCGGCGCTGATTTCCTATAACGCGATAATCGCCATCAAAATCACCAGTATGCGCAGGGTTATAGTTAGATGGAGCAAAGAAAAACTGCGTGAAATGCAAATCCTGAGAGCGCACACTCAAAGCCGAAATAAGGCTCAAAAAAAGGATAGAAAATATATGTCGCGCAGCATTCACTTTCATACAATGTTCTAAAAATAAATTACCTGCGGCTATTTTCCTATTTTATTTTTGAAGATGATTAGTTCTAGCCTACTAACTTATTTATTTTTACATTCGAAAAAACATATTTCTCCATGAGCACTTTTCAGGATTTCAATTTATCTAAAATGATAGCCAACGCTATTGCCGACTTAGGCTTTACAACTCCCACTCCTATTCAAGAAGCAGCATATCCTGTAATCTTATCGGGTAGAGATGTGGTTGGTATTGCACAAACGGGTACTGGTAAATCGTTGGCTTACCTTCTCCCTATTTTACAAGAATTGAAGTTTTCAGAACAGGTGAGTCCGCGTGTACTAATTATCGCCCCAACCCGTGAATTGGTAATTCAACTCGTCGACAACATTAAAGAGATTTGCAAATACAAAAACCTTCGTGCATTGGGTGTGTACGGAGGCACCAACATCAATACTCAAGCCTTAGAAGTGGCAAAAGGATGCGATGTGTTGGTGGCAACACCTGGTAGATTATTCGATCTTGCTGTAAGCAGAGCGTTGAAATTAAAAACAATTCAAAAGTTGGTATTAGATGAGGTTGATGTTCTTCTCGATTTAGGTTTTAGAGTGCAACTCACCAACATATTTGATTTACTGCCCGAACGCCGACAAAACATTATGTTTTCGGCAACCATGACAGATGAGGTGGAGGCCTTGATTCAAGATTTCTTCTTCAATCCCATCAAAGTTCAAATTGCGGCAAGCGGTGAACCTTTAAAAACTATTGAGCAAGCGAGTTACTTCGTACCAAATTACTACACCAAAATAAATTTGCTCACGCATTTACTCAGCAACAAAGAAGAATTTCATAAAGTTTTGGTTTTCGTTACCAGCAAGAAAGTAGCCAACGATTTGTATGAAACAATGAATGAAGTTTACAGTGGTGTTGGTGTAATTCACGGTAACAAAGACCAGAATTTCAGAAATGAAATGATAGAGAAATTCGACGGTGGAAACGTTAGAATATTAATTGCCACCGACGTTATTGCGCGAGGTATCGATTTAGACAAACTTTCGCACGTTGTTAATTTCGACACCCCTTCTTTCCCCGAAAATTACATACACAGAATTGGTAGAACAGGTAGAGCCAATCAACTAGGGAAATCGATTTTATTCTTCACCGAAAAAGAAGAACACGACAAAAAGGAAATTGAGAAATTGATGAATTACGAAATTCCAGAAATGTATTGGCCAGAAGAAGTAAAAGTATCAAGAAGACTTACCATAGAGGAACAAGATAAAATTCCGCTAAAAAGAAACCGAAAAACAAAACCAAAAGGACATGGTATTGGCATTCATGAAAAAAGCGCCAAAAACAAAAAGGAATTCAACATTGGTTCGGGTATGAAAAGAAAACTAAAAAATAAGCATAAGGGTCCTCGAACCAAGGGAGATAAAGGAGCAAATTTGAGGAGAAAGAGTAAGTAAGTACGTCATCCTGAGGTACCCCGAAGGAACTATCGTCCTATTCGTAAAATCACTGCCCCAACCTCACCAAATACATCCCCTCTTCTTCCTTAAATAAAATCTCGAAAGAATACCCTTGCTTCTCGGCGATTTCTTTCATTTTATCTTCATCGATAAAGAGCCATTTAAAAGCTTCGCCTTTGTTTTTCTTGAAACTCATTTGGTATTCTACTTCGCCATAATAAGCGCCATTTAAATCAAAATTGATGGACCCATCTTCATCTAAAAACATATAAAGAATATCGCATGAATCGAAGATTATTTGTCCGTTTGGTGCAAGTATTCCCTTCGCTCTTTCTAAAAAATCTTCCAATCCTTTTATCGTTCCGCAAACACCAATGCCGTTCATCATCATTAAAATAGTATCGAACTTTCCTTCTATTTTGTCATTGAATTGCTGACAAGTAAAATTCTTTACACCACGCGAAACTGCAACTTCACAACAACCTTGTGAATTGTCTAAAGCAACGACTTCTATATTTCTATTTTGTAATTCTAAAGCGTGAGAACCAACGCCGGCGCCAATTTCTAAAACTTTTCCTTTGCAAGCAGCAAGTGCCACATGCTCAATTTCGGGCATTTCATTGTAGGTGCGAAATAAATAAGAAACTGGAATTATTGATTCTTCATTGATGCTGCTGTTCACCACAATATCTGCAGCTTGTCCTTTGGCCACAAACTCTTTACAAGCCAATCCTATAACATCTACTGAGGCAGATTTTTTCATCTGCCAATGTTAGAAATAATTTTTTAAGTTTTTAGATTCTAAATACGGATCCCAATCGTCTTGCGTCATCAATGGTTTTACTTCCAATAGAGTATTGTCGTGTTTGTTAAAAACAGCTTGCACATAATAGTTGGCTAAACTGTACAACTTCAAGCGCAGCATTCCTTGCACCACCACCTCATCCATCAATAATCCCTTTCTGCTCAGAACCAAAAGACTTTCTTTAAATTCTAATTTTCGTAATTCATTAATATCCATGCTGAGTGTTTTCTCATGTAACGAGGCATGGCTTTTGTAAGTTTAAAAAGTACGACTGAAGTTTTCAACATTGCAATGCGAAAATCATATTTCACTTTATTTATAAGGCTTTCAGAATTTATTTAAATTCGAAGAGATGAAAAAAAATAGCAGCACATCCTTTTTAAAAATCAAAGCTACTGCGCTTTTGATGTTTTTATCGTGCTGTATTTTCGCGCAAACTTCACCTAAAATTTTCACCAAAGATTTTAATGAAGATGGTACCAACGATGATTTAGTAGTGAACTATTTCTTGGGAATGTTGGATTATGCAATTTACACCGACGGACTCACCAAAACACAGTACAAATTCATCTTTCAGCGACAAGAAACAAAACATGGCATCGCGAAAATCACTCCCATACCTATGTATTTTAGAGGCGAAAAAGGAGAAAAAGCCTTACCTAAAATTGATAGTTTAATTTTTAACATTCCGCTCACCAAAAACATCGACAATTCTTTGGTTTGGTTACTCGACAATTACATTTCAAAAACATCTTCTAACAGCAAATACTTTAGTTACCATAGTTCTTACGAACCATCGTGGATTCCATCAAAACCCGAAATGCCCAACAACTATCGATTAAAAATTGAAGACACTACTTTGTTGTATGCCATGTATAAACACCAACAACTAAAAGACACTTCTTCGGCAGCTTACATCACTTACTTAGGGAAATTTCAAACCAGAGCTATCTCCATGAGCAAATCTGATGTAAACATTATTTATCCGCTTACACTCGATTCTACACCGAACTTCAAACTCTACCAAAGTGCACATGGCGTTTTCATCAAAAAAGATTCTATGTATTCTTGGGTTTTTGTGAGTGATGGCGGTTTATACAACAACATACAAAAACTTGAGTGGGAAAGCATACAACAAGTAGATGCTTACAAAGATTTTGTAGTGGTGCTTAACCAACCCTACCCTGCCATTCAAAACAACATTTTTATTGTAGATTGGAAAAGAGGAAAAACCTTTGAATTTAAGCGCGAATTTATTTTTGCCGATGCTCCTGGCTATTATTTCATCGACAACTTTGAGATAATAGAAAATCAATTGTATCTCTTTGTGAAAAGTCGGCCATCGGCCTTAGATTACAAACAAATTTCTATAGACTTAACGCCTATCACAGAAGAAATAGGTAAAACAAAATAGACTTTTACAGCTCATTTTAATATTGCTTTTCTTTCATTTTTGCTTAACTTCCCAGCTACAAAAAAATGACTTATGAGCAAATTATTATTAATAAGCACCATACTGTTTACTCAAATACTTTTCGCCCAAAATTTTCCTGAAAAAGCTATAGGTACTACCACTTTCGATTTGCAAACCAATGGCTCTTCGCAAAAAAGAATAGTAAACAACAGCGACGGAACCATCTCTGCAACATGGATGTACTCTGGTAATCCTAATTCTAAGAGTCCGAGCGACAGAGGCACCGGCTACAACTACTACAACGGCACTACATGGAAATACAACGCAGGAAATATCATCAGCAGAATTGAAACGCAAAGAACCGGTTGGCCCAACATGTTAATGTTGGCGAACGGAAAAGAAGTGGTTATTTCTCATCGCAATTCAGATACATCGTTACTCATGCTTTCTAGAAATACAAAAGGAACGGGAGCATGGACAGAAAAAAAATTGTTTCCCGGACAACATTTACTTTGGAGTAGAGCTGTGGCTGGAGGACCCGACGGCAATACCATTCACCTTATAGCAGCCACACCAATGACCGATGATGGTGGTTCTTTAGTGTACGGTATGGATGGCAATATGTTGTATTCTAAATCAACCGATGGAGGAGTAAACTGGACTACCCCCGATACCATAGCTGGTGTTGATACCTCATGGACGGTTTCCATTAAAGGAGATTACTATAACATAGATGCCAATGGAAACAATGTGGCGATTGTGTTGGCTTGTAAATGGATGGATGTGGTGCTTTTAAAATCAACTGATAATGGCGACCACTGGACTAAAAAAATAGTTTCTGATTTTCCATACGATAAGTTTGATGAAACAAAAACCTTGGTTACCGACACTCCTTATACCTGTGATGGCTCAACAGAAATATTGGTTGACAACAATGGAAAAGCGCACATTTGGTATGGCTTCACTCGTTTGTTAAACCATGATTTAGGCGATAGTTCTATTTCATATTACCCTGGTGTGAACGGCTTGTACTATTGGAATGAAACAGAATTTCTTCCTCATGTTATTGCGCAAGCCATCGACTTAGATGGAGACAACACCATTTCTACAGCCAAAATAAATTACAAATTCCCTTCTTATGGCGTAGGCTTATCCTCTATGCCTTCGGCGGGTATAGACGACAAAGATGTGCTATACCTAGTATATTCTGCATTTAATGAAGAGTGCTATAGTCCGGGAGACTCCATCAACTACCGCCACATTTACGCCGTTAAATCAGAAGATGGAGGTAACAACTGGAGTTTGGTGCCTAACGACATCACACCTGTTGCCGATGATGACAAATACCACGAATATGTTTACCCTTCGTTAGCCAAGCATGTTGATTCTCACCTGCATGTTATTGTTCAGGAAGACGATACCCCGGGCACTTATATCATAGAAGAAAACATGCTTGGAAACTACAATAGCATCATGTATTTAAAAGTTTCTACTGCTTTAAACGTTTCGGTAAATGAAATTAAAAAGGAAGATTTTCCATTTGTTATTCATCCTAACCCCAGCAACAACAGCAACATTCATTTAATTTACGAATTGAAGGAAAGTGAAAATATCACTGTAAATATTTACAATGTGTTGGGCGAAAGAATTGAAAGTAAAAATTTAGGAAATCAAAGTGCAGGTAAACAACAATTTACTTTTAGTGCTGCTAGCTTTAACACCGGAATTTACTTTGTTGAAGTAAACTCCGGTAATAAAAGTGCTTGTGAGAAATTAGTGATTCAATAATTACATTTTCACCAATACCGAGCTAAACACCATTTTTTCTGCAGTGTTTAACTTAACAATGTAGGTTCCTGCAGCCAATGCCGACATGTCCAATTGAACTCTAGATGCTGTACCGAAGTAGCTTTCTACTTTCACCAACTCGCCTACGGCGTTGTACAACTCTATTTTGTTCACTCCCTGCACATCATCGAAAACAACTTGATTAGTGCTAGGATTAGGATAAAATGTAATATTTCTATTCACTTCAATGCTGGTAATGTCGGTAGATAAACACGCTTTAAAATTTGAAGTTCCTGCAAAAACCGCATTGCCACTGCCTGCAGTAAAATCAACATCAGAAACCACTACTTGCTCATCAAAAATATCTGTTACACGCACATTGTGTTTGGCTACTCCATCTAAACTTCCTGCCCAACCATTGTCGGCTGTTCTTGTTAATGCCACCCAGTTGCCTCCGGTAAAAAACTCAACTTTTTTTATTCTATTGATGTGCTTAAAAATAATCACTTTACCATACCACTCATTTGAGCCTTGTGTTTGAACGCTGATGGGAGTGTTGCCCCACGGACAAGATACTTCGAACCAAGAAATGGGTGACGCGCCAATGCTTTGTGCACCTACAATTTTATCGAAGGCAGCCTGACTCAAATCGATATCTCCATTGACGTGGCAAGTGGGACACTGATCGGCAATTTGAATGATTTGTGTTCCTTTAACGCCCGTTACTTCTAAACAAACACCACACTGATCGGCAGTGTTGTAAATTCCCGTATAGGCCGCTCCATAGTAAGGCATTACATCTTGATTAACAAAAGTACAATTGCCCGCAAATCCAGTAGGATCATTGGTTGCAGCGTTATCTAACAACACATAATAGGTCGCTGTACCATTATAAACTGTTGGAGTACAATTGGATTGAGCGTAAGAAAGAGCCGACAAAGCGAATGCCGACAAAACAAGTAACTGTTTTTTCATAAATTAAATTTTTAAGTAGTGATTAGTCCTGTAAATGCCCCTTGCTTCTAAAATAGAACTTTCCTCCTTCCCCACAAAATAAAAAAGTCTGGTAGAACTAAATCTACCAGACTTCCCTTAAGTATTTATGCTTAAATTAAGCAGTAACTTTAGCCAATTGCTCGGCCATAGCTTTACCAATTTCAGCTGGAGAATCTACTACTCTGATACCAGATTCTCTCATGATTCTTTTCTTAGCAGCAGCAGTGTCGTTTTCACCACCTACAATAGCACCTGCATGGCCCATTGTTCTACCAACCGGAGCAGTTTCACCAGCGATGAAACCAACAACTGGTTTAGTACCGTTAGCTTTAATCCACTCAGCAGCTAAAGCCTCTAAGTTACCACCAATCTCACCAATCATAACGATACCGTGAGTCTCAGGGTCGTTCATCAATAATTTAACAGCGTTCAATGTTGTAGTTCCAATGATTGGATCTCCACCGATACCGATAGCTGTAGTGATACCTAAACCAGCTTTCACAATTTGATCGGCTGCTTCGTATGTTAAAGTTCCTGATTTAGAAACGATACCTACATTACCTTTTTTGAAGATGAAACCTGGCATGATACCAACTTTAGCTTCACCTGCGGTGATAACACCCGGACAGTTTGGTCCGACCAACGTTACGTTTTTATCGCTGATATAAGATTTTACTTTTACCATGTCGGCAACCGGAATACCTTCTGTGATAGTAACGATTACTTTCACACCAGCTTCAGCAGCTTCCATAATTGCATCGGCAGCAAATGCCGGCGGAACGAAGATGATAGTAACATCTGCACCTGTTTGCTTAACAGCATCGGCAACAGTATTAAATACCGGACGATCCAAGTGCGTTTGTCCGCCTTTACCAGGAGTAACACCACCAACTACATTGGTTCCGTATTCAATCATTTGAGAAGCGTGAAAAGTACCTTCACTCCCCGTGAAACCTTGCACTATTACTTTTGAGTTTTTGTTTACTAATACTGACATATTATCAATTTTAAATTCTTTAATTTTTTATTTGCAGTTCACTTTCAATGTTGTGCTCACATAAATGCGCACTTCTGGCCACGTTACCGATTTACCATCAGAGCCTTTGTGTAAATCTTTACAAGTAGTATTTAATGAAGAAAGGGCTTTTTGCGCTTTGAAGTCGTTGAGATTAATAGTGCCCATTAAAGACAACTCGATACCTTTTTGTATATCAGTCGTCAACAAAATTTCTCTTTCAACATTATTCAATTTCAAACTCACCAATACTGTAGGATTTGGTGTCGTATCTGTTGAAAGGATTACTTTCTTAACTTTTCCAATAATAAAAGTAGTGCTACCCATCTTCCCAAAGAAAGAAGACTTAATATTAAAATCTCTACCTGCATCTTTAGTATCTAGACTAGCAATATCGATTTTAAAAGTAGCTTTATCAAATACTTCCATTGGGGAACTACCTTCTTTCGTACTATCCACCGTAAACTTCAAAAACCCACCTTTCACTTCTTTCTTTTCTGTAAACTTAAAAGCACCAAAGCCAATAGTTGTAGCAGAAGAGTCGTAAGAATAAGTGCAAACTTCGGACTTAACCGAATCTTGTTTAGGTTTTTCTGCTGCAGGAGCGGTATCACCACCACCACAAGCTGAAATTAAAACAGCGCTTGATATTGCAAAAAGTATCTTCTTCATCATTAAATTACTTTTTCAAAACTTCGCTCACTTTATCGGCAGCTTCTTGTAAAAGAACTACAGAGTGAACCTCTAAGCCTGAATCTTCGATTAACTTTTTAGCCTCTTGAGCATTTGTTCCTTGCAAACGAACGATGATTGGAACATGCACTTTACCAATGTTTTTGTAAGCATCTACAATACCTTGAGCCACACGGTCGCAACGAACGATACCACCAAAAATATTTACCAAGATTGCTTTAACATTTGGATCTTTCAAGATAATACGGAAAGCTTTTTCTACTCTTTCAGCGTTGGCAGTTCCACCTACGTCTAAGAAGTTTGCAGGCTCACCACCAGATAACTTAATGATATCCATAGTAGCCATTGCCAAACCAGCACCGTTTACCATACAACCAACGTTGCCATCTAATTTTACGTAGTTTAAGCCATGTTCTTTAGCTTCAACCTCAGTAGGATCTTCTTCAGTTACGTCGCGCATTGCAGCGTAATCAGCATGACGATCTAAAGCGTTACCATCAAGAGTAACTTTAGCATCAACAGCGATGATTTTATCATCAGAAGTTTTCAATACCGGATTGATTTCGAACATCGCAGCATCGCAACCGATGTATGCTTTATATAATGAAGAAACAAACTTTGTCATTTCTTTATTTGCTTTTCCTTCTAAGCCTAAGTTGAAAGCAATTTTACGTGCTTGAAAACCTTGTAAGCCTAAAGTAGGATCGATTTCTTCTTTGTGAATTAATTCAGGCGTGTTGTGTGCTACATCTTCGATTGACATACCACCTTCAGTAGAATAGATAATTACGTTTTTACCTTTCTCTCTGTCGAGCAATACACTCATGTAAAACTCTTTCGGTTTGCTATCACCAGGATAGTAAACATCTTGAGCGATTAACACTTTGTTTACTTTTTTACCAGTTGCGCTGGTTTGCAAAGTAACTAGGTGTCCGCCTAAAATAGCTTTCGCTTTCTCAGGAACTTCGTCTAAGCTTTTCGCCAAAACAACTCCAGCAGAGGCAGTTTCGGTTACTTTACCTTTACCTCTACCACCTGCGTGGATTTGGGCTTTAACAACGAACCAACCTGTACCAGTTTGTTCTTTTAATTTTTTTGCCGCTTCAATTGCACCTTCTGGTGAATCAGCTACAATACCTTCTTGTACTGCAACTCCAAAGCTTTTTAGAATTGATTTTCCTTGATATTCGTGAATGTTCATGAGATTATTTTTTGTTGAGCGGCTAATTTACATTTTTTTGGTAATAGTCTGTCCTAAGTTTTATTTATTTTTATCGCATGATTGAAATTAACGAAATCAAAAAAGCATACGGCTCCCTACAAGTACTTAAAGGCATTAACTTAAGCATTAATAAAGGAGAAATCGTTTCTATAGTAGGCGCATCGGGGGCAGGCAAAACAACCTTACTTCAAATAATTGGAACATTAGATAGCGCCGATTCGGGCTCAATGAAGATTAATGATGTAGAAGTAAGCTCTTTGAAAGGTAAAAAGCTGGCCAAATTTAGAAACAAGAACATCGGCTTTGTATTTCAATTTCATCATTTGTTGCCCGAATTCACCGCTTTAGAAAATGTGTGCATACCATATTATATAAATGGAGGCAATAAAAGTGAGGCGGAAACCAAAGCCATGAAATTGCTAGATATTTTGGGTGTGGCGGGCAGAGCGCAACACAAACCCAACGAACTATCGGGAGGTGAGCAACAACGCGTAGCAGTAGCCAGAGCTTTAATCAACGACCCAGCCATTGTGTTGGCCGATGAACCGTCGGGAAATTTAGATTCGAACACAGCAAATAATCTTCATCAATTGTTCTTTAAGTTGAGAGAAGAATTAAATCAGACTTTCGTAATTGTAACACATAATGAAGAATTGGCGGAGATGGCTGATAGAAAGATAGTTATGAGAGATGGCGTGGTAGTAATATAGAACATGAAAAACACATCTAAACTAAAACTGGTACTTCAACTTTACACTGTTGCTTTGGAGATGGATGAAGAGATGAACATTCACTTAACCGCCATTCACAAAAACACTAACTCTGTGGCTACTTTTATTGATAAGTCATATACGGTGATACTTAGAAAGGCGTATAGTCATATGATGAAGGAGATAAAGGAAAGTCGGTAGTAAGCTGATCAATGTTTTACGTGTAGGACAATAGTTTCTTCGTTCCTCAGAATGACACTCAGTCACAAAACTCACTCCCACTCTGGTTTACAGCGGTTGTCATCCTGAGGCACCCCGAAGGAACTATTGTCCTAGTTATAAAATAAATCTTAAGCTTTTCTATTTCTCGCAAACCCAACAAAAAAATCTAAACTCCCCGGATTCTTCATCGCATCGGTGCTCGCTACCTTTTCCAAAGGAATACCCATTAACAATTTCTTCACAGGAGTTTCCATTTTCTTGCCGCTGATGGTGTAAGGAATTTCTTTTACTTCAATGATTTCATCGGGAACATGGCGGGGTGAATATTGCTTGCGCAACTCTGTTTTGATTTTCGATTTGAGTTCGTCGTTTAGTTCAAATCCATCTTTCAACACCAAAAACAAGGGCATATAATGTTCGCCACCTTCTTCATCGGTGCAAATAACCATGCTGTCTTTAATCTCACTTACACTTTCGACTGCGCTGTACACCTCGCTTGTACCAATACGCACTCCACCTCTATTTAATGTGGCATCTGACCGTCCGAAAATAATCACCGTCTTTCTCTCGGTAATTTTTATCCAATCGCCATGGCGCCATTTTCCTGGATACATCTCGAAATAACTCGCTCTGTATTTCTCGTTGTTGCTATCGCCCCAAAAATAAATGGGCATCGATGGCATTGGCTTTTCAATCACCATTTCGCCCAACTCGTCATATACTGCGATTCCCTTTTCATTATAAGCTTCTACTTTACAGCCCAACAATCTGCATTGAATTTCGCCGGCGTACACCGCATCGTAAGGATTTCCGCCCACAAAACCACTGCATATATCTGTTCCGCCACTTAAAGAAACCAACCACAAATCTTTTTTGATGCTTTTATATATCCATTCAAAAGCTTCTGGAGGTAAGGGCGAACCTGTACTTCCCAACGATTGAATATGTTCTAACTTCTGCTTTCTATCTACCCCTTCTTTCATGCAAGAAATGTAAAAACTTGCTCCCGCACCAAAATGGGTGATTTGTGTGTCTCGGGCCAAATCCCACAACACGTTGATGTTTGGATAAGCTGGTGCGCCATCGTAAATCACCACCGTTGTGCCATGCAGTAAAGCGGCGTTGGCATAATTCCACATCATCCAACCAGTAGTTGAATACCAAAAGAATTTATCTCCTCTTTTACAGTTTTGATGTAAGCCTAATGCTTTTAAATGTTCAATGAGCATACCGCCCACGCTATGCGTAATGGCCTTGGGTTTACCCGTTGTGCCCGATGAATACAACACCCAAAGAGGATCATTAAAATCAACTCTTTCAAAGCGAAGGTCGAGAGCCTCGACAGGCGAATTAATTATATCATTATAAGAGGCAGCACCCTCTAATTTTTCTTCGCCAAAATAATTCACTAAAACCACCTTTTTAAGTGAAGGTAAATGCAGAATTAATTCTTTAGTGGCATCAATTTTAGAAAACTTTTTACCGTTGTAAGAATAGCCATCGCAAGCGATTAGAATCTTTGGTTCTATCTGAGTCAATCTATCTAAAACGCTTGGTGTACCGAAGTCGGGAGAACAACTCGACCACACCGCACCCACTGCATTAGTAGCCAAAAAAGCCACTACAGCCTGTGGTATATTGGGTAAATATGCCGCTACTCTATCGCCTTTTTGAATTCCATTATTCCTTAAAAATTGAGCGAAAGAAGCTACTTGTTGTTCCAATTCAGCCCACGATATTTCTTGTAAGGGAAGATGTTCTGATTGAAAAATGATAGCTGGAGAATATTTTGTTTTGGCTTTAAATACGTGCTCTGCGTAATTTACTTTTGTTCCCTCGAACCATTTTGTACCCAGCATTTCAGAGCCTGTCCGTCCACCGACGGATGAGGAATGAGCGGTAGTAACTTCACCATCATGCTGAATATCGTAGTATTTCCAAATGGCTTTCCAAAAGGCCTCAATATCATGTACCGACCATTCCCACAGGGAATTATAATCATCAAATTTTAAATCATATTCCTTTTCTAAAAATCGTGCGAAATGAAATAGATTAGAGCCTCTTGTGAAATTTGAAGAAGGTTGCCACAGTGCATTCATAAAACGAAAATGATTTAAAGCTTAGCCCTTTACGCCATTCGCCTTCATTTGTTCGCTTACCAAAGAATGAAAATCGAAAATATTTCTATCCAACATATGAGAAGGATGAATATTTTGCATGGCATTGAAGATAGATTCTACTCTACCAGGAAATTCTTTGTCCCATTGAGCCAACATTTTTTTCACCACTACCCTTTGCAAACCATCTTGCGAACCGCACAAATTACATGGAATAATAGGGAATTGCTGCTCTTCAGAATACTTTTCAATATCGGCTTCTTTGCAATAGGCTAGCGGACGAATCACTACATGCTTTCCATCATCGGTTTTATATTTAGCCGGCATAGCCTCCATCTTTCCATTGAAGAAAAGATTTAAAAACATGGTCTCAATTATGTCTTCACGATGATGTCCCAAAGCGATTTTGGTAACACCCATCTCCTCTGCAACGCCATACAAAGTACCTCTGCGCATGCGCGAACACAAACTGCACATGGTTTTACCTTCGGGAATTTTTTCTTTTACAATGCTGTAAGTATCTCTTTCTACAATTCTAAATGGAGCACCTACTTTGGTTAAATATTCAGGGAGAATGTGCTCTGGAAATCCGGGTTGCTTTTGATCAAGGTTTACGGCAATAATTTCAAAATCCATGGTAGCCGATTTCTGCATCTTCATCAACATATCCAGCATAGTGTAACTGTCTTTACCGCCCGAAAGACACACCATCACCTTGTCACCCTTCTCAATCATTTGAAAATCTTTCACGGCCGCCCACACCGAACCTTGAAGGCGTCGCAACAAATCTAATCTTTCTTTTTCTTCTGCTTGCATGGGGCAAAGGTAGGGAATTTAGATTCCAAAAATTCTAAAAACGGTTTTTGTAATCACTTTTAAATCGGTGAACAAAGAAGGATTATTAATGTACTCCATGTTAATGGCCAATTTCTCCACCATTACTTCTTCTATGTATGTTTTCTCGGGATTAGCGGATTTACCCAACACTTCGTTTTCATTGAAATATTTAAGCGAAGCGAAATCGGTGATACCCGGACGAACACTCAATACTTTCATTTGTTCGGACGTGTACATATTAACGTATTTGCGTACTTCTGGGCGCGGACCAACAACGCTCATATCACCAATCAAAACATTGATGAGTTGAGGTACTTCATCCATTTTGAATTTACGAAGATAATAACCCACTTTGGTGATTCTATTGTCTTTCATACCCACGGTAAGTTGTCCCGATTTCTCTGCATCGGACTTCATCGTTCTAAACTTAAAAATCTTGAAATCATTGTTGTTTCGGCCCACACGAACTTGTCGAAAAAAAACGCCGCCTTTGCCCGAAAACAAAATCAAAATACAAATCAAAATAAAGAAAGGTGAAAATAGTAAAAGCGCTGTTGCAGAAAAGAGTATATCGAAAATGCGTTTCATTATTTTATTTGCAATTTATTTTAAACATTGAATCACTAATCTAACTTCTCCCTTTTTTAAAGTACTAACCCATCACTTTTTCAACCGCAGCAACCACCACACTCAAAACCGTTTTCACATTCTCATCGCTCAAACCATAATACACTGGCAATGAAATTTCTCTTTTAAAATTGTCGTAAGCCACAGGATAATCTTCCATTTTGTAGCCTTGATTTTTATAAAAAGTAAGCAAAGGCAAAGGTTTGAAATGCACATTCACCGCCACTTCGTTTTTGCTAATTTCTTCTATGATGGAATTTCTTTGTTCTAATGTTGCACCTTTAATTCTCAATGGAAAAAGATGGAAAGAAGAAACTTTGGTATCGTTTAAATAAGGCGAAAGTTCGGCCCATGAATATTTAGATAATTCTGCTGAATAGGTATCGAATATTTTTTTACGTGTAGGTAAATTTTCGCTATCGTAACGTTCTAACTCTACCAAACCAATGGCAGCTTGTATGTCGGTCATATTGCATTTGTACCCTGCTGTTACCACGTCGTATTCCCAAGCACCCGCTTTGGTTTTGCTTAGGGCATCTTTATTTTGTCCGTGCAGCGACCAAACTCTCAACTGCTCATAAATGGCTTTGTTATCGAAAGGCGCTGGAAAATTTAAAGCAATTGCACCACCTTCTGCTGTAGTTAAATTTTTTACTGCATGAAAAGAAAACACAGAAACATCGGTTAATGTTCCGGCTTTAGTACCATAATATTGTGCGCCAAAGGAATGCGCAGAATCGCTTAACACCAATATTCTTCCCAACTTTTTTTGCTCTTCAGAATTGGCTTTGAACAAAGAAACTATGTTTGATTTTTTTACCAAATTATTAATCTCATCGTAATCGCAAGGCAAGCCAGCAAAATCAACCGGCATAATCACTTTAGTATTAAAAGTGATGGCCGCTTCAATATTTTTTACGCTGATATTGAAATCATGCGCGTTAACATCAACCAAAACAGGCTTGGCGCCACAATGCATTACCACATTGGCTGTAGCGCAATAGGTATAAGCAGGAACAATCACCTCATCACCTGGCCCCACACCAAACCAGCGCAACACCAATTCTAAACCTGCTGTTGCAGAATTCAAACATAAGGTGGTAGAATTACCACAATAATCGCTTAATTTATTTTCAAATTCTTTAGTTTTCGGACCGCTGGTAATCCATCCCGATAGCAAAACTGCAGTTACCGCATCGGTTGTTTTTTTATCTACTCTAGGTGGCGAAAATGGAATCATATTGTATTTTTTAATAAGTGATTGGCGATGGTCTCTCCTGCACTACCATTACCATACAAATTAACATCGAAATCGCTTTTGGAATTTAACATTTTTGTAAACGCATCAACAATCAAGTGTTCATTAGCACCAGTTAAAACGTTGAATCCGCCTTGCACTAGCTCCACCCATTCGGTTTGGTCTCGCAGAGTAACACAATGTTTTTTAAAGAAGAAAGCTTCCTTTTGCAAACCGCCCGAATCACTCATCACCAATGAACAATTTTTAAGCAATTGAATCATATCGAAATAACCAACAGGATCGATTACTGAAGCATTGAGAGTAAGATTGAGATTAGAGATAATTTTGCGTGTTCGAGGATGCAAAGGCAACACAACACGCATTTGTTCATTGATTTTATTGAGCGCCGCAACAATAGCTTTTAAATTCTCTGGGTTATCAGTATTTTCTTGACGATGTATCGTAGATAAAACGAAATCGCCTTTCAACAAAGCTTTATCTAATGTTGATTTCTCTTCTGCCTTTTGAGCATAAAAAAGAGCTGCATCTTGCATAACGTCACCCGACATCACAATTTGAGAAGGGAAGTTATCGAAACCTTCACGTTTTAAATTGTCTACCGCAGTTTGCGTAGGAGCGTACAAAACATCGCTAATTCTATCGGTTAAAATTCTATTGATTTCTTCAGGCATTTGCATATTGAAACTACGCAAGCCAGCCTCTACGTGAGCCACTTTAACATGAATCTTTTTTGCGGCCAACGCACCTGCTAAAGTAGAATTGGTATCGCCATACACCAAAACCCAATTTGGTTTTTCTTTAATAATTAAAGCCTCAATACCTTCCAGCATTCTACCCGTCATTGCGCCATGTCCCAAACTATTGATTTCTAAATTGTAATGCGGCTTGGGAATCTCCATTTCATCAAAAAATATTTGCGACATCTTATCATCGAAATGCTGTCCGGTGTGAACTAAAAGTTCCTCCACTCCATTCATTGATGAAAACACACGACTGAGCACTGCTGCTTTAACGAATTGCGGACGAGCGCCTATGATGGTAAGAATTTTCATGTTTGTTTTTTTCAAAAATAGGGAAAGGAAATTAAACCGCGTTTTTTTTAAGCCAACTCGCCCCTGTGCGGACGCAAAGCATCGCGCAATAACTTCATGTCTTTTTCTTCTACTGTGATGTAGGCAACATGGTACTGTTCAGTGATCGCTTCAAAACCCACCTCGTAAAACGACAGTTTTGCTCTCTCTCCATATTCGCCCAAATGAATTTTATGATGTTCTGCAATCCCTTTAGAATCGGGACCTCTAAAATCCCAAAGCAATTTTATTTTTCTTTCCATAATTTTTATTGTAACAAATCAAAGATAAAATTGTTATCTTAATAACAGGGAGAACTACTACTTTAACTACTACACTATGAACAGAAAATTACTATGTACCATTAGCCCATGCCTATCTTTAACGGCTTATAGCCAGAGTCCGAACGCCACCATCACCACCTGGAAAAACGATGCCGCAGGCGCCTATTCTTTTATTCACGATGATTATGGAGACAACGCAGTAATAGGCATCAACGATTACGCCGACACTATTGCCCGAAACAGAGGATTAAAATTCACTTTTGGAGCAATCACGGCATCATGTGAAGCCAACCCAGGAATGTGGACTCAAGCTTCCGACATGGTGCTTTACGGTCACGAAATCATTAACCACACCCACAACCATACTTGCGCCATTCAACTTAGCTGGTGTACCGACGGATTATGGGCCGAACCTGCCACAGAAGATTTTGCCACACAAATAGATTTAAGTACTACACTCATCAATACCAATACAGGAAGATATCCGCGCTATTTTATTTTTCCTTACGATCAATTTAACAACGCGGCAAACAATCATTTAAAATCGTTAGGTTATATAGGCTCGAGAACAGGAAATTACGACGCTGCCGATAACAATAACTTTTTCCCAGATGCAGACGGTTTTTTAAATCTGCAGTTGTAGTAAATGCCGTAACAACAAACGGAATCACGAAAGCGGCTAATCTAAACTATTGGGCCGACTACGCAATAAGCAATGACGCTTGGGTAAACAGAGAGATGCACAACTTGGGTAGCTCGGGCTGGGGCTACATTTCTGTAGCCGATTACAGAAATCACCTCAACTATTTAAAATCAAAAGTGAACAGCAATGAATTATGGGTAGGTACTGTATCGGAAGTACTAACCTATCAAATGCAAAAATTAAAATACACGCCTACCACCTCTTACAACTCAAACCTCAAAGAAATAAACATTAGCTGGAACACACCTTCATTTAATGTAGCCAACTACCTGCAGCCACTGCAAGTAAAGAGTCCGGTAACAATAAAAGTTTTTCTTGATGGATTAACTGGTAACTTCACTATCACTCAAAATGGAAACACTTTAAACCAAACTCGAATTGAAAACAATTACCTCTATTTTGATGCATACCCGCACAACGGGGATATTAAAATCTCTATACAAAACTGCAACACTATTTGCCTTTCAAAAGCACTCAACGATACCACTACTTTCACTGGCAACAACCTCGATTTAATTTTCGGCGCTTATTCTTCAAACAATATCACCTACCAATGGTATTTTAATGATGTTGCGATGTTGGGAAAGACTGCATCAACTTTAAACTTAAGCAACATTCAAGTAAATGAAAGCGGAGAATATAAAATCATAGCCAAAAGTGGTAATTACATTTTAATGGATAGCGCCACTGTTACAGTATTAAACCGCTCTCCTTACAATGGTATTGCAGCAACAATTCCTGGAACAATAGAATTTGAAGAGTACGATAATGGCGGACAAAACATCGCTTACTATGATGATTCCCAAGGCAACGAAGCCAACACATTGCGTTTTGAAGATGTTGATGTGGAACCAATTGTTGGTAGTGGGTACGACATAGGATGGACCACCACTGGCGAGTGGTTGGAATACACTGTAGATATTACTCAGGCCGGAAACTACAGCATAGAAGTTAGACATGCATCAGAAACAAGCTTAGGTAAAATAAAGTTATTTATAGACGGAACCGCTATCAGCACAAACATGAATTTAACCAAAACCAACTCTTACGACGTTTACAAAACAACCACTTTCAACAACATCAATATTCCTAACGCTGGAACACATGTTTTGCGCGTTGCCATTGTAGCTGGCGACGTTAACTTAGACAAAATAAAATTCACTTACAATCCTGTAACCGCTATTTCACTTATCGAAAAACCATTGATTCAAGTGTATCCAAACCCATCGAACAATAACTTCATTATCAATTTCAACGGCGAAAATATTTCGCGATTGGTAATAACCAACATGGAAGGAAAAGTGATGGAAGAATTCATCAACAGTGCTTCATAACCTTACACTATTGTTGGTGAAAACTTTCCAGCGGGCGTTTACTTTTTGCAGGCCTTTAATGAAGAAGGCTCAATACAAACTAAATTAATTAAACAATAATTTAAACACTATGCTTATCTTCGCGCCTTAAATTTTTACAATGATTTCAATAGACAATTTAGCGGTACAGTTTGGCGGAACAACCTTGTTTAGTGATGTTTCTTTCTCAGTTAACGATACCGATAAGATAGCCCTAATGGGTAAAAATGGTGCAGGTAAATCTACACTTCTTAAAATTATAGCTGGCGTGAGCAAGCCATCAAAAGGAAATGTATCGGCGCCCAAAGAAGCGGTGATTGCTTACCTTCCTCAACATTTGCTTACCGAAGACGACGCCACGGTGTTCGATGAAACATCGAAAGCTTTTGCTGAGGTCTTCAAAATGAAGGAAGAAATAGATAGATTAAACAAAGAGCTGGAAACTCGCACCGATTACGAATCAGACGAATATGCGAAAATCATTGAAGATGTTTCTGAACTAAGCGAAAAATTCTACTCGATTGAAGAAGTAAACTACGAAGCCGAAGTAGAAAAAGTATTAAAAGGATTGGGTTTCTTACGAGAAGATTTTAGCCGTCCAACCAGCGAATTTAGTGGTGGATGGAGAATGCGTATCGAGTTGGCGAAAATATTATTAAAAAAACCCGACCTAATCTTATTAGATGAGCCAACCAACCACATGGATATTGAATCGATTCAATGGTTGGAAGACTTCTTGTTGAACAGCGCCAAAGCGGTGATTGTTATTTCACACGATAGAGCATTTGTTGACAACATCACCAACCGAACTATTGAGGTGACTATGGGTAGAATTTACGACTACAAAGCCAAATACACTCACTACCTCGAACTTAGAAAAGAAAGAAGAGAACAACAACAAAAACAATACGACGAACAACAAAAATTCATTGCCGACACACAGCAATTTATCGATCGTTTTAAAGGCACTTATTCTAAAACTTTACAAGTACAATCGCGTGTAAAGATGCTGGAAAAACTGGAAATCATAGAAGTTGATGAAGTAGACAGCTCTGCTTTGCGATTAAAATTTCCGCCAGCCCAACGTTCTGGAAATTATCCATTAATTGTTAGTGAATTATCTAAAAGCTATGGAGACCATGTAGTATTTAAAGACGCTTCTTTAACGATTGAACGCGGACAAAAAGTAGCATTCGTTGGTAAAAATGGTGAAGGTAAATCAACCATGATTAAAGCCATTCTTGGTGAAATAGAGTACGAAGGAAAATTAGAATTAGGTCACAATTCTCAAATTGGATACTTCGCCCAAAATCAAGCATCGTTGTTAGACGAATCATTAACTATTTTCGAAACCATAGATAGAATTGCGGTGGGCGATATTCGTTCAAAAATAAAAGATTTATTGGGCGCCTTCATGTTTAGCGGCGACGATATTCAAAAGAAAGTGAAGGTGCTGTCGGGAGGAGAAAAAACACGTTTGGCTTTAATCAAACTATTGCTTGAACCAGTGAATTTCTTGATTCTGGATGAGCCTACCAATCACCTCGACATGAAAACAAAAGACATCATAAAAGATGCCTTACGCGACTTTGATGGCACTTTGGTTTTGGTGTCTCACGACCGCGATTTCTTAAATGGCTTGGTAACCAAAGTATTCGAATTCGGCAACAAACGTGTTAAAGAACATTTCGAAGATATCAATGGTTTCTTGGCCAAAAAGAAAATAGAGAACATGAGAGAGTTGGAGAGAAAAAATTAAAAATCTCTCCAACTTACCCCCCTTCCAACTCTAAATATTATATTTGTTTCTTTTCACCAATTAAGAATTTATTAGCTTATGAAGATTGCATTGCTTGGCTACGGCAAAATGGGTAAAGAGATAGAGAAAATCGCTGTATCTCGAGGACACGAAATTGTGCTTAAAATTAACGTTGATAACGCTGCGGATTTAACCATAGATAATTTAAAAAAGGCCGATGCTGCTATTGAATTTAGCACGCCAGAAACTGCCTACAGCAACATTCAAAAATGTTTTGAAGCTAATGTTCCTGTTGTAGTAGGCACTACTGGGTGGTTGCACAAAATAGAAGAAGTTAAAAACAGTGCTACCAAAGAAGGAAAAGGATTTTTCTATGCTTCTAACTTTAGCATTGGTGTAAACGTGTTTTTCGAAATCAACAAGAAATTAGCGCAATTGATGGCTCCTTACAAAGAGTATTCTATTGAAATGGAAGAAATACACCACACCCAAAAATTAGATGCACCAAGCGGAACGGCCATTACTTTGGCCGAAGGAATTATAGAAAACAATGCGCGCAAAAACAAATGGGTGAACGAAGCAAGCACTGTGGATAGCGAACTGGAAATTTTTTCTAAACGCATAGAGAATATACCTGGCACACACACCGTTGTGTACAATTCCCCAATAGATGAAATCTACATTCGCCACACTGCACACAACCGTCAGGGCTTCGCTTTGGGCGCTGTTGTTGCCGCAGAATTCATGAAAGGGAAAAGCGGATTTTACGGAATGAACGACTTATTGAAATTTTAATACATGAATACAACTTATTTACTAATTGCCTTTTCCATAAGCTTCTTTGTAGGCTTGGCCGGATTATTCAAAAAAGCTGGCGAACAATCGTGGAAAGCGTTTATTCCAATCTACAACATCCACGTTTGGATAAAGTTGGTAAATAAGCCTTGGTGGTGGCTTTTGTTGGTTTTTATTCCGGTGGTGAATGTTGTATTGTTCATTGGTTTAACGGTTGAAATTCTTAATCTCTTTGGCAAACGCAAAGTGTTCGAACATTTGATTGGCGCTGTAGCTGGTTTCATCTACCTTCCCTACATTGCTTACTTCGAAAACGTGACATATGTTGGTCCGGTTGACTACACCAAAACAAGCAAATCGAAACCCCGAGAATGGTCGGAAGCTATTTTCTTCGCCATTATCGCTGCAACCATCATTAGAACATTTACCATTGAAGCTTTTAAAATTCCAACGCCTTCTATGGAGAAAACCTTAATGGTAGGCGACTTCCTTTTCGTTAGTAAATTTCATTACGGTGCGCGCACACCAGTTACGCCATTGGCTGTGCCATTCACGCAACAAACCATTCCTGTTTTAGAAATTGCCGCATATTTAGATTGGATTCAATTGCCAAGCATTCAATTGCCGGGATTGAAAGATGTGGAAAGAAGAGACATCATAGTGTTTAATTATCCTTACGAGCCTTACCGCCCCACTGATAAAAAAACTTATTATGTGAAAAGATGTGTGGGTATTCCAGGTGATTCACTTCAAGTGAAACAAGGTTTTGTATATATTGACGGTAAAAAGGAAGATTTTCCTGAAAGCGGATTGGGCATGGACACGCAAGCGGTGCAGCAATTGCAAATTCTATATCCTACTAAATTTCAAGCAGAGGTTTTCGACGGACAAAACAGAAAAATAAATTTCGGAACGCACCATAGCAATGATTCTACACCAATTTGGAGCAATTTGAATTACGGTCCGCTTTGGATTCCTAAAAAAGAAAGCACCATTAAACTCAACGAAAACAACTATTACACCTACAGCAGAATTTTTAAATTCTACGAAAACAAAAGAGTTTATTTCTTGCAAGAATTGGCCGATGCTTACTTCTTTTTGCACAAGCTAAAAACGGTTCCAAGCAACAACAACATTCAGGAAGAATGCTACAGAATACTGAACAACAATCAAGGTTTTCCTTTGCCTGTTGAGATTCAAAAATTAGCTGATGTATTTTATGCACAACAAAATTCACTCAATCAAAAAGACATAGACGAGTTGATTCAAGCAGTGCAAGATTATGTTGCTTCAGGTTGTGATACAGAGATGCAAGATATCCTTACAAAAATAAAAGCTTTTGATGCTTCTTTGGTGAAAAACGATTTCCCTGATGAATTGGCCATTAAAGAATATAGAAATTCAACTAAACCTGAATTTAGAGACGACAACGGCTTTATTGACTCGTACACATTTGAGAAAGACTATTATTTCGCAATGGGTGATAACCGTGATAATTCTGCCGATTCAAGAGCATGGGGTTTTGTGCCCGATGACCATATTGTAGGCACTCCAGTTTTCATTTGGATGTCATACAATAACGAACGTGGCGGCTTACAATTCGACCGCTTATTCACCTTCGTAAACAAAGATGGAATTTCTCGTTCGTATTTATGGGAATTCTTAATTGGCGGTGTGTTGTTGTGGTTGGCTAATAAACTTTGGAAAAATAAAAAAGCAAAAAAAGAAGCAGCTAAATAATGGCAACAGCAATTTTTTCTACTGCATTTTTGGGCCCCATTGAGTACTACACTCAATTGCTAAAACACCCCGATGCATTAATTGAAATTAACGAACATTTTCCTAAACAAACCTATAGAAACCGTTTGAGTATCTTCGGATCGAATAAAAAGTTAACGCTTTCTATTCCACTACAAAGCCGACACCGAGAGCGCACAGCAACCAAAAACATAAAGATTTCTTACAACGACAATTGGCAAATGATACTGTGGCGTTCTATCACTACCGCCTATCGTTCTGCGCCGTTTTTTGAATATTACGAAGCGGAGTTAGAGAAATTAATTTTTAACAAACCCGAGTATTTATTAGAGTACAACAACTTATTGCACAATTGGGTTTGCGCTAAAATGAAACTTAATATCAAGTTAACGCCCACAGAAAGCTACGAAAAAGAATACGCTGGTTTAGTAGATTTTAGAACGAGTATTCATCCCAAAACAAACGAAGAATTTAAGCACGAAGAATACATGCAAGTGTTTTCTGATAAGTTGGGATTTATGCCTAACCTCAGCATTCTCGATCTGTTGTTCAATGAAGGTCCGCAGGGCACATCCATCTTAAAACAATGAAGAATATTCCGCAAAAATATTTAGTTGTTTTAATCATTTTACTCTGCATACTTAGAATTGCTTACGGCGTAGTGAGTGAATTTTGGGCCGATGATGAACAACAAATTTATTTAATAGGTTTAAAATCTTTCACCACAGATACGTGGCCGTATTACGGTCCGGATGTAGTGTACACCAACACCCAAATACCTGGCGCATTGCAAGGCCTATTGGTTAGCATTGCCTTTTATATTTTGCCTATACCCGAAGCACCCGCTATATTTTTAAGCTTACTTTCTTTGGCGGTACTCTCTTACTTTGCAAACTATTTATGCAAGCGGTTTAGCGATTTCCCTAAATGGATAATATGGGTGATCACCCTTACTACACCATGGATGATGCAGTTTTCTACACGAGTAGTAAATCCGTCTTATGTGATTGTATTTTCCATTCCTTTCTTCTTGTGTTTTATAGAAGTAATGGACTTCTACAAAGATTCATTGATTAAAAAAGGTCTATCATTTTTTGTATTTGGCTTGGCCATAACTTGTATCATGCAAATACATTTGTCGTGGGTTTTACTTCTTCCATTTACAGGCTTTGCTTTTTTACACGTGTTAAAAAATCATCGTAAATCATTTGTGAAATATGGCGTGTATTTCATACTTGGCGCTGCACTAGGCATTAGCACATTGATTCCTACCCTACTTCATCCCGATACTGCAGGCGCAGGTAAAGTAGATTCTAACCTTGTTTTTCAAGTGAACAATTTTGAAAATGCAGTGCCCATCCTCACCAAACTAATGTCGTTTGCGGCTTACGAAATACCTTACATGTTGGGGGGCACCACCGAACAACGATTACAAGTGGTGATGGATCATTGGTGGATGTCGCCATTTGCCGCATATCTCTATATTTTTGGAATCGCGCAAGTAGGTTTTTTCATTATTGCCTTTTTTCAAAAGAACGACGATAGTTCGTGGAAGAAAATAAAATGGACGATGGCAGGAAGTTACATTCTACTATTTTGCAGCTTTTTCTTTTCTATTAAAGGTCCGTCGCCACACACTTTCATCATACTTTTCCCTCTTCCCTTCATTTACTCATTTTACTGCTACAGATGGCTCTTTGTAAAACATAAAATATGGGCACAATTGTTTGTTGCAGCAGTTGTAAGTGGCGTATTTTTTCAAATCGGATTAGGTATAGAAAGCTATAAGAAAAAATCGGTTTATATCAATCGCGAAAAGGCGCAAGAGGCTATAGATAAAAAAGATTACAAGATATTGGGATTAAGACGCAGCGATCATTGGGGCTATGGCTATTAAGGGCTTAAACATCAATAAAAAACTACTTACTATTGTTTTATCGATAAGTATTATAAAGGTTGTTTCCCTTTTTTTCATCAACCAATTCAACACTTTTGAAGATTACGAAATAGCGCAAAACTTCACCAAACACCACATATTCTTCTATTTGAATGACGGTGCGCTCAACCATAGTTTTCAGTTTCCTATTTACCCCCTTTTTCTTAGCATCACTTTTTCGATATACAATGCCCCTATCGCTGCAGCACTGCTTAATATAATACTGTTGAGTTCATCCTCTTTGCTTTTGTATTCCTTATTGAAAAAATGTAGAAAATGGGAATGGATTACTTTAAGCGACAATAAAATGATGTTGCTGGCTATCCTTCCAATGTTGCACCCAGCTTTCATTTACTACGAGCTAAAATGCGTTCACCCTTTTACACACGATTTTCTTTTCGTGGTGCTCAGCTTATACACCTGCTTAACTGTTTTAAAAGAAAAAAACACAGCGTTAATAGAGAAAGGATTGGTATTGGGCTTGTGCATCTTGGCAAGAGGTACATTCATCGTTTTTCCATTGATTGTATTGGTCTTCATTTGTTTTAAAAAGGAAATAAAAAAAGCTGCGTTCATTGCATTAGGCATAGCAATGATGTTGTCGCCGTGGTTAATTCACAATTATTTGAATGATGAAATTATCGGACTCACCTCTACCTCTGGAAAGATATTGTGGAAAGGAAGTTTACACGATTCTGAAGGAGGTAACTACCTTAACAATGGTGAAAATTATTACAGCTCCCTTAGTGCTGAAGATTTAAATGTTTTAGGCAAATCATCGGTTAAAGAGCAAAACGATTTCTTTATGAAGCGCTACAAAGCACAATGGAAAAATGAACCACTTCACGTGCTTAATATGTTGGCTATAAAAATGAAGAACTTTTGGTTTTATTCGCCCAACATGGGCAAAGAATACCCTTCTTTCGTTAAAAAGGCACTTCCCTTCATTAGGTTAATTAACTTAATTTTCGTTGTTTCCCTTTTGTTTTTAAGCTTCAAAAACCGACAAATAAAATGGATTATGATCGCCTTAGCCTTTTCATTTTTACAATGCATTTTTTATTTCGAAGCCCGTCACCGAATACTTATAGAGCCTTTGCTTATAATTATCTTCACGCATCTTTTGTACAGCTATTTTAAAAAGAATACAATAGCCTAACCTTATCTACGTCTTTGCGTAAAGGGCACATCAATCCCTTTTTAGAATGAGTAAAATAAAATCAATTTTTAAAAATCGCTATTTTAAAAGATGGTTTTATTTCTTTCCTATTCAGCTGGTGTGGGTACACCTTAAAAACAATTTGATGATTGTAATCTTTTGGTTGCTAATCATTAGTTTAATCACAGGCAAAATAGCCCACGACTACGGAATTCAATATCTTTTTCTTTCTCCCGAATACCTTCACGAAGTAAGTTGGCTTTCGTATTTCATCATGGGATTTTCCTTTGGTGGCTTCGTAATGGCCTTTAACATCTCTTCTTATATCATGAACGCTCACCGCTTTGCCTTTTTGGCCACTTTATCCCGACCATTTACTAAATACTGCATAAACAACTCAATTTTCCCTATCATAGGTATTCTAATTTATCTCTTTAATGTTGTTACTTTTTCTTTAGACAATGGTAAAGATTTGCCCTACATCACATTTATTGTTATTTCGTTTATTGTTGGCTATACAGTGAACATTTTTACTTGTTTTGCCTACTTCTCTTCTACTAACAAAGACATCAAAAAAATGTTTGGCATAGATACAGCGGCAGAACGCGATCATGAAGAAGAAAAAGATGAAGACGATATAGATTTATATCCCGACACAGAAGAAAAAGCAAAAAAGCCCATTAAAGATGTATTGCACAAAAAAGTAGATTGGGACAAGTTCATCAATATAGATAGAGAATGGTACATTTCTACTTATTTGAGTAGTCCGTTTAAAATTCGTTTGGCCCGTAACATCGGCCATTACGACAGCAAGATGCTTAAACAAGTGTTTCAACAAAATCACTTGAATGCCGCATTGTTTGAAATCATAGTATTTTGCAGCATCATCTTACTCAGTTTTTTAAGCACTTTTAAATTATTTATCATACCTGCTGGCGCAAGCTTAATATTGCTTTTCACCCTATTTTTAATGCTCACATCGGCCATTCACTCTTGGTTTAGAGGTTGGGCCGACTTTGTACTCATCATGCTCTTTGTGGCATTCAACTACTTCTCTCAATTCGATTTCTTTAACTCGGGAAACAAAGCTTACGGCTTAAATTACGAAACCACAAAAGCCGATTTTAGAGACGGGACTTTACAGCACAATATCAATGCAGATAATTATATTGAAGACTTTAACCATACCGTTGGCATATTAGATAAATGGAGAGATAAGAACAGTCAGCATGCCCTACACAGCAAACAAAAACCAAAACTCGTTATTGTAAATTGTTCTGGGGGAGGCTTGCGCGCTTCACTGTGGACTTTCTTTGCGCTTTCCAAAGCAGATAGCGCACTGCATGGTGAACTTCTTAAACACACCGAATTAATCACAGGTTCATCGGGTGGAATGGTAGGCGCAGCTTATTTGCGCGAGTTGTACTTGAGAGCCAACAAAGGAGAAGTGAAAAGCATTTACGACCAAAAGTACATCGATAATGTGAGCAAAGATATGCTCAACAACCTTTCGTTTCATGTTACGATGAACGACCTTATTTTTAAATTCCGTCATTTTGAAGATAACGGCCATACCTACACCGTAGATAGAGGATACGCCTTCGAAAACAATTTGAATGAGAACACCGAAAACATGCTCAACAAAAGAATTTGGGAATACCGCGAACCAGAAGCTAATGCAGAGATTCCTATGATGATAGTATCGCCTACCATCATTAACGATGGCAGAAAGCTTCTTATCTCTTCACAACCTATTTCTTACCTATCTTACCTATCACCTAAAAATAATATTAGAAACAACCACACTACAGATGCTATGGAATTCTCAAGATTCTTTAAAGAACAAGACGCCGACAATCTTCGATTCACCACCGCTTTGCGCATGAGCGCAACCTTCCCTTTCATTATGCCTGTTGCGCATTTACCAAGTTCGCCAGTAATTGAAGTGATGGATGCAGGTGCTCGCGATAACTTTGGTTTAGAGGCTACCATGAAATTTATTTACACCTTTAGAAACTGGATTAGCACCAACACTAGTGGCATTGTGATTATTCAAATTCGCGATAACGAAAAGAAGTTTCATGCGGAAGAAAATCCTACCAAAACTTTCATGGGCGAATTGATGTCGCCTGTAGGCAGCATTTACTCTAACATGTTTAGAACACAAGACATGAATCACGACCAATTGCTTCAATATTTCTCTGAATGTTTTGATGGTGAAATTGATGTGGTAGATTTTGAATTGCCTACCAGAAAAAAAGGAAAAAAACTGTCATTGAGCTGGCATTTAACTGCCTCAGAGAAAAATCAAATTACAAACGCATTTAAACTGCCTAACAATCAAAAATCACTGGCTCGTTTAAAGCTATTGATGCAAGAGTGACCTATTAAAAAACCCACTCACTCCAACTATCTCCGCCTCTTTCTTCTTTTCTTTATTTCAACTTCTTAATGAATTTATACAAACTGTTGGCGCTTATATCTAGTTCTTCACTTAGCACCGACACATCCATCTCTGCACGTTTACTAACCAAATGAGCAATATAAAAAAGCGAAGGCAAGGGCAGCTTTTGAGAATGAAAGATAGAACCCGCTGTTACCGAATGAATTCTTCCGCAGCGCGAACATTTTCTACTGTAATTTTTAGGGTTCAACGAATACTTATCGTTGGTACATTCACAATGCCATTCCTTGTCTTTCCATTTCATTTCCGACAAATACAACAAGCACGATTCTGTTGTAGGATACAACTCCTTAATCTCCTTAAACGACAAGGTTTCGTTAAACAACAACGACCGTTTTTCATCGCGAATAACAGTGCGCAATTCCCAATTTTCTTTATCGTAATCTAAGTTGATACCATCTAATTTTTTAACCAACTCGGCCATTTTTTCATTGGCTTCCTTCAGCTCAATTGTTCGCTCTTGCACTTTGTTTTCCAACTCTCTATTCACCTTCTCAGCCAAGGCGTTTTTCTCGTTAATCACCAAAATTTTCTCTTCTTGAGCCGCAATCAATTCGCTTTGTACTTTTTCGTTTTCTCTAATTTGCAAATTGTACAAATAACCCAAAGAAAGCGACAAAGAAATAAACTCTAACAAAATGCCCACATCGAAACTATACAACGTAAAAACATTACCTGGCAACACTTCCAGCAACCGCAATTGATTAACAACCACACCAATTAATGCGAAAGTATTTCCTGCCAAAAAGAATTTAGCAGGCATATATTTTTCCTTAAAATACACCATGAAATACACCAAATAAATAGTAAGAAAAGGAAGAATATACAGCTGAGAAAAATAAAACTTCTCTGATGAAAAAAGCAGTTGAGAAAAGAAATACAAAAAGTAAACAGCACTCACCATCAAAATTACTTTTCTATACTTCAGTAAAACTTTATCTAAAAAGTAAATGCTATATAATGTGTAAAACAATAAAAATGCGGCGGGTAAAATATACAAGCCTAAGGCCTGACTCCATTGTGGATGATTGCTCCACAAATACGCAAATCCGAAGCCATCATCTGAAGAAGAAATTAAGGCCGCACACAGCACCGTTAGTGAATAAAACATATATACAATGCGCTTTAAAGAGAAGAATAAAATCAAATTATACAATGCCAAGACAATCAAAATACCATAATACAATCCCAACAACAAATACTCATTCAAACTATATTGAGAGAAATTTTGCTGCGTGCGAATTCTAAACAACAAGCCTACCTTATTGCTAGATTTCACACGCACATAAAACGGTTTTTGATAATCGAAATAATGCTCTAAATCGAAAACAAAATTCTTGTGCAGGTAAACTCGCTCTTCAAATTTTTTTAAGTACCCTGTGGAAATTTTGTTGTAGCCACCACTTTTTATTGGCGCATAAAAATCAATCAATTCCGTTTGAGGCGTAACAATTTCGAGAATAAATTTGCGTAAAGAATCGTCTTTAAAATTCAATTTCACCCAGTATGCACTCTCCACGTTCTGCACAGATCGAAATTGCGTTTTTCCTTCTTCGAATGTTTGGTGTTGAATTTTTTCGAAAAAAAGGGTAGCTGAAACATCTTCAAAATAAGACAAATCAGCATGCATCAAAAGACTATCGTCTTCTACTTTTTGCAAATCGATGGTGCGCGCATTCGCACTAAAGAAAAACAAAATGCTAAATAAAATCAGTAGTAACTTCCTGCAAAACATTACAGGTAAGATAGAAAAATAAAGTGTTTATTTCAAGCTTAATGAACGCGTTTTAAAACCATTGGACCGGTATTTCCCTTACCATCATGATAAAAGCCTCGTAATGTTTTTCCATCGGCACTTAAAGTAAGTTCATGCTCTCCAGTGGCAGCCCATCCTGGTATTTGCTTGGTAACTTTAACTTTGTACTTAATCGTTCTACGCTTTAAAGAACCTTGTCCGAATTCTACAAAAGGCTGACCATCAAATTCAATGTAATGGCTAAAAGTTATTTTGCTTCCCTTTTGGGTAATAATAGCATAACAATTGGCGAAGGAAGTCCCAGATGAATCTCTCCACACCCCATTTAGATTGATGGTATCTTGGGCATTAATCGTTAATGTTCCGAAAAAGAAAAGGACAAGTAAATATTTAAGCATAATTTTGACTTTCCATCGAAGATAAGATGTTTTTAGAATTTACCATACAATTAAGCAAAGCTCTTTCGCAACCGCTTCCAGGAAAGGAAGCACAATACTCCATGGCGCCTTATCGCGAAGTGGTAGATGCCAAATTTAAAAATCAAAAAGAAGCAAAAACAGCAGGTGTACTATTACTCATTTACCCTGTTAACAACCAACCTCATTTGGTTTTAACCAAACGACCAACATATGAAGGTCATCACAGCGCTCAAATATCTTTTCCTGGTGGTAAAAGAGAAGAGAAAGACGAAAACTTTGCCCAAACCGCTTTACGTGAAACGGAGGAAGAAATTGGTATTTCTGCAAGCAACATTACAATTATAGGAGAATTGAGCGATCTATATATACCTCCCAGCAATTTCAAAGTGTACCCTTTTGTAGGTGTAAGCTACACCCAACCGCATTTTATAAAAGGCCCAAAAGAGGTTGCTGAAATCATTGAATTGTCAATTTCCGAATTACTGAGAGAGGATATTATTAAGTCGAAGAAAATGAAACTGGCTGCAGGTTTAAACTTTAACACACCTTACTTTGATATTCAAAATCACGTGGTGTGGGGTGCTACAGCCATGATGCTAAATGAATTGAGGGAAATTGTTGCAAAATTGTAATCTAGCAAAATCAAAAATCTAGCTTAGAAGGTGCTAAAACAAAAAAGCTGCTTCTTTTCAGAAGCAGCTTTTGCATATAATACTTATACTTACTACGCTTTCTTTGCGTGTTTAGCATATCTAGTTTTGAATTTATCAATTCTACCAGCTGTATCTACCAAGTTCATCTTACCTGTGAAGTAAGGGTGAGAAGACCTAGAGATATCTAATTTGTATACTGGGTAAGTTTTACCTTCGTATTCAACTGTTTCAGTAGTTGCAGCACAAGACTTAGTCAAGTACATATCACCATTCGTCATGTCTTTAAACACTACTTCTCTGTATTCTGCTGGATGGATATCTTTCTTCATAAAAATTTCTTTAATGGGCGACAAAAATAAGTGAAGTTTTTGGTTTGACCAAGTTTTAATCCAAGAAAATTTCTTCTACCCTCTTTATTCCCTTTTTATTGAGCACTAAACGATAGCGCTTAAACACAGTCTCGTCGGGACTTTCAAATTGCATTACCAAGTTAATATGATACACTCTGTCGGCCTGTACTTTTCTTATATTATTATCATACAAATAGTACAAATCGCGGTCGTTATCTTCCATATTCTTGGTAAAACCAGTAACATTAAACCTTAATATATCTGTAACCTCATTGATACCTATAGTATTAAAAATACGCTCAATCTCTTCTGTGTACAAATTGGTATGTTTTTCAAATAACATGATGTTTTGCCCAACCCCCTCGCTCTCAACTTCTACCATATTGTGTTTTTGTCGGCAAGCTAAAATTTCATCAGGCACTGCTTCCTCTTTCATGAACGATAGTCGCTGCGTTCTGTGCCCCACCTTCACCTTATTATCACTAAACAACTCATACTTAACATCATACATCTTCCCCACCATTTTCTCTACTGCATAATTTCGCACCCACTCCTTCATTCTATCTTTAAAAATATAACCCACTACCAAGGCTAAGAAAAACATGAATGAAATCTGACCATACACCTGCTGAAAATAAAAAGCCACACCCGTTGCAAAAATCATGGCCACAGCAGCACCAATAGCAAACGAAAACTCTCTCGCCCTATTAATCTCCTTACTGTTTACTTGGGGACGAAGAAAGAGTCCGTTCAAAAAGTACTTTCTAAAAGTATTCATTCTATACACCTGCACTTCATTCTCTCCATCAGGTTCTATAAGCGATGCGTACTTATTGGCTTCTTGATAAGCCAAAGTTTCACGAATAAAATCTTTGAGTAACTGAACCTCCTTCACCCTCAACATCTGATAGGAAAAAGAGAGTAAAAAAATGCAAATATATTCGTCGGCATAATGAAAAACGTTCATCCTGTGCTTCACAAAATTGAATTTGTACAATACTTCCTTCAATTTTCTAAACTCACTCCAAATTTCTTCCAATTCTTTAATAAACAAAGCATAATCAATAGGCTCTCCACTTTGCGCTCTTTTTAAAAAATCTTGTGCAAATTCTTTAAAAGATACAACAAACAACTTCACTGTAAACTCAAAATTCTGCAACAACTCTTTGCTTTCTCTATTGTCTACCGATTGATGAATTATCTTTTCAATGTGTCGAATACTAAATGCCGCCTTACTGACCAAATCCTCTTTAGTGATAAGTGGAACGGAAAAATGCAACATATTTTGCACATCTTTCAAAAAATCTTCCTCTTTGTAATTGTATCTGTCGATTAATAAATTTCTGGGCAGGAAATAATACAACTTCACCTTATACTTATCTCTCTCCACATTCACATGAAAAGGGTATTTCAGCACAATATCGAACTGATATTTATCCAACAACTCTGTCTTGATACTAATCATCTAAAAAATATATTTGCGATTAAAACGTACTCTACTAGTTCAAGTTTAAACAATGTAAGCTTATATTTGTAAGAGAATGAAAAAAGTTTTCCAAATCAGTGTATTAATATTAACGAGTTCATTACTCATTTGGGCCTGCAGAAGAGATGTAGCCACCACCGATGCTGCCGATAAACTTTCTTTCTCTACCGACTCTGTTTTTTTTGATACCGTTTTTGCCACCATTGGCTCTAGCACACATCGATTCACTGTGCACAACAAGCACAGCAAAAAAATAAACATATCGTCTATTTCTTTAAAAAATGGAAGCAATTCGTTTTTCCGTTTGAATGTAGATGGCGTATCTGGCCTATCACATCAAGATGTTGAAATAGCTGCCAACGATAGTATTTTTGTTTTTGCTGAAGTAACCATCGACCCGGCCAACACCAACACACCTTATGTTGTAGAAGAACAAATTATTTTTGAAACCAATACCAACATTCAAATGGTGAATTTAATTGCTTGGGGACAAAGAGCCATTTTCCACAAACCTCAACCTGGTTATTCAGCCTTTGCAATTGGCAACGAAACCTGGAATAGCGATACTCCTCACGTAGTTTACGGCATTGGCTTGGTTGACGAAGGATTTAAACTCATCATTAGCAAAGGTGCTAAAGTGCATTTTCACGGGGGAAGCACACTGTACGTAAACAAGAACGCCACTTTAGAGGTGAAGGGAACCTTGAACGAACCTGTAATAATGCAAGGGGATAGATTAGACCCTAGTTACGAAGAGATTCCCGGACAATGGAATGGCATTTACCTTTCGCCAATGAGCACTAAAAACAAAATCGCATTTGCTATCATTAAAAACGGCACCATAGGCATTCAGGCCGATACTCTAAACGGCAGCAATCTCACTTTGGAACTGAGAAATACATGGATTAGAAACATGAGTAAAATCGGACTCTTCGGCAGAGGAACCTCCATTAAAGCCTACAATACCACTATTAGCAATTGCGGAACTTATTGCGCTGCCTTCACCATTGGTGGCGACTACCAAATGGATCATTGCACCATAGGCAACTATTGGTCGAGTAACTACGGCGAAAGAAAAACGCCAGCCCTTCTTATTAACAACTGGTTTCAGTCATCAAGTTTACAGTATATTCCTCGCGACCTTATCGCCGCCACCTTTAACAATTGCATCGTTTACGGAAATATCAGCGGAGAGCTTTCTTTAAGTAAAATAGATGGCGCA
This sequence comes from Flavobacteriales bacterium, assembly GCA_049430665.1. Classification (GTDB taxonomy): domain Bacteria; phylum Bacteroidota; class Bacteroidia; order Flavobacteriales_C; genus JAHEZL01. The sequence goes on along the minus strand of JBMTCG010000006.1, from coordinate 29,042 downwards.
CAATTCAACTACCTATTCAATCATTGCGTTTTAAAAACCGATCCTGAGAAAGTAACTGCGAGCGGCGCCGAATTTGTAAATTGTAAAATCAACCAAGACCCCTTGTTTGAAAATTCTGAAAGCAATTACCACCTTAAGGAAAGCTCACCTGCTCTTACTGCAGGAGACAAAAATATTGTAAGCAACAATCTTCTCTTCCTTCGCTTTGATGCTAACAACGTAGACAGATTTGATGGCAACAATCCCGACATTGGTGCTTGGGAAAAATAATTTAATTATTTTTTCTATCTTGAGGCTATAATTCAATTACTATGAAAAAAGCCTTACTCCTTATTACAGCAATATCAACTTCTTTAGCGTTTATGCCGGGTAACAGCGATCATTGCGGATGCCCTTATTCTATCAGCGATTTGCGAGAAGCTTTAAAAACTCCAGAAACCATTACATGCCTAGATTTATCCATGCAAAAGCTAAAAGTATTGCCTGCAGATGTAATGAAATTTAGCAATTTAGAATGTTTAGACTTGTCTTTCAATACCTTTTCTACACTGCCTGACAGCTTGGTGAAATTAACAAAACTGAAATATTTAAACCTCGATGGCACGCGCTACATGCCCAAATTACCTGCTGTTTTGGCTAAAATGCCTTCTTTAAAAAGAGTGGATGTGAAAGACCACCCAGAATGGAGCGCTGCAACCAAAGCTGCTGCTACAAATTTATTACCTGGGGTAAATGTGGTACACGAAGAACAAGTGGATACTGAAGTGGAAATTGTGATTCCCGGACAAACGAAATAGGATTATTTTTTCTCTAGAATCTTGGCATAACGCATGGCGTTACCTGGGTCTAGCTTTGATAAATAGTCCACCACAGGCTGTTTTTCTGTAACTGATTCGTCACTAAATAAACTTACCAATTCACGATTTTTAGTGTCGAAAAACACTTTCATCGAATAAGAATTGGGTTTTCTTTTATTCACTGCATCTAACAATTTTAGGGCATCGAAAATAACCTGACGGCCTTTCACAGGGTCGGTCGACATAATATCCATCCCCAATCGATGGTAGTTGTAATTGCATACTCTAATAGGATCGTAAATAGGATTCATCAAATTCTCTATCAACCAATATCTTCCTTGGTTTCCATCGTTAGAATTCCAGCCCGCTTGTCCCGAATTGTTATTCAAAACATTCTGCGCTTTCTGAAAATAATCACTTCCTCCTTTTAAAGAAAAACTATCGTAATCGTAAGCCAAAATGATGTAAGCATAATAAGCCAACACCGATGTAAGATTAGAAATAGCTTCGTTATCTGAGTAATCTAAAGCCTGATTGAGAGAATACGTAAAATTAAAATTGTCGTCTTGAATACTCAACATCGCAGCTTTTAAATTGGTGCCATATATCGGCCTTGAAGATTGAACCTGCAAACTAGCTGTAAACGACGCATTGTCTTCGCCCACCTTACTTATTGTAATAAAAAAATTGCATTCAATTTTTTCCACTAAAGCATACACATCGTTCGTCCATTTTCTATTGTTCATGAAATCGAAAATGTCTTTTTTCATCTTTTGATACACCGAAGGATCGGCACCCGTGATTTGCTGAAAATTAATATCTATAGTGCAATTTAGCTCTTGGGAAAAAGCTATGGGCGACACCAACAAGAAGAGTAAACAAATTATTTTATTCATTTTTTGTACTTATCAAAATGATTTCTTCAACAATATCTAAAGCAATTTCTTTTTTCGACTTCTTCTCAAACGTTTTGTACTTGCCTTTAGTATTCACAAAAGAAACGGTATTGTAATCGCTTCCAAAGGCTTCGTTATTATGATTCACAGAATTGAGAACAATGAAATCGGCATTTTTATTGATGGCCTTTAGCACCGCATTAGCTTCTTCATTTTCGGTTTCCATAGCAAATCCAACAACAGTTTGCTCCTTAGTTTTAACACTGCCTAAATGCGCCAAAATATCTTTGGTTTTTTGAAGCTGTAAAGTAAATTGCTTTTCTTTCTTTTTTATCTTTTGCGCTGCTTTTTCCACAGGCGAATAATCGGCAACGGCTGCCGCTAAAACAGCGATCGATGTATCCTTAAAATGCGCACTTGCAGCTTCAAACATTTGCTGTGCCGACTGAACATCTATTCTAAGAATATTGGGAACAATAGTTTTAACATCCGATGGTCCGATTACCAAAGTAACCTCCGCTCCTTTTCTAGCCAACTCTTCGGCAATGGCAACACCCATTTTTCCCGAAGAATGATTGCCTACAAAACGAACTGGATCGATGGCTTCATAAGTGGGACCAGAAGTCACCAATGCTTTTTTACCCAACAAAGGTTGAGCGCTCAAATGAATTTTAATGTGCTCAACAATCTCTTCGGGTTCGGCCATTCTGCCTTCTCCTGTTAAACCCGAGGCCAACAAACCTACACCTGGCTGAATGATGATATTTCCGAAAGTCTTTAGCTTTTCAATATTCTCTTTCGTTGCAGGATGCTGATACATATCTACATCCATCGCCGGAGCAAACAACACCTTACATCGTGCAGATAGATAAACGGCCATCAATAAATTATCGCAAGCGCCATGAGCCATCTTACTAAGGGTATTGGCACTCGCAGGTGCAATCACCATCACATCGGCCCACAAACCTAAATCAACATGATTGTTCCAAACGCCTTCTTCATTGGTAAATGAAGACAAAACCTTGTTTTCCGATAAAACTGATAAAGTGACGGGGGTAATAAAATCAGAAGCGGAAGGAGTCATTACAACTTTCACTTCCGCTTCTTCTTTCTTTAATATTCTGACAAGTTGGGCTACTTTATAAGCCGCGATACTTGCGGTAACTCCTATCAATATTTTTTTGCCTTTAAGCATGGAAAAGACAAAAAAGTGATGAATTAGTCGTTAGATACTTCTTTTGTTTCTGCTGCTGGCTGCTCTTTAGAAGGATTTCTGTAGTAAATCTCTCCGTCTTCCCATTCTTTAGAAGCAATTAAACCTGGTTTAGGTAAACGCTCATAAAATTTAGAGATTTCAATTTGTTCACGGTTTTCAAAAACCTCTTCTAAACTATCTGTAGCTGTGGCAAACTCTTCTAATTTTTGGTTTAATTCCGATTTCAAATCAACACCAATTTGGTTAGCTCTTTTAGCCAATACATTGATTACTTCGTAGATATTACCATCATTTGTAAAAGCATTAACGTCTCTTGTGATAGTGCTGCTTGCCGCTTTTGTTTTTTTGTAATCCATGGTTTACTTCTTTAATTTTTCAATTTTAGCATTCATCTTCGCTTCCAATTCCTCTAACTTTTGTAAAGTTTGAGGCTTTTTAAAGCTTCTTTTCTTTAACTCTTTGACTACCTCAAGTGCCTTGTCGTATTGGGCTTTACGCTCGTATTTCTCCGACTTTTTAGCTGACTTGTATTCAGAAAGAGCCGACAAATATACAATTTCATCCTGAAATTCCCCCACTTTTCCTTCATCTAATTGCTTTTTGGCTTCCAACTTCACCCATGAGTACTTCTCCTTCTTGTATTGCGCTTGAAAAAGCGCCAATGGATAGCTGTTTTTTGCAGCTAGGGCTTGTTCGTAAAACGCCTTGCCTTTTGATACTGAGGCAGAGCCCACCAAAACACCTTCCCATTTAGAATAGGCTTGAAGCGTTTCCTCATATTTCTGCAATTTCGCAAAATCATTGGCTTTCTCAGCTTCTTTCAATTTCGACTCCAATCCGCGAAGAACATATTTTTGCTGCTCTCCCTTATCTACACTTTGCGCTGCATATGCAAAATAGTACTTAGCTGCTTTTTCAAAATTCAACATATCGTAGTATTCATCGGCAATTTGAGAAGGCAACGCAGCTATCGCCTTTTCGGCAGAATGGTAATCTCTTTCCAACTCACTGTAATACGATGAAGCAGCAAAATCAACATTCTCTTTCGCCTTTTCGAACAATGAACGGTAAACAACTAATTCATTCGATTTCTTATCAGCTTCCACCGATTGAGCATACAAATACTGCGATTTTAAATGGAAATACGTGAGTTCATTTCTCTTCAACTTAAACTCATTGGCCTTCAACAACTCCTCAAATCCATTCATTGCCTTTTTATAATCGGCCTTTTCAAAATAGTACTTTGGCAAATTGTACTTTATACCACTCAGTTTATCTATACTTTTGCTTTTGAATTTTACGGCATCTTCTAACTTCTTGGCATCTGGGTATTTGGAAATAAATTTATCGGCATGCACTATCACTTCCTTAAATCTCTCCAACTGCTTTTCCTCTATACTTTGTGATGCATAATTGAAAGCACTTTCCACCATCATCAATCTCACTTTCTCTACCATTTTTGAATCGGGAAAATCGTTACAAAATGCCTCTCCTGTAACAATGCAAGATTTGTATTCACCTATTTTGTGGTAGAGATTCACAGTTTCAAATCCCTTTTGCTCCAGTTTCACCTGCAATTTATCTACACTCTCATTGGCTTGTGCCGAGTAGGTTCCTTTAGGATATTTATCTAAAAACAATTGAAATTCATCTATAGCTTTGTGCGTGTACTCTTGATCTAAATAATAGGCAGGCGAAAATTTCATGTAGCAAACGCCTATCATATATTGAATTTCTTCAGCGTACTGACTTCTAGGAAAAGCCTGCACAAATCTTCTAAACTGATGCGCCGCAAAAAGATAATCTTCTAAATGATAATCGCAATAGACCCAATAGTAAAAAATCAATTCCGATTTTTGGGTACCTCGGTAAATCTGCATTAACTCTTTGTACAACTCAGAAGCATGCTCATAATCTCCTTTGTCGTAATATTTTTTGGCCATCTCATACTTGTACTCGTAGTTCGTACTTTCCTGAACTTTCTTAAAGCTATCGCAGGAAAAAGCGAGCATGATGATAAAAATGGCGAGGTATGGTTTCAAATTCATAGCGCAAAAATAGGTAATCAGGTTAAGCTAACGAAACGCTTAGCTCATTATTTTCATAGCCATTGATTGGGCCTGTAAAAACAAAGAGGAATTGATGCCCAAATCCAAGCCTTTGTTCTCTAAATAGAGTACAATGTTTTCAGTAGCCATGTTGCCTACCAGGTCGTCTTTGGCCATCGGACAGCCGCCAAACCCTTTGATAGCTCCTTCAAATCTTCGCACTCCAGACAGGTAGGCCGCATCTATTTTTTCTTGCCAATGCAAAGGGTGACTGTGCAAATGCACACCAAATTCAACGTCGGGTAAATTATTTTGCAAAGCAGATAAAACTGCAGTGATCGATTCTTTGTTAGATGTACCAATGGTATCAGACACTGCCATCAACCCCACTCCTGCTTCTTTTAATTTCATAGCCCATTCAACAACAATGTCTGTATTCCATACTTCTTCATAAGGATTACCAAAGGCCATCGACAAATACACCACCGACTTCTTATCATGTTTAGCGCACAAATCTAAAATACCTCTCACCCTATCCATCGATTGCTCGCGGGTAGCATTGGTATTTCTCAATTGAAATTGTTCTGAAACGGAAAAAGGAAAACCTAAATACGAAATCTCTTTGTGCTTACAGGCATCTTCTGCACCGCGCTCGTTGGCTATGATAGCCAAAAGTTTGCTCTTGGTTGCACTCAAATCTAAATTAGCCAGCACCTCAGCAGTATCTTGCATTTGAGGAATAGCTTTGGGAGAAACAAAACTCCCAAAATCCAAAACATCAAAGCCTACCTTTAAAAGCAAATTGAGATATTCTATTTTTTGCGTTGTGGGTATAAAATCATGCAAACCTTGCATGGCATCGCGCGGACATTCAACCAGTGTTATTTTTTCTGACATGATTTAAAGCTAAAGGAAGTTTTGGTAAAAAGCAATTAAGCTCTTCGTAATTTATTTGTAAACGCATCTATCCCAATTTCAATAAAAAAATATTCAAGCTTGTAACTTTTGCTTTGTTGCTGTATCTCACCTTCAAACAAATAAATTAAAAAATGAAAAAAAATATTTTAGCCTTAGCGCTCTTTTCGCAATCGATGTTCGGACAAACAAAAATTGTTGGTGGACAAAACAGCGACATCTCTCAATTTCCATATCAAGTATCTTTGCAAAGTACTGAAGATAGCTCTCACTTTTGCGGAGGAAGTATTATTGCGGACGATTGGATTATTACCGCTGCTCATTGTTTAGTAAACAATACAGCCGCTGACATTCAAATAATGGCAGGTGTTAGCAATCAAAGTGACATTATCAATGCGCAAGTTATTACCGTTACTGATATTTTCATGCATGATTTCGATCCCAACACAATTTCAAATGATATCGCACTTATTAAACTCAGCAACAAATTGAATTTAAACAACAATGTGAAAATAATTCCCCTTGTTACAAAAATAGATGAAGCAAATGGAGCATTAAACCCAGGAGTAATTTCTACCGTTTCAGGTTGGGGCAATATCGATGATTTGAACCCTACCTTTCCCGATGCACTTCAAAGTGTTGACATACCGATTGTTGACAATGATGACGCTTTAACCACTAACCCGGATGTAAGTGCACAAAACCTTGTTGCATTTGTTTTAGGGAAAGATGCTTGTCAGGGAGATAGCGGCGGACCATTAGTTGTTACAGTAAATGGCACCAAAAAACTTGCTGGATTGGTTAGCTATGGCAATGGCTGCGGAACCGATTATGGAATTTACGCGCGTGTGCCCTACTTTGAGCAATGGATTTCTAATATACTAGGAGGAGCTCCACTTGCAAAATTTAATATTGAGGAAGCCTATGTAACAGAGCGAAACGTTAGCACAAGCAGCGCCATGTTAAACAACCCCACTTCATTTACATGGAATCTTTACATGCAAGGAAATACAAATCCTATCGATACTAAGAACTCTCCAGACTATGATTTCACACTTAACACAATTGGCAATTATTCTCTTCGATTAATTGTAGAAAACACAATTGGCAAAGACACATTAGTAAAAGAATTCACGGTGTATGAAAAACCAGAAAATTGCTCTGAATTCTTCAGCTATCAAAATGAAAATCTATTAAGCATTAAAGACGGTAGTATAAATATTTTTAGCACTGCTAAAGCTGGAATGACTGGTTATTATTTTGAAAATAAAAGTGACTTAATGATAATTGACTCCATCTATTTCAACATTGCTTCTTTATTGCCAACGCCTGCTTTAAACGAAGACTACCACATGGATTTCACTTATTCTATCAACGATGTAGAAAAAACCCTAAATCTTACTTTTAAACCAACAGTAGGTTTAACTAAAATAAAACTTCCAGCCACTGTAATCATAAAAAAAGAGGATGCTTTCGGCTTTGGCATTAACACTTACATCTATAATGACAATGAAGATTTCTCATTGATTACCTACCGTGGATACTACAACAACACCTATGCAGATCTAACTGCTATTTACAGAGTGCTTAATGAAAATACCACTCAAGTTTATGGTTTGGTAAACGGTAAAAATGTTTTGCCAGCAATTAGTTTTACTGGGTGCAATACAGATCAATTATCAAGCAGTGTTAGCACCGCAAATTCTCAAAGCATCAGCATTTATCCAAATCCAGTTGAAGATGTGCTTCATCTAACTGGTGTTTCAAGCGGAACTAGTGTAGAGATTTACAATGTGAATGGTCAGGTTCAAGCTCAATTTATTTACACAGAAGGTGAAATAATAAACACTCAAGATTTAACACCAGGCATTTATTTCTTAAAAGCAATCAATGCTCAAGGAAACACAAATATTAAATTCATCAAAAAGTAAACACCTAGTCCCCCCCATGTATTGATTAAATTTATAATTTTAATGATACATGGGGTTTTAAAAATAAAATACTTACACATGAAAAATTTCTTACTCATTTTAACTTTCGCCTTTTTAATTGTTGCATGTAATTCAAAAAAAATAGCGTCTATAAAAGGAGAGCAATTCACCACCAATGCCGAAATTCGTAAAGGGAAAATTGTTGTTTCAAAAGACACCTTATCTGATCCTTTTCAGTTGAAAAAAGCATACTTAAAAGGCGATACATTATTTGTATCCCTTCAGCATGGAGGTGGTTGTGGAACCAACGCCTTTCAATTAAATGTGAATGAAATCAATAAAAAGAAAGTAGAACTAAGATTGATTTTTGAAAATGACGACAACTGTAAAGCACTACTTTTTAAGCAATATTATTTTGTACTGAGTGATTATCATGGAAGAGATATTACGATGGTAAAAAATGGGAAAAATATTTTTTAACCAAGTACTTTCAAATTTGTAAATTAAAAGATTACCAAACGATCTTTGATCAAGAATTCCAAACCTTATCAAATAAAACAAGGTCAAAGAACTTTCTGCTTTTGTTTAAATTTACAAAATTGAAACTACTGGGAGTTTTCTTCGGGTTTAAAATATTTAATAACTAAAATACATCCTGTTAATATGTATATGATTAGAGCCGATAAAAAAGTCCAATGTTTAAAAAGAATCAATTGATTGATTCGATATAAATCATACACTACAAGAAGGAACACTAAACACCCCAATAGCGCGCCAACAAATTTTATTTTATTACTTCGTTTCAAACAAAGAACAAAAGACAAAATGAATAAAACGAAACAAAATATCTCTATTGCGTTATTGAGATTCATGAATAAATTAGTGATATAAGTCAACGTGATAAATACCAATAACGGCAATAAATGAATATTTAATAATATTTTTGATTTAACAATCATACATTTTACTGAAATACAATTCTATATAGTTCTTCGATTCTATTTCGCTCTTCTTGAGTATAGATTTCGTTCTTCAACACCTTCATCCTCTCATTCATTCTATGTAATCCCTCCAAATCAAACTTCTCTTCTCCCCAGCTAAAAGATGCAACATATTTATTTGGAAAATCGGCTTGGAAAATATTGCAGCCCAAACCTATTGATGTTCCTGAATTTAGTTTTGTAGAGATGGCCGTTTTAGTATAATCGCATATAAATACTCCACAAAATTGCTGTCCGCTATTGATGAAATCTTTCGCTTTATAATTCCATACTTTTATTTCACTCATGGTGTTTTTCATGTTCGAGCAATTGGTATCTGCACCCAAATTACACCACTCACCAATTACAGAATTTCCTAAATAACCATCGTGCGCTTTGTTGGAATAGCCTTGTAATATTGAGTTTTTTATTTCTCCGCCAACAGTGCATTTTACGCCTATGGTTGTTCCTCCATAAATCTTGGCGCCCATCTTCACTACTGCACCATCGCATAAAGCTATTGGTCCGCGTAGGAGCGCGCCATCCATTATCGTAACATTATTACCTATATAAATCGGTCCATCATCTTCGTTCAAGACAACGGCTTGTCCGATTTTTATGTTTTTTGATTCTTCTTTAATTAAGAGGATATCTTTCTTTATCTCCGATGCATTAAGCAAAAATAAATCCCACAAATTATTGATTTTACAAACTCCATCAACTTGAATTCTTTTAGAGAATAAACTCGATTTAAAAGCAATTAAAACATCATTGAAATACAAAGCTTCATCTTCTTTCAAATCTTTAATTTGTTGCACTAATTTTTCATCAGGCAAAAAAGATGAATTGATGGTGACATCAATTTCATTTAAGTATTTATTCCACTTTTCTTCGATGGTAAAAATACCAATACGCAAATCGCTTACCGACTTATTCAACGTAAGCGGTTTAAGGTTTTCGTGTGTTTCGTCGTCGAATAAAATGATACTCATATTTATATTATTTTATTTCTCGGTTTGATTTTAACATTTCAGCGAAGGTCATTCCTGCAAGCATTGCCTCCATTGTTTGTGCAATTCGCTTGGCTTTGGTAGGAGATGTTTTAGCCGTTTGAATCCACTTTGAATAATAATTTTGATGTGAACGAGGTAGGTCATAAAAAGCTTTCGAGGCATCTTTATCCTCGTTTAAACAAGCTACTAAATCTACATCTAATTCATACACATCTTTATCAATCTCCAATTTCACTTTTAATTGATCTCCTTCCTTCTTTCCTGTTCCTTTGCGCATTTCGGCGTTAATGGCTAAAATAAATTCACCATCGCCCATGGGCATTGTTGCCACACTTTTAATTTTATAATCATCCAATGTTCCTTTAACTCTAAAAGATTTTTTGTTTTTCGGAGAAAGAATTTGAGCTTGTTCTGCGGTAAGTACAATGTAAGTCCAACCTGATTTTTCACCCATCTTACCAAACTTCAATATTTCTGTAGAAAATTGAATCATACTATCACATCGGCAAATTGATAATCGTACAACTTTTTATAGTAACCATTGTGCGTAATTAACTCTTCGTGCGTTCCACTCTCTACAATCAATCCTTTATCTAACACAATAATATTGTCGCAACTTTTAATAGTACTTAATCTATGTGCAATTATAATAGATGTTCTACCTTTTGTCAATTTTGATATCGCTTTTTGAATCAAAATTTCCGATTCAGTATCGATAGATGAAGTTGCTTCATCTAAAATCAACACTTTAGGATTGTACACATAAGCGCGAAGGAAAGCCAACAATTGGCGCTGCCCCACCGACAACATGGCACCGCGCTCTCTCACACTGTAATCGTAGCCTCCGGGTAGATTCGATATAAATTCATGCACCCCAATCATCTTCGCCGCCTCGATCACTTGTTCTTTGGTGATATCAGCGTTGCCCAAAGAGATATTTCCATAAATAGTATCGTCGAATAAGAACACATCTTGCAAGACCACCGCGATATTTTTGCGCAACAAATCGAGTTTAAATTCTTTAATGTTCACTCCTTCCAACAGCACTTCTCCGCTTTCAATTTCATAAAATCGACCCAAAACATTAATGATAGATGTTTTACCTGCACCTGTTGCTCCTACCAGCGCTATGCTCTGACCTTGTTTCACATCAAAACTAATTCCACGCAACACAGGATGATCGACCACATAAGAAAAGTGCACATCTTTAAACTGAATATTTCCTTCAAAATCTACCTTCTCGTTTTTACCAGTATCGCTAATATTTTCGTCGCTATCTAATATTTTAAACACCCTGTCGCTCGCCACCATACCCATTTGCAAAGAGTTGAAACGATCGGCCAACTGGCGTATCGGACGGTATATCATATACGTGTACATAATGAAGGCTTCAATAGGCACATTCACATTGTTGTAATCCACCGCTTCCACCACACCGTACCAAACAATTAAAGAAAGCGAACAAGCCGAAAGCACCTCCACCAAAGGAAAAAATATAGAGTTGGCCCAAATGGTTTTGATCCATCCTTTTGAATGCGCTTTGTTGATATCATCGAATTTATTCATCTCCACTTTCTCGCGATTGAACATCTGCACAATGCTCATTCCCGTTACATGTTCTTGTATAAAAGTGTTGATACGCGCCACTTCTCCGCGCACCTCTGAAAATGCTTTTTTAATGATTTTAGAAAACACGCTGGTGCACCACAACAAAATAGGAATAGGAATCAAAGTGAATAAAGCCATGTAAGGATCCATTGCAAACATAAAAACCAAGGCTACCAACAACTGAATAATATCGCTGGTTATCATTAAAACACCATCTGAAAAAATTTCGGCAATGGCTTGAATATCTGAAGTGACTCTGGTTACTAGTGCGCCCACTGGCGTATTATCGAAGAATTTTGTTTTAAAATTCAGCACTTTGGCGAACAACTCTTTTCTAATATCCAATACCACATGCTGCCCCAACCAAGAAGTAAAATAAGATTGAAAAAACTGAATCACCGCGTGCAACAAAACCACGCCAATCGTCACATACATCAAATGCTGCAAACCCGACGCATCACCTTTTTTAACAAATTCATCCAATCCTTGTTGAATCAAGATAATTCTATAAGGCGCTAAAAACGCGAGAAAAATAGTAATAATGGCTGTAAAAATAAATACACCACGATAAGGGCGCGAATACTTCAACACCCTCTTGAGCAATCCAAAATCTATGGCTTTTCCGGTGACTTCCGACATTGCGCAAATATAAGGAATGTTTATCTTTGCTCCATGGCTCGAATAGTTGTAGGAATGTCGGGAGGCGTAGACTCCAGTGTAGCAGCGCATCTTCTTAAAAAAGAAGGTCACGAGGTGATTGGTATTTTCATGAAAAACTGGCACGACGAATCGGTGACTATAAGCAATGATTGTCCGTGGTTAGAAGACAGCACCGATGCCCTTCTAGTAGCCAACAAACTAGGCATTCCATTTCATACCATAGATTTTAGCAAAGAATACTTTGAACGCATTGTAGATTGCATGTTCAAAGAATATGAAGCAGGCAGAACACCCAATCCTGATGTATTGTGTAACCGCGAAATTAAGTTCGATGTCTTCTTAAAAAAGGCATTAGAACTCAATGCCGATTTTGTGGCAACCGGTCATTACTGCCAGCGCGAAGAATACATTGAAAATGGAGTTACGCATTACAAACTAGTGGCAGGTGCCGACCCCAACAAAGACCAAAGTTATTTCTTGTGTCAGATTAGCGAAGAACAATTGTCGAAAGCATTATTCCCCATCGGACACCTTCTAAAACCAGAAGTTCGCAAGATTGCCGAAGAACAAGATTTAATCACGGCCAACAAAAAAGATTCGCAAGGATTGTGTTTTATTGGTAAAGTAAAATTGCCTGAGTTTTTACAGCAAAAGTTAAAAGCTAAAAAAGGAAAAGCCTATGAAATTCCTGAGAATTTCACAGCATACAGTGTGAGCGACGAAGCAAACAGATTTACGAATTACGAGTACGAAGAGAAAGACGGCATCTACAAAGGCGAGCACGATGGAGCACATTTCTATACTATCGGTCAGCGCAAAGGAATTGGCATAGGAGGTTCAATTCTACCTTTATTTGTAATTAAAACCGATACCGAAAAAAACATCATTTATCTCGGTCAGGGCGAAAATCACCCAGGCTTGTTTCGCTCGAATTTAAAAGTTGAGAACAACGATGTGCATTGGATCAACCCTTCTCATAAAATGAATAGCGGCGAAGAAAGAAAATACATGGTGCGCATTCGTTACCGCCAAGACCTTACTCCTGCAACGCTTCAGCAAAAAGAAGATGGAATGTACATTCATTTTGAAGAAGCGCAGCGTGCTGTTGCATCCGGACAGTTCGCAGCGTGGTATGATGGCAATGTGCTAGTAGGTTCGGGTGTAATAGCTTAAGGGGGTTCAGCTAGCCGCTATCAGAAAAAATCAAACATTATCACTAATAGCATTCACTGGTGTTGGGTCGTTTTCTTTGATTCGCTTGCGAGCGATACTTTCAATTTCCACAACATTATCTACCCCAGAAAGTTCAATTGAATCGGCAACATACTGATCTGACCTATTCTTTCTACTCACCATTTTCCCTGTTCTCAATTGAAATGTGATGTCACCTTTTTTAAAATTTGTTTCAAGATTTCCCGAAAATTGCTCCCAATCGTATGAATTAATGGTACCATTAGAATATTTTAAAAAACGAGTTGGGGTTCCCACAAAATAACCTCCTTCTTTTAGCGCACCCCTAAAAGCGGCTATCATCAAGCCAATTCCAATAAGAACAAAGAGTCCAATGACCAAACCTGGAACGATCATAGGTCGCAAATTTTCCACCGACCCTACTACTGGCTCTCCATTACTGGTGAAATGAACTTCTTCACCCATTAACAAAGGACCAAAAAACACCACAACAAAAATACTTATAAATCCACACCAAAAGGAAGCAAAAATGAACATCGTAATTGTTTTAGTTCGCGACTGATAGCGTTTTGCTTTCGTAGCAAATTCAATTTTTTCAGATCCTATAACAGAAAGTAATTCTTGCGGCAAATCGTTGTTGTACATATTCTGTGTGTTTTGTATTACTCACTAAACTTATACCCCACCCCTCTCACCGAATGAAAATATACTGGATTCTTAGGGTCTTGCTCAAAATATTTTCTAAAATTAAGAAGATAATTGTCAATCGTTCTGGTAGATGGATACACGTCAACGCCCCAAATCATTTCTAAAATTAAATCGCGAGAAACAACTTCACCTTTCTTCTCAATTAAGAGTTTCAGCAATTTCATTTCACGTGCCGACAAAACACCCTGCTGATTGTTCACCCCTTTAAATTCATAGGTATCGAAATTGGCGTAATTCTCACCGAAAGAATATTCTATTAATCCAATATTTCTTGCTGGAGCAGAACGCTTCACTAAAATTTGAACACGCAATAAAAGCTCTTCTAAATTGAAAGGTTTTACCAAATAATCATCGGCTCCTGCCTTTAATCCGGCCACGCGATCTTGTCCGCTATGCTTTGCCGACAGCATTAATATTGGAATTTGTTTATCGGTTAATCTAATGGTTTCGCAAACTTGCAATCCATCTACATAGGGTAGCATAATATCTAAAATCACCAAGTTGAAACGCTGCTCTTTGTAAAGCTTTAATGCTTCTTTACCATCGCGCGCCACCTTTACTTTGTAGCCTTCTAAATCTAAATTAAGCTGAATCAAATCAACCAAATTTTCTTCGTCGTCGACCAATAATATGCGTGTTTCTGCTTCCATTTCTTTGCTAAAATAAGCAAAGAAAAATGTAGGTTTGCAATGAAATGCAAATTGAGGATTTAAATACTTACGTTTTAGAACGCGCAAAGGCCCAAAAGCCCTTTGTTTTGTATCGTTTGTCGGGCTATGAAAAACTTTTTTATTTAGAGGCTAATGCAGTACAAGTTCTGCCTCAATTTTCTTTAGATACGTGCGGATTTCTTTTTCATCCTTTTGATGCTTCAAAACACAACATTGAGTTGATAGAAGGCAACGCACAAGAACTGTCGTTGGCGGCATTTAAATCAACTTCTATTCAAACTGAAGAAATTTCGCAAGAAAACAATCTTCATGTTAGCACCTTCGAAGAATACAAAAGTCAGTTCGATTTATTTCAAGAAGAATTTGCGCACAAAAGAATGAAGAAGGCGATTTTATCGCGCATTAAATTGGTAGAGAAAGAGCGACTCAATATTCATTCAATTTTCACTCAGCTTTTAGAGAAATACAAAGAAGCTTACGTTTACTTGTACTTCTCTCCCTCTGCTGGTTTGTGGCTGGGTGCTAGTCCGGAAAAATTTGTTGCCCTACACGAAAATATTTTAGAAACCACCGCATTAGCAGGCACCATTAGCGAAGGCGAAAACTGGAGCAACAAAGAAATGGAAGAGCAAATGGTGGTGACTCATTTTCTTACCCAAAACCTACACGATTTAGATAGCCTAGAGGCCGATGCTCCAGAAACCATAAAAGCAGGAAACCTTTACCACATTAGAGCTAATATTCGTGGCACTTTCAACAAAAACACCAACTTACCCGAATTAATAAACCGACTTCATCCTACTCCGGCCGTTGGCGGATTCCCGAAAGCGAAAGCTCTTGAAATGATTGCCTCCACAGAAAAACACGATAGAGAATATTATAGCGGTTTTGCCGGACCAATATCGCCCAACGGCAATAGTCACTTCTTTGTAAACTTACGCTGCGGAAAAATATTCAACAAAGGCATCGCCCTTTTTGTGGGCGGAGGAATTACGAAGTCTTCTGTGGTGGAGAAGGAATGGGAAGAGACGGAGAAGAAGGCGGGGACGTTATCCCTCGCTATTCTTTAACCTTTTTCTTCACTGGTTCTTTTCTCAGTTCCGACAAATTGTAATATATATTCGATTTCATCTTAGCCCTTCTATTAATACCTTTCATAGTGTAAAAATTATCCAGCTCCACCTTGCCTTTTTTGGCATCGGCCATAACTATTTTATGAAATAGATAATTACTTGGAACGAGTGTGTACAGATAAACAAAAGGCAGCAAAGGAGTTAATGGATAAATGAAATACAACAATACTCTTTTACTTTTTTGTTTTTGCTACAAACACCTTTTTGAATAGTCTGAATTCGACTAGCACTTTCACTTCTTTCAATGGCACAGGCACAGATTATTACAGCAACAACTACCTTTCAATGTACATTTCTAGTAGCGGATATTGCAGCAACCAATATTTACATATTTTTTTCAACGGAAATTTAAGCGATTTAAATGCTACTTATACCTTGGCGAGCTCACCATCACAAATTAACAGTACAAATAGAGTATCACTTCAATATGAATATAAAAATTCTTATTATTCCTACTATACTGTTTTCAACGCTTACCCCAACCAAACAGGCACTATTACAGCCTCTCAAGACGGCACTTACCTTTACATTAAATTTTGCGAGATTGAAACCTTAGAAAATTATTATTATTCTAAACCAATCATTTCGGCATCGCTTAAAATTCCTTTAAGTAGTTTGTAAATTAGCTACAATTATTTACAACTAGATATTGACTCTTTATCCACTTAAGATTTCATTTTCATAATCTCAAGCAATGAAAAATTCAACAAAGGCTTCGCGCTATTTGTAGGTGGAGGAATTACGAAGTCTTCTGTGGTGGTGAAAGAATGGGAAGAGTCGGAGAAGAAGGCGGGGACTATGGCGAGGATGTTGGGTTATTAAATCATTCCTCTAAATTACTTACCTTTGATTCATGCCAAACTTGTATATCATAGCAGGACCCAACGGCGCAGGAAAAACTACTGCTTCATTTACTGTTTTGCCCGAAATGTTGAATTGTAAGGAATATGTAAATGCAGATGAAATCGCTAAGGGCATCTCTCCCTTCAACCCCGAAAGTGTTTCTATACAAGCTGGAAAAGTGATGTTGCAAAGAATTAATCAACTCATCACTGAAAAAGAAGATTTCGCCTTTGAAACCACCTTATCTACCAAAAGCTATGTTAACTTGATTGACAAAGCGAAAGAAAATGGCTATTTTGTATCGTTGTTGTTTTTTTGGCTTAATGATGTCAAACTTGCTAAACAAAGGGTTTCCTTTAGAGTTAATGAGGGCGGACATAATATTCCTAAAGATGTTATAGAAAGGCGATATGAAAAGGGATTGCAAAATTTGTTTAACTTGTTTATTCCAAAATGCGACTATTGGATAATGATTGACAACTCAAACACCCCATATTCAAGAATAGCAGAAGGAAATAATGGTTCTAAAAAAATTACGGTGGAAGAAGAATCGAAATGGAACAAAATAAAAACGAACTATGAAGGAAAGTAAAAAAATAACAGAACTGCGTGAAAACATTCTAAAAGGTCTTGATAAGACCTACGAAAAACTTTTAGAAAGCAAGAAAAAAAACGGAGGAAAATTGGTTGTTTCTCGAGATGGGAAGATAGTTGTGATTGATCCTAATATGGAGAAATAATTAAAGAGACTTTACTAAATATATTAAGCGCTTCCAATAACTTTTTACTCACATGAAAGGCCTTACTCTTTTTTTCTCAATTATAGTTTTAAATTCGTGTAATCCCAGTAAAATTGAATCAAAACTTGAATCAGATAAAGTTTTAGAGAGTAAATTTGAAATTTTAACTCAAAACGCACGTAAGACAAACACTACAATCATTTTTCGACTCGACACCCTAACGAATTTTTCTTGGGATACGGCCGTTATTTTAACACCTTATTTCAATATCGGCCGACTAGAGAATAATATCAAAGTTGATTTGACTGAAATAAAAAACACAAAAATATCGAATGATGAAGTATCGAATGTCATAGCATTCATAAGAAATGGAAAGTTAATTAATTTCATAGATCTTCCTAGAGGCAAAGGAGACTTTAGCTCTGACACTAGCACAATATACACGCAAAACAATTGCATATTTGAGCTAATAGCTACCGATCACAAATTTCAAAGTGGACAATCCATTGTAACGATCAAAAAGCACATGTAGATTTCCTACAGGTCAACAATACCGTATCCAATCTAAATAACACTCAACACTACCATACCTCCCCTACTTTAATTATATTTACGCCAAATTAAAGAGACTTGTCCACTTCGAAGGAACACATAAAAAATTTGGTTGATATCTGCTACGCCAAGGGATTGAAGAATATTGTTATCTCTCCTGGGTCGCGCAATGCACCGTTAACTATCGCTTTTAACAAGCACAAGAAAATCAATTGTATTTCGATTATTGATGAGCGCGCTGCAGCATTTTTTGCTTTAGGCATGGCTCAGCAACTGGGCGAACCTGTTGGAATTGCCTGCACCAGTGGTACTGCAGCGTTGAATTACGCTCCGGCTATTGCTGAGGCTTATTATCAAAAGATTCCTTTGGTAGTTTTTACTGCCGATAGACCAATGGAATGGATTGATCAGGTGGACGGACAAACCATACGTCAGCAAAATATTTACAGCAATTATATTAAGAAGAGCTTTCAATTACCGCAAGAGCCTTCTCATGCCGATGATTTTTGGTATGCATCACGCATTGTTTCTGAAGCCATTGAAACAGCTAAGTTTCCTGAGTTCGGTCCGGTTCATATTAATATTCCTTTGCGCGAACCTTTGTATCAAAGCAAGGAATATAAACCAAACGCCCAGAATACTTTTGAAACCATTAGCACTCAGCTTTCTCTTCCATCTGATCAGATTGCCGAATTGCAAAAAGAATGGAAAAAAGCAAAGAAGGTTTTAATCATCACAGGTTTATTGAAACCAAACAAAAAAATTAACGATTCCCTCAATAAAATAGCCAAACAAGATAAAGTGGTGGTGCTTACCGAAACCACGTCGAATTTATTTGGTGAGAATTTCAACCGCAGCATCGACCGCGTTATCATTAGCATTGAAGATGAAGGTGCGAAAGAATTTGTGCCCGATTTACTCATCACTATTGGCGGACCGATTGTATCGGCTAAGGTAAAAGCTTTCTTTAGAAAAAATCAGCCGCAAATTCACTGGCACATCAACGCATCGAACGATTATGTTGATACTTTCAAATGCTTGAGTAAAATTATTCCGGTAGCACCAGAGCAGGTTTTACCGCACTTTGAAAAGCTGGGCAACACCAAAAGTGATTACAGAGATTTGTGGATTAGCAAAGACAGGAAGCTCACTTCTATCTTCACTAAATTTTTAGAGAAGATTTCTTTCTGCGACTTAAAAGCTTTCGATATTATTTTAAAAAATATTCCGACAAAAACCGATGTTCAGTTGGCCAACAGTACTCCTGTTCGCTATTCGAATTTGTACAACACCATGGCCAAAAGGAATTTGTTTGGCTATAGCAACAGAGGAACAAGCGGTATTGACGGAACAACCAGTACAGCTGCTGGAGCGGCTTATGCATCGAAAAAATTAACCACAGTGATTAGCGGTGATTTGTCATTTTTCTACGATAGCAATGCGCTGATGAATCAGCATTTACCTAAGAATTTACGCATTATCATCATCAACAACGGCGGTGGAAATATCTTTAGAATTATTGATGGTCCGTCGCAAACGGATGAACTAGAACAATTCTTCGAAACCAAACATAACTGGTCGGCAGAATTTATTGCCAAAGCTTTTGGCGTAGATTATTACCTTTGCAAAGAGGAGAAAAACCTGCAAAAAACCTTAGATAAAATTTATGCTCCAACTTACAATGAATGCTGTGTGGTGGAGATTAAAACGCAAGGAGATAAAAACTCGGAAATACTATTGCAATACTTTGATTATTTAAAAAAGAATTAAAATGGCAACAAGAAACTGGACTACCATTAAAGAATACGAAGACATTAAATTTGAATTCTTCGAAGGCATAGCAAAAATTACGATTAACCGTCCGCAAGTATACAACGCATTTCGTCCGGAGACAAACATGGAAATGCTAGAAGCAATGGATATTTGCCGCGAACGCGCAGATATTAATGTGGTGATTTTCACAGGCGCAGGCGACAAAGCTTTCTGTTCGGGCGGAGATCAAAATGTAAAAGGAATTGGTGGGTATATCAGCGAAGATGGCACTCCGCGATTGAACGTTTTAGACTTACACAAAAAAATTCGCTCTTTGCCTAAACCAGTAATTGCGATGGTGAATGGATATGCGATTGGTGGCGGACACGTTTTACACGTGGTGTGCGACTTAACGATTGCGAGCGAAAATGCGCGTTTCGGACAAACCGGTCCGAAAGTAGGTTCTTTCGATGGCGGCTTTGGTTCATCGTATTTAGCTCGTCACGTGGGACAAAAGAAAGCACGCGAAATTTGGTTCTTGTGCGAACAATATACAGCTGAAGAGGCAGAAAAAATGGGCATGGTAAACAAAGTTGTTCCTTTGGCTCAACTGGAAGACACTACTGTTGAATGGTGTAAAACGATAATGAAGAGAAGTCCGCTGGCTTTAAGAATGATTAAAATGTCGCTTAACGCCGAATTAGACGGACAACACGGCATCATGGAATTGGCGGGTAACGCAACTCTACTCTACTATTTAACAGAAGAAGCGCAGGAAGGTAAAAAAGCTTTCTTGGAAAAACGCGATCCTGATTTTCAAAAATACCCTAAGTTTCCATAAGTACCCGTCATTGCGAGGTACTCCGAAGCAAGCTCATAGCCATCATAAGGTTGCTTCGGAGTACCTCGCAATGACGTACTAAGTAATGACGTACTTCAATATAAAATGACACAACTGCCAAAAATAAGCATACTCACTCCGTCGTATAATCAAGGGCAATACATTGAACAAACCATTCAATCGGTATTGAACCAAAATTATCCGAATTTAGAATACATCGTTATTGATGGTGGAAGCACCGACAATACTGTTGATATTTTAAAAAAATACGACCAGCACATTACGTACTGGGTAAGCGAGAAAGATCGCGGTCAAAGTCATGCTATTAATAAAGGAATAGAAAAATGTACAGGAGTATTGTTCAATTGGCTCAATTCAGATGATTATTTAGAACCTGGAGCACTGCATAAAATTGCACAAACCTATTTGGAAACTGGCGCAAATATTATTGTAGGCACCACCAAAATTCATAACGTAAATACAGGTGAAGAAAGTGAAATTGTCACCAAAGAATTTGATTCTCTAGGTAAAACCATTTCACGAATCAACTTTTGGCAGCCGTCGTGCTACCTTCTTTTAGAGGATGTAAAAAAGGTGGGACAGGTTACCGAAGAGCAACATTACGGCATGGACACCGAGATGTACATTAAAATTTTGTTGATGAAAGGCCACAAAGGAATTAAAGTAATTCCAGATATTGTATCACACTACAGAATTCATGAAGCATCAAAAACCGGTTCTCAACTAGATAAATTTCACGGAGATACTTCTTCTATTTTTCATCAATTGGCCTTATGCGTTGGCGACAAAAAGAATGCAGATAAAATTGAAAACATCATCGCTAAAAATCAAATTGTAAAAAACTATACCATTTCACTTCCTTTTAAATTTGAAGTGAATGACGTAAAAAGCTCTTTAGAAAACAGAATCTACAATTTCTTGAATATTTACTACAATGATAAATCGGTGACAAACAAAGAAATTAAAACTCTGTGTAAAGACATTGACATCAATCTATTGGAGCCAGATGATGCTGCTATTGCTAAAAAAATTAATTTTAGGATAATTTATATTCCTTGGTTTAGAACATTAACACTTAAGTAAATTAACAATGCTATTTAACTCTTTGTCATTTGCAATATTTCTTCCCATTGTTTTTGCGCTCTATTGGTTCTTGCCAAAGAATAGCACAAAAAAACAAAACCTAATTATACTGGCAGCAAGCTACTTATTTTATGGCCTGTGGGATTTTCGCTTCATGTTTCTACTAGCATTTTCAACTCTTTTGGATTACTTCACTGGCCTCAAAATTCACGAGGCCAATAGTAAACAGAAAAAAAAGATGTGGCTGTTCATTAGCGTAGGAGTTAATTTGGGTTTTTTATTTTTCTTCAAGTATTATAACTTCTTCATCGACTCATTCTCTTCGCTTTTCACATCGATAGGACTTACACCAGATGCCTTTACAATCAAAGTCATTTTGCCTGTAGGTATTTCGTTCTACACATTTCATGGTTTGTCTTATGTCTTCGATATTTACTACAAGGACTACAAGCCCACAAAAAACATTGTAGATTACTCTGTATTTGTATCTTTCTTTCCTTTACTTGTTGCCGGCCCCATTGAAAGGGCAAATCACTTGTTGCCCCAAGTGCAAAACCCAAGAGATTTCGATACGACAAAAGCTATTGATGGATTAAGACAAATATTGTGGGGATTATTTAAAAAGGTAGTGATTGCCGACAGCTGCGCTGAATACGCCAATATGATTTTCAATAACTCAGCCGACTACAATGGTAGTACATTAGTTATTGGTGCATTATTATTCACTTTTCAAATTTATGGCGATTTTTCTGGCTACTCGGATATTGCTTTGGGTGTTGCTCGATTGTTCGGTTTTGAATTGTTAAGAAATTTTGCATTTCCTTATTTTTCTAGAGATATAGCAGAATTTTGGAGACGCTGGCACATTTCTCTATCTGGATGGTTTAGGGATTATGTTTACTTCCCTTTAGGTGGAAGTAAGAACGGTTTAAAAGTATCTATTAGAAACACTTTTATCATTTTTATACTAAGTGGATTTTGGCACGGGGCAAATTGGACTTTTTTGATTTGGGGAACTTTGAATGCACTCTACTTTATGCCCTTATTGATTTTGAAAAGAAATAGAAACAACTTGGAAATTGTTGCTCAAGGGAAATTTCTACCCACCGCAAAAGAAGTAAGTCAGATTGCTATAACATTTTCACTAACAGTATTTGCATGGATATTTTTTAGGGCAAACAATGTTGAACACTCATTTGATTATATTTCTACAATTTTTTCTTCGTCCCTTTTCTCAAAGCCTCAGATTTTTCCTGTTTCTGTATTTGTACTAGTGTTATTTTTTATGTTTATTGAATGGCATGGAAGAGAAAATACTTTTGCTATTGCAAGCATATCAAATCGATTTAATCGACCAGTTAGATGGTTGTTCTATTACCTACTAATCTTTTTAATACTTATGTATTCAGGACAAGAACAACAGTTTATTTATTTTCAGTTTTAAGAATGAAACACTTTTTAAAAACAATTTTTTATTTCGTAACGCCAGCAATAGTAATCTTTCTTCTTTTATTGCTTGGCTATATTCTACTCGATCCTTTCAAAATAATTTACAATTACGAGGATTTTTCAAAAAGAGAATGCGGCTTAAATAGAGACTATGTTAGCACAGAAATGCTCTTAAGAAACAAAGAAAATCACAAATACAATTCATTTATTTTTGGAAGTTCTCGGGCATTAGCTTTTCGTCCTAGTTCCTGGCAAAAACATTTAAAAGATAAAGATAAAGCATTTACATTTGATGCATCTGCAGAATCAATCTTTGGGATCTGGAAAAAATTTCTTTTCCTTAAAGAAAACAATATAAAAATAGACAACGCATTAATTGTAATTTGCAGAGACATCACTTTCAATTTAGATGTAAATCATATAGATTTTCTATTCCTTAAACATCCTCTAGTTTCAAAAGAAAGCTGGTACAGATTTCACTACATCTTTCTAAGAGGATACTTTAACAAGGACTTTCTTTACCATTATTACAGATATAAAATAACCAATCAATTCGATAATTCAATGGTTGGTTATCTTGAGAAAGAAAAATATTCTATCGATGGCATTACAAATGAAATGATAACAACAAGCATCGAAGATGAGCTTAAAAAAAATGAAAAACATTACTACGAAAATAGAAGCAGAATATTCTATCCTAGAAAAGGTGAAACGACAGATAGCCAAATTAGAATAAAGCCTTCGCAAAAAAAAATGCTAGAAGATATACTTGCAATTTTAAAATCTGATTCTACTAATTTCAAAGTAGTTATCAGTCCTTTGTACGATCAAAGAAAACTTTCTCCTGAAGATAAAGAAACATTGCAAAATCTATTTGGTGATAATCTTTATGATTTTTCTGGCTGCAACGAATTAACATCAACCTATAAAAATTATTACGAAACATCGCATTACAGATCATTTATTGCTGACTCTATACTTAATTACATTTATAAAAAATGAAAAATTGGTTACAGGCATTTAGATTAAGGACTTTACCTCTGGCTTTATCGTGTATCGTATTAAGTGCCTTTTTGGCTAAAGCCGATGGTTTTTTTCAGTGGCCGATTTTCATTTTAGCAGCTTTAACAACAATTTTTCTTCAAATTTTATCAAACCTAGCCAACGATTACGGTGACACTCAAAATGGAGCCGATAATGCCCAACGCGTTGGTCCAATGCGCGCAGTGCAGTCGGGTGCTGTTAGTCCGGCCCAAATGAAGAAAGCGATCGTCATATTTGTCATTCTATCTCTTCTTTCGGGGATTACACTAATTTACATCTCTTTAAAAGATGCAATGCAAGGACTTGTTTTTTTAGGCTTAGGGCTAGCGGCCATTGCAGCAGCAATTAAATATACTGCAGGAAAAAACCCATATGGATACAGGGGGTTTGGTGATTTATTTGTGTTTCTTTTTTTTGGAATAGTGGGAATTTTTGGCTCATATTACCTTTTTAATCATACGTTGCACTGGCGTCTGATTTTTCCTGCTTGTTCAATTGGTTTTTTAAGTGCCGCAGTACTCAACCTAAACAATATGCGCGACAGAATTGGTGACGCAGAAGTTGGAAAAAAAACGATTCCAGTAATTTTGGGAAAACAAAAAAGTAAATTATACCATCTTTTTTTATTGAGTTTCGCAACGTACGCAGCAATCGGTTTTGTTCTAACTAATTTCCAATCCCCCCTTCAATTCCTCTTCGCGTTGGTTATACCTATCCATATTTTAAATTTGAAGAAAGTCTTCACTTATGATGACCCCAAAGAAT
The DNA here is from genome assembly GCA_049430665.1 of Flavobacteriales bacterium. Classification (GTDB taxonomy): domain Bacteria; phylum Bacteroidota; class Bacteroidia; order Flavobacteriales_C; genus JAHEZL01. The sequence continues at coordinate 4,185 of JBMTCG010000006.1, read as the reverse complement.
TGGATCCTGAATTAAAAAAGATTGCACTATCAACTCTTCTATTTGCCATATTATTGGGCGTAGGAAATCTATTATGATTAAAGCGAGCTTCTTTCCATATCAACTTGAATTCAAGAAACCAAGTGGCACCTCACGGGGCATTTTAACACACAAGAAAATATGGATCGTAAAAATTTGGAATGAGGAAAATCCCGAAATTTTCGGTATAGGAGAATGTAATCCTTTGGTAGGATTGAGTATTGATGACAGAAATGACTTCGAGGACAAGCTCAAAAATATTTGTGAACACATCAATGACTTTATCAATGCTGAGTTGTATGAATTTCCTTCAATAAGATTTGCAATTGAAACAGCATATAAAGATTTACAAAACGGAGGAAAAAGAATTCTTTTCGACAACGCATTTTCTCGCGGAGAAAAAGGAATTGTAATTAACGGATTGGTGTGGATGGGCTCTAAACAAGAAATGTTTGAACAAATAGAAGATAAAATAAAACGAGGATTTAAGTGTATCAAATTAAAAATTGGTGCGATTGATTTCAAAATAGAATTGTCTCTAATAAAATCTATCCGTGATCAATATTCTGAAAAAGATATAGAGATCAGAGTTGATGCAAACGGAGCATTTAGCACTAATGAAGCTCTGCAAAAACTAGAGAAGCTTTCTCACTATAAATTGCATTCTATCGAACAACCAATTCAACAAGGTCAAACTGAAGCAATGCATGATTTGTGTAAAAAAACACCTTTACCAATTGCCTTAGATGAAGAATTAATTATTCATCAGCAACATAAAGCAAAAGAAAAATTATTAGACGAAATTAATCCACAATACATCATCTTAAAACCGAGTTTATTAGGTGGATGGAAAGCATGTGAGGAATGGATTGAAGCTGCTGAAAAATTAAATATTGGATGGTGGATTACATCTGCTCTAGAGTCGAACATTGGATTAAATGCGATAGCTCAATGGACCGCGGGTTTCAACACTACCACGTCTCAAGGATTAGGTACTGGAGCACTTTACACCAATAATTTTATTTCACCCTTACAAACTGAAGGTCAGATACTTACGTACAACAGAAATGAACATTCAACTATAGGTTATTGGACTTAATTAACATCAGTATTTTCCGAAAAACAGTATTTTTTTATGTTAAAAATTTGGACTGGGAACACTTTGAACATATATTTGTATCACTATTCTTATCCAACATCCAGAATTTTGTTTAGTTAGGCGAAAAACCTCCGGTTCCCAACCGGAGGTTTTCCATTTCAAGTTAAACAATAAGGTCTAATTCCAAAATGTCCACTTAATCCCTAACTTAAAGGTTAAGTCAGTGAGTGGATGAAAAGGCACCAAATCATAATTATAACCTAAGATACCAGCATTCAAATGATCAGCTTTAAAATACAACTTAGCTGCCCCTACTCTAAGTGATGCAAAAAAATCTAAAAGAATCAATCCTCCAACATTATTTTTATTCTGTAAATAATAATCTCTAATTGATGGGTCGTAAGCATTAGCATAAAAATTCGAAACATAAGTTCCCAACAAGCCTACTTCTGCATGAATTGCTTTATGATTTATTAAAACGGCTAATTCTTGTCGGCCTAATAACTGCGGGATTCTAATTAATTCGGAACTCGATTGATATCTTGCAAATGTTCTACTGCGCAACCACTTGTTAGTGTAACGGTGTACAAAAGATACAAAAGCAATATCTTGGCCTTCCGAAAATTGTTTAATATCCGAATTAATATCAAAAAACACCATGTTGTTGATGTGCTGGTATCCAGCTTCTAAAGATAATTTCAATGAATTAATAAAAATCTTTCCAGACGCATTATACTGTTCTATGTTCTTAAAATAATTATTCCATAAATGATGATTAGAAATAAAATAATTGTCAAAGAAAGATGGCTTTTCATTTCCATAAGAAAGCTGCAGGGAATAAATATTATTTTCCTTAAAGTTCTTGCATAATTGTATTTGCGCTAAAATATCCCCGGTTCTTCTACCCAGCAAGCCATATTGAACATTCACATTTACAAAAGTTGAGTCTTTGGTCTTAGAAAGTTCAGCAGCAAAAAAACCGGAATTCATTTCACTAACATTATTCCACTGTTGTTTATATCCAAATTTAAATTGAGGGATATAAAACGACTTATTCCATTGACCAATGGTTAATCCAGCAAAAGTTTCCAATCTATTCAACCATAATGAATCACGTGTTTGTGTTGAATCAATAAAAATAGAGTTAAAACTAAGCACATCAGATGCCGTTTTCATTTTAAAAAGAGAAGAAGATGATGTAATATTTAACTCATTAAACAGACCTAATCTATTTTTATTAAACAATAACGAATCATTTTTACCAAAACAGAACCAATAATTTTTCCAGGCCAAACCTTTATGCTTCATCAAATTGACAGCACTAGATAAATTAGTGCGCAACAGGAGGCGATTACTATTGTCACCCGAACTAAAATCTTCATAATCATCAGAGGTCAAACCTCCATTTTCATTAGTTTTCAAAGAATTATATACAAAATCCAAAAGAGATAAAAAATTTCCATTTTTAGTATGAAAGTCAACAGTTGAATAGAAATTGTGTCCCCTAGTTTCTTGATTATCATAAGTCCCATCAGAAGAAATCACCCTATAATTGATAGTGACACCCATTAAAGAATTGAATCTCTGGGTATGAAAAACAGAAGGTAAATGCTCCTTGGTTAAACCCTGAGTATAAACAAATTCAGTGTAAGGTCGAGATGTAAAATAATATTTAACAGAATCACTCTTTACGAAATAACCATCAAACGCCTGAAAGACATTCTCTTGAGATCTCTTGTAATTGATGAATAGTGGTGCAAATGCTTGTCCGATATTCCCCGAATTAAAAGCAAAATTGCTAAAAGAAGAATTCGGTTGATAATAAATAAGATTACTTAAAGAAGTATCCGATTTGAGGAGATAAGAAGGATTTGTTGATGTGAAATATTGAATTTGGAGAGAATCTTTTTCTTTTTGCTGAGCAAAAATAGGGAAAGAAGATAGTAGATAGAATAGAAAAAGTATTGTAGGATTTTTTTTCACTAACATAAAATGAAATGTGAAGATAAAAAAAAAGCTTCATCCGTCTTGCGACGAATGAAGCTTTAAAGACCGGCAACGACCTACTCTCCCGGATGTTACTCCAGTACCATTGGCGCTAGTGGGCTTAACTGCTCTGTTCGGAATGGGAAGAGGTGAACACCACTGCTAAAGTCACCGTAAATCTTAAATATCATGACATATATAATTGAGAAACTTGTATATAAAGAATATAAATTACTTCGCCGATAGAATGACACGAGTAATTAGTACTGCTCAACTTTGATGTTACCATCTTTACATTTGCAGCCTATCAACCTAGTCATCTTCTAGGACTCTTAAGGGAAATCTCATCTTATGGTGAGTTTCGTGCTTAGATGCTTTCAGCGCTTATCTCATCCGAACGTAGCTACCCTGCGATGCACTTTCCAGCACAACAGGTACACCAGAGGTTCGTCCAACTCGGTCCTCTCGTACTAGAGTCAGGTCCATTCAAATTTCCTCCGCCCGCATCAGATAGGGACCGAACTGTCTCACGACGTTCTGAACCCAGCTCGCGTGCCACTTTAATCGGCGAACAGCCGAACCCTTGGGACCTTCTTCAGCCCCAGGATGTGACGAGCCGACATCGAGGTGCCAAACCCCCCCGTCGATGTGAGCTCTTGGGGGAGATCAGCCTGTTATCCCCGGCGTACCTTTTATCCTTTGAGCGATGGCCCTTCCATGCGGAACCACCGGATCACTATGCTCTAGTTTCCTACCTGATCGACTTGTCGGTCTCTCAGTCAAGCACCCTTATGCCATTACACTCTACGCACGGTTACCAAGCGTGCTGAGGGTACCTTTAGGAGCCTCCGTTACTCTTTTGGAGGCGACCACCCCAGTCAAACTACCCACCACACAATGTCCCCCCGGAGGGGTTAGACATCAGATAATCCAAGGGTGGTATTTCAAGGACGACTAATCTACACCTAGCGATGCAGCCTCAACGTCTCCCACCTATCCTACACATGAATTACCCAATGTCAATGTGAAGCTATAGTAAAGGTTCACGGGGTCTTTTCGTCCCGTTGCGGGTAATCGGCATC
>JBMTCG010000005.1:0-68652 GCA_049430665.1 Flavobacteriales bacterium | reverse complement strand
CTGCAGCGTATTTGGCCGCAAAAGTTGTTAAGTTCTCTTCGTGTAAAAACTGTTGAATACCCTCTACCGATTGCATCACGCTTTGGATAGAAAACCAACCGTTGTAGCTCTTCGATAAGTGAGCAGCAGCAAGGAATTTCTCTTCCTGCTCATTCAATTCAATGGCTTCACCTTTATGAGATTTTATCACCCTTTCGAGCGACTTCCCCAGCTGCACCAAAGAATTTATTCTTTTATCTAAATTCATTTATTCAAAACTATTTGTATTTTCGCCTACAAATTAACACAATAATTGTTGACTCATGGCTATAATGATCACAGAAGAATGCATTAACTGCGGCGCCTGCGAACCGGAATGTCCGAATAATGCAATTTATGAAGGCGGTGTTGAATGGAGATTATCCGACGGCACCTCAATTAAAGGAACAGTAACTTCACCAACAGGTAACTCATACGAAGCTGACGCTGCGAACGAACCTAAAACAAGTGATGTATATTATATCGTTAGCGATAAATGTACTGAGTGCAAAGGTTTCCACGACGAGCCTCAGTGTGCGTCTGTTTGTCCGGTTGACTGCTGTGTAGACGATCCAGAACACAGAGAATCAGAAGAAATATTATTGGCTAAGAAAGCTTTCTTACACTTATAATAAGTACGCTGTTAATAAAATACCTACCCCGCTCCACAATACGAGCGGGGTTTTTGCTTTATATTGCAAGCATGAACAAAATACTCATCATCTTATTTATATTTTTCGCTACTGTTGTTAAGGCAGAAGAAATTTCTGTTTTAGAAGATTCATTGCTTCAAATTTCCACCAAGATGTTAGAGGCTGCAGGTGACGATGAATTGAAATTTTCATTGAACAACCAATTTCATCAGCTTTTACACAAAACATTAGAACAACCTGCTTCTTTTAAGCATGAGTTTAAAAAGCTTAAAAACATCACTCGCTTAAGTACTCCCGATTTACAATACAACATCATCACCTGGATGGTGCCAAACAGCGACGGCATTTTTAGGTATTTTGGCTTTACTCAATATTACGATAAGAAGAGTAAGAAAATGTATGTTTACACTTTAATAGATAACGAAAAAGACATTGCTGCTTTTAGCACTTACGACGATTCTACTTGGTATGGCATTTTGTATTACGAAATAGTGCCACAAAAAATAAAAACCAACAACACCTATCTTTTGTTAGGTTTCGATGCCAACGACTGGCTCACCAAAAAGAGAGTGATAGAACCCATTACTTTTGGTTTACATGGCAAACCTCAGTTTGGCGCAACGGTGTTTAAAGAAAGTGCCGAGCCCGCCAAAAAGAAAAAAGTAAAAGCCAAGAAAAATGCACCGCCCGTAAAGAAGAAAAAGGTGAAAGCAGAAGCCTTAAAATCGAGAATGATTTACGAACATTCGGCCCAAGCATCGATGTCGCTTACCTTCAATAAAGATTTAGGCATGATTGTTTTCGATCACCTGGCGCCAAGCGATGAGAAATACAAAGGAACTTACGCTTTTTATGCCCCCGATTTTAGCTACGATGGTTTTGTTTTGAAGAACAACAAATGGTATTTAAAACAGAATTTAGATGCTCGAAATCCTAAGAATAGTAAGGCTAAAAAAAGTGATACTATTGGGGTGGAACCTGCGGAGTAAATAGAATTGTAACCTTTCTGTTATTTTTCATTGTATCAAAAACATTTTATGAAAATAGTACTTGCAATTTGCCTATTCTTAAGCCTGAGTTCACTGGTTGTAAACAACAACGAATTCACTTTTGAGAACGAAGAAGTTAAATGCATTTACCACAAAACAGATGGTAGATTCAACGGCCACTATACCTCTTATTATAAGAATGGAAAGAAGATGGCAGAAGGTGATTTCGACAACAATTTGAGAAAAGGCATTTGGACGATTTGGGATACCACAGGTAAAGTTTTGGTACAACGAGATTACACCACTCCACTTTCTTTTATAAGTAAATATCAGAAAGCAGACTCTTCATTAAAGTATGACTTAAAGCACAACAGTAAGGGGTATATCGACTACTTCCCTATCACTGAAAAAAATGTTGTTTGGGCAAAAAGAATTTGGAGAACCATTGATAGTAAAAACAATCCTGCCCTATTTAAGAATGATGCTTTATTTAAAGTGCTGCAAAAAATCCCCTTAAACGATTCTGTAAAAATCTATAAAGATGATGAATTCAAAGAAGCCATTTCATCAAAAGACATCAAGCTAAAAAACACAAAAATAGTTGCATACAAAATCAAAGAAGATTGTTTTACCGACAACCAGCGCTTTGTATTCGAAACAAGAACAATTGGTATTTGTCCGGTAGGAATTAACGAAATAACCAAAGACACAAGCGATTTGTATTGGATTTACTGGCCTTATATTCGCGTGCACTTGGCAAAAGAAAAGACAAAAGAAGTTACTCTTTCCTCAAGAGTAAATACATTGGATGACCTTTTCTTCTTCCGTAATTTCAGTTCTACTATTTACAAAGAAAGTTTTGTTTTCGATAAAGCCAAAACTTATAATTCAAGCAACGACGAAAAGGAAATAGAGCTCATTGAATTTGAACACGGGATGTGGATGTATTTTTGTAAATAGAATTAATGCGCATGCCCCGCCTCAGTAACATAAACATCTTTCTCTACCACAGTTCCATCTTTCCCAATTTTAACATACAAACCTCCTGTAACCACATCTTCGGGCGCTACTAAAGCATCATCGATACCTGTTGCATAAATATAATAATCGCCACATTTCAATCCGCTTAAACTATAAGATGCATCGGCACCTGCTGTTACCGATTGGTTGTACACAGAAACATCGGTGGAGGGCAAATCTTTAGCATCGTATTTAACATACACCTTTGCATTGGCAATTGGCTTAGCATGGTGATACACCTTTCCGCTTACCACCGAAGTTCCTCCTCCTTCGCCTGTACAACAAGAACTTACAACAAGTGTAGTTGCAAACAATATTTTTACAAAATGCTTCATCATAATTTCATACTTTAGTTGAGGTTTATTTTTCTAAAATAATGATTTCTTTTTTAAATCGCTTAGCGCAACATATCTTTCAGCATTACCCTCAATCTACCGAAAAGATTTGTGTGGTGTTGCCTACCAAACGCGCCGGACTGTTCCTTAAAAAAGAAATTGCTAAGGTGTTTAACAAAACCATTTGGGCGCCACAAATCATCTCTATGGATGATTTTATGAGCGAATTGGGCAACAGCAATACGGTATCTTCTTTTGAACTAACACTGCATTTTTATAAAGTATATATTGCCTCTACCCCTGCCGATGACAGAGATGATTTCAACGATTTTTTAAACTGGGCTCCTGCGCTTTTGGCCGATTTTGATGCGGTGGACCGACACTTGGTGAATCCCGAAAAGTTCTTTAACTACATTAATGAAACAAGAGCTTTGGAGGTTTGGAATGTGGACGGTCAGCCCATTAGCGATTTTCAAAAAGAGTATTTGCGATTTTGGCAAAACTTAAAATTATATTACTCGGCGCTGAATACATCTTTGGCGAAAGAAAACTTGGTGAGTAGCGGACAAGCCTACCGAAAAGCAAGTGAATTCAATGATTTTGAGAATACGAAATGGAGTAAGGTTATCTTTGCCGGACTCAACGCCTTGACTCCATCGGAAGAAAAAATAATTCAAAAAAGCATCAAAGCAGGTTGGGCTGAAATATTGTGGGATAGCGATGAATATTATTTGCACAATAGAAATCAGGAAGCCGGATTTTTCCTTAGAAAATATCTTAATTCGTGGAGCAACGATTTCTCTTTTAAAGAGGATTTATTGTCGAAAGAAAACAAGAATATACATTTGATTGGGTGTCCGCAAAACGTGTTACAAGCCCACGTTGCCGCCGAATTGATACAAACTAAAATACCTGCCAACTCCCCCAACTCGGCTGTTATATTGGGCGACGAAAACTTATTGATTCCGCTGTTGAATCAACTGCCCGACGAGACCAAAGCAGCCAACATCACCATGGGTTTGCCTATCAAGCAAATTGATTTATACCCTATGTTGTTGCAACTGTTTGTGATGCATGAAACAGCGAAAAAATCGGCAAAAGATTATGTGTTTTACCACAAAGATTTACTGCTCTTCTTGGCGCACGAAAAAATTCAGTTTTTGTTGGGCGACAAAAGGAAAACCATAGAACTCAACAACTATATCACCAAGAATAACCGCGTTTACATTACAGTAGAAAAATGCTTGAGTATATTGGGCGAAGAATTGCGATTTATTTTTGATAGCGGAAATAAAAATGGTGCAACATTGTTGCGAAACATGCTGCAACTCATCACACTTTTGAAAGACAAATACAGCGAAACATCGAGCTTAGAAAACGAATACCTTTTTGCTTTTTACACCTTCTTGCAAAAGCTCAACAACCTTCAAAAGAAATATGAATTAACAGAGTTAGAGCAGCTGAAGGCACTTAAAAAAGTATTCATTAAACTCATCCGACAAGAAAAACTTTCTTTCTACGGCGAACCGCTGCAAGGCTTACAAATAATGGGTATGCTAGAGAGCAGAGCTTTAGATTTTGAGAACATTGTTTTGCTTTCGATGAACGAAGGTGTGATACCTAAAGACAAACATCAGCAGTCATTTATTCCACACGACATTAAGAAAGAATTTGGTTTACACACTTACCAAGAGAACGACGCCATCTTTGCTTATCACTTTTACCGCTTGATACAACGCGCTAAAAATGTTTACTTTTTGTACACGTCGGCGAGCGACAATATGGGCGGACAAAACGAAAAGAGTCGCTTTTTGAGTCAGCTAGAGATGGAATATGCACCACTCAACAAAAACGTACATTTCACCAGCGAATTCGCATCGTTGCCCAACAGTGAAATGAAAGTGAGTGCTCCAATTATAGGAAATACGCCTGATATTATTGAACGCTTAAAAAAGAGAGCTGCCAGAGGATTTTCGCCATCGGCCATTAATAAATTTTTGGAATGCAAGAGCGATTTTTACTACCGCTACATTTTAGGTTTAGGCGAAATGGATGAAGTAGAAGAAGACATACAAGCCAGTAGTTTGGGTACAGCCATTCACACCGTTTTAGAGAATTTGTATCAAAATCATGTGGGTAAAGTTTTGCAAGTAAAAGATGTAGAATTGATGCTTCCATTGGTAGACAACTTGCTTGAAAAAGCTTTTCAGGCCCAAGAAATAAATGAACTGCAAGTGGGGAAAAATCATTTAACCTACAACGTTGCTGGAGATGTTATTAAACAGTTTTTACAAAACGAAATATCGACTTTAAAAGAATTAGAACTAAGTAATCAATCGCTTACTATTTTGAAATTAGAATATAAAATGGAAGGTGAAATTGAAATTGATTTGCACGGAGAACCTTTAAAAATAAAGCTTACAGGTGTTGCCGACAGAATTGACAAAATAGGCAATGAGCTTCGTTTGGTAGATTATAAAACGGGCTCGGTAGGAGAAAGCGACCTCACCATATCAAACTTAGATACAATAAGAAACGGAAAGAAAAGCAAGCTTTTGCAATTGCTGTGGTACAGTTTGTTGTATTTAGAAAACAACAAAGATGTAGATTCCATCACTCCTGGATTATTGTCGTTTAGAGCCTTGAGCAAAGGCTTATGCGAACTCAACGTAGAGAAAAAAGACAAAGCTGATAGAGAAATGTGCCTTGCATTCAAGAAACAATTGGTATTGATTTTCGAGAATTTATTTTCTGCAGAAATAGAATACGTGCACAGCAACGATGCTAAGTATTGTCAGTATTGCTGAGATTGAAATTAAGTGAATCTATCTTATCACTGTAATATTTCCTTTGGTAAAGAATTCTTTGTCGCCCGGACACTTAACGGTTAAATAATACACAAACACCGCGGGGTCGCTGCTCATACCTTTGAACACACCATCCCAACCTATTTTTTGGTCGGTGGTTTCAAACACTTTCTCTCCCCATCTATCATAAATGGTAAAATACAATTCCACTATATTGTTTCCACGCACATACAACATATCGTTTTTACCATCACCGTTGGGGGTAAAAATGTTAGGCACATAAACGTCGTTTTCATCACATTTAACATCATAAACATAAACGGTCACATCTGTTTTATAGGAACACAGCGCATCTGCCGTATCGATAACATTAACCTTATATTGCGTAGTAACAATTGGCGACACCAACATACTTGGCATAGTCGATTCATTCAGTGTGCTGAAGGGAGTCCACAAATAATTATAGTTGCTAGGCGACACATGAACAAAGGTTGAATTCCCTTTTAAAATGGTGTCTTTATCGGCCCAAGCTTTAATGCTACTTTGAGTCAACGCCGAGATATACACTTCCATGGAATCTTTTGCGGTACAATTGGCTGTATCGGTAACTTCAACAAACATTTTGGTTATGCCAGGCACATTTTGCAATGCAACCGAAGAAGAATCGGGAAACGAAAAGGCATGATTAGAATCCCACCAATGGTATGTCAAAGAGTCGCTCATTGGCAATGCAGTCGCTGTAGCCCACAAATCATCTTCCTGACAAAACATTTGTTTCGATGGCAAATCAACACCTAACACATCTTTCAAAATGTAAACACTATCTAACACTAAACAACCTGTTGAATCGAGTTCTTGAACATAAAACTTATTGATGCCATTTAGTATTGGTAATGATATTTGAGAAGAACTTAAATCACTGTTTAAAGTATCTGATATTGCGCTATTGGTAGACCAAATAAATTGATTGGCTTTTCCCTTTAAAACATCAACCCACGCATCGCTATTGCTTAGCGAAGTGTTGCAATAAACAGTATCACCTTTAGCATTAATAGAGATATCGGGAATCACAAATTTCTCTACTAAAGTATCTTTACATACACCGCCTACATCTATCAACAAAACATAATTAATACTTTGCGTTGGAGAAGCTATAGGATTGGAAATAGTAGAATCGCTAAGCCATTCACCGGGAGTCCAATCGTAAACATTACCGTTGCCTCTATAAGGTGTATATCCAATTGGAGTGCTAATAGCCGGACAAAGCGCTTGATTTCTTTCTTGCTTTGGTTGTGATTTTATTAAAGACAAAGAATCGCTATAGATACAGCCCAAAGTATCTGTCAATTGAAGATACAATTTAGTTGTTCCATTTTTGGAAATATATTGAAAAGTAGAATCATTCACATTGGAATTCAATTGAGGCAACATGCTACTATTGGTGGCCCACAAGTACGAATTTATCTTTCCTTTAGAACTATGAATGGTTAATGAAATATTTGAATCGAGTTGATTACAAAACTGAGATAATGGGAGAACATAATCCACATCGCTAATGCTGATAGTTTGATGTAATGTGTCTTTACAATAGCCATTGTTTATCTCTAAAGAAAATTGTTGTGATGTAGAAAGCGATGTGATTGGATTTGAAATCATGCTATCGGAAACCAATGTTCCTGGCGACCAGCGGTAAGTTATCGTAGCATCGGCTAAAGGTGAAATACCCAATTGAACATTGATGGAGGTACAAACGGCAGTGTCATGCAACACAATTGATGGTAATTCTAAAATCTTAACTTGTTTTACAACGCTATCGGCTAAATTGCAAGCTGAAGGATCGCTTAGTTTTAATTTCACGAAATAGGTGCCTGGCGAGCTGTAAGTATGATTGGGCTGAAAAGCAGTAGATGTATCTCCGTCACCAAAATCCCAAAAGAAAGAAGTGTTTTGCTGCAACAAGCTGGTGTTTTTAAATTGAATATTCTCTGAAACACATTCGGTAATTGACTTAAAATCTGCGATAACATTGGGAATTAAAAAATCCATTTTAAATACACCATTGTTGCAGTTGTTTGAATTATTCGTTGGTGAAACAGCATTGGCTGGATAGATAGGCATATCGCTATTGGCGCCACAGCCAGCGCACATCGACTGATAAATTTTTCCTTTTCTATCGAAACGACTCGTGCCACCATCAACATGCTCTTCACTAAGATTACCTCCAAAAAAACTTGCGTAAGAAATAGCAGATGCATCGTCTTCTAAAACCATAATGTAAAAATCGTTGCCATCGGTTGTTTTTTGAAAAGCATCTGAAGTGACTGGCAAGCCTGTTGTTCCTCTCCCTCCATTATGACCAGTAAAACCTGAAGGATCATACAAATAATTAGGAATTAATTCAAAACCCCAACCACTCGACCCCCAGCCACTTAAATAAACTTTACTGCATAAATCTACCATGAAAGCTGTTGGACTCAAATTGATTTCACCTGTACCCGAACCAAAAGTAGTTGACCAAACAATGGTTTTTAAATCGTTGGTAAGCTTTGTAACAAACATGCCGCTCTTAACAGAATAATATGCCGCATTTTTTATTAAAGAACTGTCCATGCTGGCACTTTGACCATACACAAAAATATTATCGGCTTTATCTACCTTCACAAAATACACTTGATCGTAAACAGAAGTACCGAAATAAGTTAGCGTTTTCAAAGTCGTTCCATCATTTGAAATTTTGCCTATAAAACCATCTGAAGGATCTCCTTGATAAGTTGGATAAACCACTCCTGCTGTGGTGGCTAAATCACTAGAAGTTGTTCCCCCTGCCACCACCAAATCACCGCTATTGTCGATTACTACTGAATATACCGCTTCTCTAACCGACCCACCCAAGTACGATGCCCATGTTAAATTTTGAAGATGGGGACTAAACTTGGCCACAATTCCATCAACCAAACCCGACAAATTATTTTGAAAAACGCCCGCTGTAGCCAATCCAGAACTATAAGTATTTGAAACGACGATAACATTATCGTTTTGATCGCATATTACTTCACCTCTCATTTGATCGGCATAATTGTAATTCAATCGCAAATTCAAACCATCGTTCCCCACTCCACCAAAAAAAGTAGAACCAACAAGTGTACTTCCATCGGTGCTTAAAACCGATAAAATAATATCTGAACCATTTACATAATTCACATCAATACCTCGTGATAAATTGGCTTTAGCTCCACCGGCAAATGTAGTATCGTAAGCAGATGATGTGACAGGAAATTTCTTTGAACCTGTTGTGCCGTAAATCACCAATTCTCCTTTTGAATTCACCACCAAACTGTGCGGAACTTCGCACAACTCTCCACCTAAAAAGGTAGAATAAATTCTTTTGGTTCCCGAGGTATCATACTTTGTAATTGCAATATCTGTGTTTACATAGCCCGCATTGATCCATCCATAAAAAGCATCATAAACAAGATCAACACCTCCTGCCGGATTGCTGTTGAATGAAATATCGTAAGCCCCAATAGTAGTTGGGTATCCGGCTCCTAAAGCCGAACTACCTGCATACAAAAAACCGTCATCATCGTAGGTTGCTGTGTAACCAAAATTATCGCTGGTAGCTCCTGAGTAAGTAGAAAAAATCAACACAGGATCAATCACCAAAATTTTACTTTTATCGTAATCACCCACTTTAAAAACAACATCGCCATTCTCTATCGCGTATGAACATCTTACTCTTACTTGGCGGCCATCAATTTCTTGGTAAGCTAGAGGAATTTGTTCGATAAGCTCAGTAAACGACAACTTAATTTTCAATTCATTGTTTTCTAAATGTACTTTTTCTGCACCTTCATACTTCAATTTAATTGCAGATACGTTGGCACCTGGATGCACAATAAAATCGTATTTGGGCCCCACCTCTGACTTATAAAACAAGAAATCAACTCCTTGATAAATATTGTTGTATTTCACCTTTTGATAGGAGGATAAATTAGATGCCCATTTTTTAGGATCGTTACCCAAAAAGTAATTGTATTTATCTTCTGATGCGCCAATACTTTCTTTTAAACAACCTTCATTAGAATTCTTAAAAATCATTTGAAAGGCATGGTAACGCACTACAGAATCATTCTCGGCTATTCTTGCAGCATGCCCATGCATTTTTTCGGCATCTTTCGGATGAATAAAATTATAGGTGAGTCGATCTTCTTCGAAAAACATTGCGCCCCCTGCCAATTCTGAGCGATACAACACCTGCCCCGGCCACTGCCCCTTATTAGGAATAAACTGCGCCATTACAGCGCAACTCATCAAAAGAAATAATAAAACAATTTTCAATCGCATGGCTAAATTTAACTTTCTTCGGCCAATACTCAAAACTTTGTTTTTACAATAGCACGCAACACAATTCAACACTTGCGTCTTAATAATTGTAACCATTGTGCGTTGTGAATGTTCTATTAATAAAGTAATATTGATAAGATGATTTTTTTGCGCAAGTATATTTTGTTGGGATTGGGCTTTTTATTGGCTCAATGCTTAGCTGCGCAAAACTTTGTAATCACCGATGGCGCAACCGACAATACTTGTGCGGGTTCTTTCTACGACTCAGGCGGAACATCGGGTGCGGGCTACTCGATCAACGAAAACAAAACCTACACTTTGTGCAGCGATGGTACTTCGGGCGTGGCTATTAAAATTAATTTCGATGCTTTTAACCTCGATGCAAAAGATACCCTAAGGGTTTATGATGGCGCCAACACTGCTGCCACTTTGTTAGGTAAATTCACTAACGACGATCTACTCGGACTCACGCTCTCTCCCTCTACTTCAAACCCTGGTGGTTGCCTTACTTTTAATTTCACCAGCGACAACAGTGTAAATGGTTTTTGGGCCGCTAAACTCGCTTGCGGCAACAAATGTACTTTTCCTGTAGCCGACATAAGTGGCGCTGATGTAATAAAAATTTGTCCGGGAGACAACATCTCCCTCAACGCCACCAGCTCTACCCCTGGCGCAGGAAGCATTAGCGAATACAAATGGTTTAGTAAAAAAGATACTGTTACCGGCAGCGCTTACAATAGCGTTTTTCCTAATCCAACAGGACTCCTTGTTGAACTTCGTGTAACCAATACCATGGGATGCAGCAACATTAATAAAGAACAGGTGAAGGTATTGGTGAGTACACGACCTTATTTTACTGGTACAACAGGTGATGATAGAATTTGTTTAGGCGAGCAAGCTTGTTTAAGCGGACAAGTGACAGGGACTTCATACAAGGAACCTATACCGCAATACACTGGCGGATCACTGGCTTTACCCGATGGAAATGGAGTTAAATTTATTTCGGAAATGAATTATAATGTTTTTACGCCCGGACAAAAACTCACCAACATCAACGACTTGCAGGGAATATGCGTTAATATTGAACATTCCTTTTTGTCGGATATCGACATGAAAATAACTTGTCCGAACGGACAAAGCACTCTACTTCACAACAGATCTGGCGGAGGAA
This sequence comes from Flavobacteriales bacterium, assembly GCA_049430665.1. GTDB lineage: Bacteria > Bacteroidota > Bacteroidia > Flavobacteriales_C > JAHEZL01. The sequence goes on along the minus strand of JBMTCG010000005.1, from coordinate 57,315 downwards.
GATATTTAGGTACTCCTGTGAAAGGCGACGACAATAATGCAATTATGGGGACTTGCGGACAATATTGTTTTACGCCCACCACCACCAACAGCATTCTCTATCAGGCAGGAAGTGATGGACAAACCATACCTGTTGGCGATTACAAAAGCATAGAACCGCTAAGCAATTTAGTGGGCTGTCCGCTCAATGGAAAATGGGTATTTGAAATAGGAGATAACGCTTTTAGAGACAACGGCTTTTTATGCTCTTGGAATATCAATTTCAACCCTGCCATTATTCCGCAAGGCATTACCTTCACTCCTACTTTCAATAGCAATGCACCCGATTCCACAGCATGGACCAGCGACGCCACCACCATATCTACCTCAGCAAATGGCGACCAGATTTGTACTATACCCACCGCCGTTGAAAATAAAAGCTACACCTATCAAGTAATTAATAATTTTGGCTGTACTTACGACACCACCATTGCTGTAAAAGTCTTTGGATTTCCTACGAGTACTTTACCCGACACCTTAACGATTTGCGAAAGCACAACATTGGCTCCGATAAATTTCAATGTGAATCCAAGCGCCATTGGCAGCTACAGTTATTTATGGTCGCCCAGCACCGCTTTGAATATCACTACTGTGGCAAATCCCGTTATTACTGTTGCTCAAGCTGCAAGTTCTTATATTGTTGAAATAACAGATAGCGGCACGCCTGGCTGCACGTTAAACGACACTGTGACCATTCAACAAATACCTGTGCCGAATGCTCAATATACAGTAAACAAAACATCGGGATGCATTCCTTTAAGCGTTGTTTTTAAAGACAATACCTCGCCCAAACCAAATCAATTCAAATGGATTTTTGGCGATGGCAACGAAAGTAGTGGAACTATTGATACTGCTTCACACACCTATACAACGTATGGCTCTCCTACTGTGCAGTACATCATTACTACTAGCGACGGATGCACAGACACCACTACTGGTTCCATCGAAGCAATAGCCACGCCTCTGGTGCTTTTCAACACAACTCCTCCCTATGCCTACAGAGATTACCCTTATTTCTGTTTTCAAAATGTAACTGAATTGGGAGGCAACAACAACACATGGATTTTCGATAATTTAGGAAGCTCAAACAATGAGAACGAATGTTTTATGTTTCCCGACACGATTGCTTGTTACAATGTATCACTTATCAATACCAACACATTTGGATGCACCGACACTCTAACACAGCAAGTTTGTGTGCGCGATTACCAACAAAAAGTTTTTGCACCCAACGCCTTTACACCCAACAGAGATGGCGTTAACGATATGTTTACCATTCAAAGTACTTCTATACAAAGTGAAGGTTACGACTTCTATATATTCAATAGATGGGGCAATGTTATGTTTCACAGCAACACTCCTAACGAAGGATGGGATGGCAAGACTGCTGCTGGAGAAGCTCCAATGGAAGTTTATGCTTACATGTTGTATTACAAAGATGAGTGGGGAAAGGAGCAAAAATACATTGGACATTTTTCTTTAATAAGATAAATTTATCTTTACCCCCTAAAACAACAACAAGTGAGCTTTAAAATCATTTATATGGGAACGCCCGACTTCGCTGTTCCCTCTTTGCAAATATTAGTAGATAACGGTTATGATGTGGTGGCGGTAATTACTGCGCCTGATAAACCAGCGGGGCGCGGCCACCAATTACAAATGTCGGCAGTGAAAAAATATGCTCTAGAAAAAGGATTAAATATTTTACAGCCTACCAATTTAAAAGACGAGAATTTTTTGAAAGAATTAAAAGCCCTAAATGCCGATTTGGGAGTTGTTGTTGCTTTTAGAATGTTGCCTAAAGTGGTTTGGGCCATGCCTAAAAACGGAACCATTAATTTACATGGTTCATTGTTGCCACAATATCGTGGAGCTGCTCCAATCAACTGGGCGGTGATCAATGGCGAAAAAGAAAGCGGAGTTACTACCTTCTTCTTAAATGACACTATAGATACAGGCGCCATTATTTTACAAGAAAAAGTTAAGCTGAGCGATACTACAACTGCTGGTGAATTGCACGACACTTTAATGGACTTGGGAAAGAAAGTAGTTTTAGATACTGTATATAGAATACAAACCAACAACATCAATCTTTTGTATCAAGAAGATTTATTGGTGAAAGCCATGAAGCCAGCTCCAAAAATATTTAAAGAAACTTGTAGAATAGATTGGAATGAAAGTGTAGATAACATATATAATAAGATACGCGGACTATCACCTTACCCGGCAGCGTGGACTAACCTTCAAAAAGACAATCAAGAGATTCTGATGAAGATTTATGCTGCAGAAAAAAGTGAAGAAAAAATTGAGGTGGGTAAAATAGTAAGCGATCAAAAAAACACTTTACTAATAGGCTGTGGCAACGGCGCTATAAAAGTAACGATGCTTCAGTTGGCTGGTAAAAACAAGATGTTGGTAAGCGACTTCTTGAAAGGATACAATGTTTCTAACTGTTTCGTGAAATGATTTTAATTTAAGGTGCGCCATCATTCACATTCCCCTAACACACCCCCTGAAAAGGTCGATTTCAGTACGTTTTAGACGCAAGTTATTAACAATATCCCCCATTTTTCAACATTTTCGGGCTTTTCAGCGCTTCGTGTTTGGAGAAACCTAGAGAACATATATATTTGACAACGGATAGTCAATTTATTCATTAACCATTAAATGTTTTAATAACATGGCAAACAAAGCAGAATTAATCGAAGCAATCGCAGCTGAAGCGAAAATCACTAAAGCTGATGCAAAAAGAGCGTTAGACGCTTTTGTAACTGCAACTACTAAAGCTCTTAAAAAAGGAGACAGAGTTGCTCTAGTTGGTTTCGGAACTTTCGCAGTAGCGAAAAGAAACGCTAGAAAAGGTAGAAACCCTCAAACTGGTAAAGAGATCAAAATCGCTGCTAAAAAAGTGGTTAAGTTCAAAGCTGGTGCTGAGCTTTCTGGCGTAGTTAACAAGTAATTGTAACTGCTTCAAAAAATTAAAGCCCTCCGTCGAAAGACGGAGGGCTTTTTTTTGATATTTTCACGCCAAGTCCTTCCAAGTGCGTATCACTAATCTCCTTCTCCCTTTCCTAAAGGGAGAGTGTGCAAAGGCTTGAAGCGTAAAGGCAAGAGGGATTTAATTTATAAAACTTTACAACAAGGAAATTAATTATTATTGAAGTGTATCTAGTGGAACATGCATATGAAATAAATAATCAGGAAGAAATTAAATTCATTGGAATATTTTCTTCTATTGAAAAGGCAAAAAAATCGTAGATGAACTAATGAATAGAAATGGATTTAAAAATCACCCAATAGAATGTTTCCATATTAATCTAATAAAAGTAGATGAGTACAGTTGGAAAGAAGGTTTTATTAGCTGGGAGGAAGCGATGAATGGATAGAAATCCCTCTTCCCTCCCGCAAGCATTTTCGCACTCTCCCTTTAAAAAAGGGAGAAGTTAATTAGTAACCCAGTACTTGAAAAAAACCTACTTCAAATAAACCATAGTAGCGCCATTTCCATATTTCTTAAAACTTGCATCGTTCACGCGAATACCTTCATAGCGTTTTAAAAAACTTCTTACTTCTTGTTTCAAGGTTCCATTTCCTACTCCATGAATGATTACAACTCTGTGCATTCCTGTTGAAAAAGCTTGTCGCATTATTTGTTCGGTGTGCTTTAATTGTAATTGCACTATTTGAGCATTCGACATAGAACGATAATTATTGGTGAGTCGCTCAATATGCAAATCGATTTCTAATTCAACATCATCTCTTCTATGCGAGTGCGGTCGAGATATATTCTTTTGATTTTGCTCTTTCATAAACAGCATATCAGAAAAATCATCTTCAACTACAATAGGTTTTGGTTTTGGAATTTCTTTTGGCTTTTCTTCCTTCATCTGCTCTTCGGTAAGTTTATGCACCAACTGTTCGGGCAACACCGGAAACTCAAATCCGTCGGTGGTTAGCACCACCACCATTCCTCGTGAAGAAATAGACTGCACTACCCCTTCCATCTTCTCATTGAGAAATAATACGCTATCTCCTTTTTTAAACTTCACGTCTTTAAAATAAGTCCTATTTTTACCAAAAAAAGCAAAAAATGTCGGAACATAAAAACCCGTGGACCATTCTATCGCAAAAAGAATTGCATTCTACACCGTGGATTAAGATCAATCAATTCGATGTATTAAATCCCGCTGGAACACCCACACATTATAGCACAGTGAATTTTCAAAATTTAGCGATTGGCATTTTACCTCTGGATGAAGAATACAACACTTGGTTGGTGGGTCAGTGGAGATTTCCTGTTGGTGCATACAGCTGGGAAATACCAGAAGGCGGTGGTAAAAAAGATGTTCCTCCTTTAGAATCGGCAAAAAGAGAATTGTCTGAAGAAACAGGAATTGAAGCTAAAAAATGGACTAAAATTCAAGAGTTTCACATGAGCAATTGTGTGAGCGATGAATTCGCTATTTTGTACATCGCCCAAGATTTAACTTTTCATGAATCACATCCCGATGAAGATGAGCAATTGGCCGTTCAAAAAGTGCCTTTTTCAAAAGTGTACGAAATGGTTTTAAACGGAGAGATAACCGACAGTATGACCATCATAGCCATTCATAAAGCTAAGTACTTGATCGACAAGGGAGAAATATAATTTGAGGAAGTCAAAAAAAAAGAGGAAACATTTTTTTCTTTTCGAAGTTAAAGACGATATCTTCGAAAAGTAAAATCATTTATTATGAATAAAATATTTACTCTTTTACTTACTGCAACTGTTGTATACAATGCCAATGCAGGAAAAAGGATAGAAAACGGATTAATAATTGGAACAGCTTCGCAAGTTCATCAAACAATACACAACAATCCAAATCAACTAAATATTAATGGTGAAATTCTTAACACCAACGTGCTCAACTTAAACAGCTCATCGGTTTCGGGTACCATAAAAGGATATGAAGGATCTCAATTCGCCATAAAGACGAACGAAAAAAACGAAATCAGCGGCTTCATCCTTTTATCAAAAGCAAATGATATCGCATATAAATACATCACCAACGCCAACAGCAATGTCGAATTAAAAAAAGTTTCGGTGCACGAGATTCTTTGTGTTGATTACCATCTTGACCAAAGTGCAGGTTCAAAAATCAAACAAAAAGTAAATCAAACTTCAGTTTTAGGCGGCGGAGCAGTGCCTATTTACAACAGTTTATCTTCTTCTGATAAAATTCTTTTCTTAGATTTCGATGGCTATAATTTGCCTAGCGGTAGTGGATGGAACAACGGCACAGCAATGAGCGCAAGTGCATCAAACTATACCGATACTGAAATTTTTCAAACATGGAGTATCATAGCAGAAGATTATTCAGCTTTTAATGTAAATGTAACCACCGATTCGGCCTTATATGATAAAGCACCTCTAAACAAAAAAATTAGAATGGTTTTTACCAACACTTCTGCTTGGTATCCTAATGCAGGTGGTGTAGCTTATGTAGATGTTTTCGACTTTGCGGATACGAGATACAAAACAGGATGGGTGTTTGTGGATAGAATGTTTGGAGCTCAAAATGCTGGTGAGGCGGGTGCACATGAGGCCGGACACACCTTTGGGTTAAATCACGACGGAACTGTTGCTCATGATGCTGTGCAAGCTGCGGGTTATTACAGCGGACACTCAAACTGGGCACCAATCATGGGCTCAGCTTATGGTAAGGCTATCTCGCATTTTAGTAAAGGTGAATACACCTACGCCGACAATACTTCTCAAGATGACCTCGCTATTATTGCGTCTGTTGCAGGATACAAAAGTGATGACCACGGTAACACCTACCAAACAGCAAGTGATTTAGGAATAAACATCAGCAATAATATAGGAACGATTGATAGCGCTAAAAGCTTAGGTTTGATTCACGACCGAAACGACCTAGATTTTTTTCATTTTTATACGAGTGGAGGAAACGTAAGTCTTACCATTGCACCTACTTCCACCATTAAAACCAATTTAGATGTTGAAGTAAAAATTTACGACGGCGACAATGTGTTGATTACTACAATCAACACAGCACACAATGCCAATACCAAAAACGGAGTAAGCTACAATGCCAACTTAGCTGCTGGAGATTATTATATCTCAATAGATGGCGCTGGAAGTGGCGACCCTACAACAGGTTGGAACGACTACTGTTCAATTGGTCAGTTTTATGTTAAAGGAACTATTTCTTACCAAGATGATTTTGGAAATGATGACGATCACAGCACTGCTATTTCATACAACGCTTCGGGCAACGATGGCATTATTAACGCATTAATTTCTAAAGGAATTTTAAATGACAAAAACGATATTGATGTTTTCGATTTCTACACTTATGGCGGCACAATGAATATCACCGTAACACAAGTTTCTGCCTACATTCAAAGCTTAAATCTTAAAGCGGTTCTTTGTGATTCTGATGGCGTTGTAATTACAAGTAAAGTAGTGAGCAGCAACACGCTTAACTTCACCAACACGCTTGCAGAAGGCAAATACTACATCAGAATTATGATGGATGTTCCTTCAGGAGCTACACTGCCATTAGCGCAATTGATAGGAATTCAATTCAACATTTCAGGAACTATTGAAAATGTTAGTTTTACAACCAATATTGTTGCGCTAAGCGCTGAAAACACTTTACAAGTTTACCCTAACCCCTTACACAACTCTAGCCATATTTATCTTAATCGTATGGTAAATAGCGTTAAGTTGCTTGATAGCACGGGTAAATTAATTGCTCAAGACAGTAATTGTAATAAAATGCAAGTAAACAGTGATTTATCGAGTGGAGTTTACTTCTTACAAATCGTTTCTGGCAACGAAACAAGTAGCATTAAAATTATTAGATAGCGAACACAACTGCTAAGAGGGGAAATCGACCGTTTTCGAAAGAAGGCGGTCGATTTTTTTAATTAGGATCTACATCTACAATTACTCTGCACTTCTTAAATGGATCTGTAGAATTAAAAACATCTATTTTGTGCTGAATAGTTTCTTTCACTTTGGCTACAGGTAAAGTACGCGGAACTTTGATTAAAATTTCTTTGATGTATTCGCCTCGAATACGCGATATAGCAGGGAATTCCGGACCGAAAACATCCATCCCCACCAATGCTGTTCTTAAATGATCGGCCAAAAAATGGGCCGATGCATTCAGCAATTCAGCACTTGCATGCTTCACCGTTAAATTGATAAAACGGACAAAAGGAGGATAATTCAAATTTCTTCTTTGCAATATTTCTGAGTGATACAAAGCTTCATAATTGCTATCAATCACATATTGAATAATATTGTGGTTAGGATTATATGTTTGAATCACCACCTTACCTCTTTTACTTTTTCTACCTGCTCTACCACTCACTTGCGACATCAACTGATAGGCTCTTTCGTGCGCACGAAAATCGGGGAAATTCAACATTTGATCGGCATTCAAAACGCCCACCAATGCCACATTATCGAAATCGAGTCCCTTAGAAATCATTTGAGTACCCACCAAAATATCGATGTTTCTATCTTCAAAATCGGCAATGATTTGTTGGTATGAATTTTTGGTGCGTGTAGTATCCCAATCCATTCTGCCAATCTTCGCTTTTGGGAAAAATTGTTTGATATCCTCCTCAATTTTTTGAGTACCAAAACCCACCAATTCCAGTTCTACACTTCCACAAGCACTGCAATTGATTCCTTTTTTTTCAGAATATCCGCAATAGTGACACTTCAATAAATTGGTGAACTTATGGTAGGTTAAACTAACATCACACTTGGTGCATTTTGGAATATGTCCGCAAGTACTGCACTCCTGCACTGGCGCAAAGCCCCTTCTATTTTGAAAAAGAATAACCTGTTCTTTATTCTCCAAAGCCGTTTCCATGTTTTGCAATAACAAAGAAGAAAAAATAGACGTCATTAATTTCTTCTTTTTTTCTGTTTGCACATCGGCACAAAAAATCTCGGGCAACATCACTCCGCCGTGTCTTTTATCCAACTTCACCAATCCATATTTTCCTTGAATAGCGTTGTGGTACGATTCTATAGAAGGTGTTGCAGAACCCATTAACACCTTCGCTTTAAACTTAGAAGCCAACACCACGGCCATATCGCGCGCATGATAACGAGGAGCTGGTTCTTGTTGTTTGAAGCTGGCTTCGTGCTCCTCATCGATAATGACGAGTGATAAATCTTGAAAAGGCATAAACAATGAAGAACGTGCACCCAACACCACTTTGTACTCACCACTCAACACCTTATTCCACACCTCTACCCTTTCGTTATTGCTGTAGCGCGAATGGTAAATGCCTACGGCACCACCAAAAACTTTACGCAAACGCGTAATAATTTGGGTAGTTAATGCAATTTCTGGCAACAAATACAACACTTGTTTGCCTTGCTCTATTTGTTGTTGAATAAGCTGAATATAGATTTCTGTTTTACCCGAACCCGTTATTCCATGAAGCAAAACGACATCGTGCTTTTCAAAATTTTCTTGAATTTCCTTTTCGGCTTGTACCTGAATTTCATTGAGTATTTTAGCATCAGATAGCGCTTCATCGTGAGAAGACAATCTTCCACTTTCTCTTTGTTCCTCCACTATCACTCCGCGTTTCATCAATGCTTGTAAAGCTGTTGCCGATACATTTTCTAAGCTGCTGAACTTCTTTTTAGAAATAGAAAAAGACTCCACATTTTTGCCCGCCAAAGCCAAAAAGCGCATTAAGGTATCTTCTTGTTTTGCTGCTCGCGAAAGAGAAGCAAACAAATCTTTAATGGCACTTTCAGCAAAATAATCTTTACTAAGCGATAAGTACATTTCTAGCTTAGGCGTGTACGTTTCGCGCAATTCTTCTTGAAACAGAATAATCCCTCTTTCAAACAAAGACTTCAAAAGTGGATGAATGGTTTTGATGCCCACCACTTGTGAAACTTCTGAATAACTTAATACTTCACGATAATTCAACGCCTCAACAATCAAATACTCTCTATCGCTCAATACTTCACTTTCATTAGTGTAATTGGGATTTTTTAAAATTTTGGTTTCACTGGAAATCAAAAAGGCCGAAGGCAAAGCTGCTTGCATCACCTCGCCAATCGAACACATATAATAATGTGCTATCCATTCCCAAAACTCCATTTGTGTGGTGTTTACAATGGGCTGCTCATCCATTAATGCCGAGATTTCTTTGGCTTCGTATTTCTTGGGTTCATTGGGGTGAACGGCACGAACCAGTCCGGTATAGAATTTCGATTTACCAAAAGGAACAACAACTCTTTGTCCGGGACTTATCGCGGATTGCATTCCTACAGCGACTCTATAAGTGAAGCTGCCTTTAATAGGAAGAGGAAGTAATATATCGGCGAATAAACTCAATTGGGTATAAAATTAGAAAGTCTAAAGTTTCAGGAAAAATACATGAAACTTTAGACTTTAAATCTTTATTACAAAACTTTTTATAAGGAAAGCACCTCAGCCAAACGCAATAAATCGGGATTCATATCTCCCGTATGTTTAATTGCATTTTCAAAAGGAGTATAAGCTATCTTTTTATCAACGATACCAATCATCACATTTTTCTTACCGTTCACCAAAGCTTCAATAGCCGCCATTCCCATTTGTGAAGCACGAACACGCTCCATACAAGTTGGAGAACCACCACGTTGAACGTGCCCCAACACCACCACTCTAGTATCGTAATCGAATTTTTCTTTCACTTTAGCCGCCACTTCAGCAGCACCACCTTCTTTTGCACCTTCAGCAACAATAATGATAGAGCTTTGTTTCTGACGGCGTTTGCCATCTTCTAATCTTTTTATCAAATGATCGATGTAATGGTCTTTAGATTCAGGATACAAAATAGCTTCTGCACCACAACCGATACCCGAACGCAAAGCAATATAGCCCGCATCTTTACCCATTACCTCCACAATAAATAAACGATTGTGAGAATCGGCAGTATCGCGAATTTTATCTACCGCTTCAATTACTGTATTCAAAGCTGTATCGTAACCAATCGTAAAATCGGTACCAATTAAATCGTTATCAATAGTTCCTGGCAAACCAACAATAGGGAAATCATGCTCCTTGTTAAAAACCGAAGCTCCTGTAAAAGTACCATCACCACCAATTACTACTAAAGCTTCAATACCGTGATTCTTTAAGTTATCAAAAGCTGTTTGTCTACCTTCTTTAGTCATAAAACGTGCGCTACGCATCGTTTTCAAAATAGTACCACCACGCTGAATGATATTCGCTACCGATGAACTTGGCATTTCTATAAAGTCGGCATCTATCAATCCATCATACCCTCTTCTAACGCCCACTACTTCAAATTTATGGTAAATAGCAGTTCTGACAACCGCTCTTATCGCTGCATTCATGCCCGGTGAATCTCCACCCGATGTTAAAACTCCAATTTTCTTCATTGCAATAGGTTAAATTTGTCTTCCAACGGGCAAATATAGATAAACATTCTTTTTTTTTTATAAATACCTGATAAATTAATTTGAATAAAATAGAGGTTATTAAGAAGGTTTTTTTATTATTGCATATTGAATTCTTGAAAGAAGGGCTCATTTAATAAAAGTTTTCGAACTAAAATTTAAGATAAACTGATGTGTATGAACATTAGAAAATTAATTACGGGAGTTTCCTTAGCAGTTGTTGGGATGACCCTTTTTACGGCTTGTCCGGGAACTGAAGATCCACAAGACAAACAAGACACTGGAGTTGTTGCTCCACCTCCAGGACCGACACATTCAATTGGTGGTAAAATATTCAGTATTCCTTCTCCTGTAGAGTTCTCTCTATTGTTGAAAAAAAGTGGTGCTAAATACAATGCCGCTATCTTGAATAAAGAAAGTAAAATAGATCAGTACACTACTAAATATGCTTGGGCATTGAATTTAGGTGTTTATGGTGCCGATTTAGGTTACACTTCTATCTACGACCATTCTGACGATGCAATGAAATACATGAAAAATGTAAACAAATTGTTAGATAAATTAGGTTTGATGGATGCTTTCGACAAAGCTACTTTAGATAGAATCAAAAAGAATATCGACAATAAAGATTCTCTTTTACAATTGGTATCTAGCACTTACAGAGATTGCGACCACTACTTGAAAAACAATAAAATGGAAGATGTTGGTGCTTTAATCGTTACCGGAGGATGGTTAGAAAGTATGTACTTAGCTGTAAACACTGTAGGCGACAAACCTCACAAAGATGTTTTAAAACGTATTGCTGAACAAAAATTATCTATCGACAACTTGTTAGAAATGATTGGAATGCATACTTCAGATGACGATATCATGTTCTTGTTCACTAAATTATCTGAAATTAAAGAGCAATACGACAAAGTGACTTTCAAATACACTTTCGTAAAACCTGAGACAGATAACGTTAACAAAATCACTGCTATCAAGTCTATTACAGAACCACAAATTAGTGATGAGGTTTACAAATCTATATCTGAGAAAATCACTTCATTAAGAAACAGCATCGTACAAAATTAATTCTGCAGAACATGAAAAAGCTTTTTATAACAGCTCTAATTACAGGATTTTCAGCAATATCATTCAATGCAAAGGCGCAAATGTGTGATACCATAGCTGACTTCGCTGGAAAATTTTTCACCTCAGCCTACATCTCTGATGGCCAATCTTACAGAGCTTTGTTGGTAGATGATCAAACGGCAGAATTTCAAACGACTTTCTTCGGTGGTACTCAATACAGAATCTCTGCTTGCAGCGGTTTTTCTGAAAACGCTTTGGTTTTTAGAGTGTTAGACGAGCAAAGCAATGAGATTTTCAATAGTGCTCAACACAGCAACACTCCATACTGGGATTTTAAAGTAGCTTCTACCTTAGAAGTAACTATTGAAGCTCAATTAGATCAAACCTATACAAAATCGGGATGTGCAGTTGTTTTAATAGGGTTTAAACAATAAAAATTAATGATGAAATATTTTAAGAGGCGCTGGTTTATCTCAGCGCCTTTTTTTATTTTTATAGCCAGCGCTAAAGAATGAGTGAAAGAATATTAAGAGCCCTAATGCAGTTGTTTGCCATCGTTGCGAAGGTAGACAGTATCAACCACGACGGAAGATCGGTGGTGAAGGCATTCCTCAAACAACAACTTAGCCTCGACCAAGTAGAAAATTACCTCGCTCTCTTTGAAGAATTTCTTGAGAAACACCAAAAATCATCTAAAGAAAGTGATAAGAAAAGAAAGCGTACATCTGTTAACTCGGTGAAAGTATTGGTAATTTGTACCGAAATAAACTCAGAACTTACCCAAAACCAAAAGATAGTTGTTCTCCTTAGATTATTAGAATTCATTTACGCCGATAAAGAAATTGGTGAACAAGAAATTGAATTTGTAGAAACAGTATCTTCTACTTTCAATATCAGCGACGAAGAGTTTAAAGAATGTATGGAGTTTGTAAAATTAACTCCAGAAAATATTCCAGATGCAGCCAACTATCTGGTAGTAAACAACAACAAAAATTTTAACCTTCAACATACCAAACACATTTTTGCAGAAACACTTCCCGCTCCTATTGTAGTGTTGCATATACATAGTGTAGGTATGTATATCATAAGATACTTTGGTAAACAGGCCATGTATCTTAACGGACAAGTGATTGAGGAAGGAAGGGTGTATTTCTTGAGTCATGGTTCATCCTTAAGAAATGCCAAAGTTTTGCCTATTTACTACAGCGACATCACTAGCAGATACAGAACTGACAGCAATTTACAAGCGATTCATTTCACTATCGATGATGTTATTTTTCAGTTCAACGAAAAACAAATTGGCTTACACAACCTTAATTTAAGCGAGGAGAGCGGACACCTAATTGGTGTTATGGGAGCCAGCGGTGCGGGAAAATCGACCTTACTCAATGTTTTAAACGGAACTACCTCCCCTACTTTTGGAAGCATCAAAATTAACGGGGTTGACATTCATAAAGAAAAAGAAAAGCTAGAAGGAATAATCGGACACATCTCGCAAGATGACCTATTGCTTGAAGACCTTACCGTTTTTCAAAACTTATATTACAACACCAAACTTTGTTACGACTCGCTACCCAACGAGGAAATCATTAAGAAAGTATCTTCTTTATTGAAAGATATCGGACTCTATGAAATTCGCCATTTGAAAGTGGGAAATCCTTTGAATAAAAAGATTTCGGGCGGACAAAGAAAAAGATTGAATATTGCCCTTGAGTTGATTCGAGAACCTCAGGTTTTGTTTGTAGATGAGCCAACTTCTGGTTTGTCTTCACGAGATTCTGAGAATATCATGGACTTACTGAAAGAGTTGGCCCTAAAAGGTAAATTGGTATTTGTTGTAATTCACCAGCCGTCATCAGATATCTTTAAAATGTTTGATAATCTCTTCATTTTAGATACTGGTGGTTTCCCTATTTATTATGGAAATCCTGTTGATGCAGTGATTTACTTTAAAAAAGCCATCAACCACGTTAATGCCAACGAAAGCGAATGCCACGAATGCGGTAACGTGAATCCCGAACAAATTTTCAATATCATTGAAACGAAAGTTGTAGATGAATACGGAAATATAACAGGCAACAGAAAAGTTACGCCTAAACAATGGAACGACTGCTATAAAACAGAAGTTGAACCGCAACTGAAAGACAAAGTAGCCAAAGAAAGAACAGAAGCCAAAGAAATTCCTGGCGGCGTTTACAAAATTCCTACTAAAATCAATCAGTTTAAAGTGTTTTTTGTGCGTGATGTGCTTTCTAAATTGGCCAACACCCAGTACATGCTCATCAACTTTTTAGAAGCTCCCCTACTGGCCATTATTCTATCTTACATGGTGCGCTATTACAGCACCGAAGCAGTGGATGCCGAATACATTTTCCGATACAACGAAAACATTACTGCCTACCTTTTCATGAGTGTGGTAGTGGCCTTATTCTTAGGGTTAACCGTAAGTGCTGAAGAAATCATTCGCGACCAAAAAATACTCAAAAGAGAATCTTTCCTTAATTTGAGCAGAAGCAGCTATTTGTTAAGCAAAGTAAGCATCATGATTATCATTTCTGCTATTCAAACTTTCACCTACATCATCATTGGAAACACCATTTTAGATATCAAAGGATTGAACATGGATTATTGGCTGGTGCTTTTTGTTACCAGTTGCTTCGCCAATATGTTGGGCTTAAATATTTCATCGGCTTTCGATTCTGTGGTAACCATCTACATTTTAATTCCAATTTTATTGATTCCGCAATTGTTGTTAAGCGGAGTTATTGTAAAATTCGATAAACTTAATCCATCAATCGCTTCACAAACAGAAGTGCCTCTTACAGGAGATTTAATGACTTCTCGCTGGGCCTTTGAAGCATTGGCGGTAAATCAATTTAAAGACAATGAATTTGAGCGCAAATTCTACAATCTTGAGCAACCTATGGCTTACTACAAATACAAAAAAGACCATTGGGTAGTAGGCTTAAAAGACAGTATCACTAGCGCTATCGACGGATTTAAAAATCCGCAATACAAAGAATATCTCGACAATAACTTGGCTCTTATTCACCACGAAGTAAAAGAGGAAATGGAAAGAGTGAAAGATGAATTTAAGTTTAGCTTCACCCTTCCTGCCGAATCTTCTCAACTTACGCCTGAAATTTTAACCAGCATAAACAATGATTTGTTGAAGTTGGTTGACAACTACATTTACTACTACAAAGAATACGACAAAAGAAAGGACAAAAAAACCAAGGAGGAGATGAACACCGACCCTAAAAAGTTCATTGCGTTTAGGGACCAATTCGAAAACGAAAGCTTAAACAACTTGGTGAAAAACGTAAATGAAACCGAGAAAATAATCGTTGCCGAAGGTCAGTTCGTTCAAAAAGACAATCCGGTTTACCGCGAATCAAAACACTTTAGAGCTCACTTTTTTGCGCCTTCTAAAATGATGTTCGGACAAAAGATTAACACTTTTTGGGCAAATATTTTTGTGATTATAGTGATGAGCTTGTTTCTTTATATCACTTTGTATTTCGACTTGTTTAGAAAAGCAATAGACGGCATAGGAAATCTTTCTTTTAAATGGAAAAAACAGTAATGAGAAAGAGCAAATCAAATATTAGTTTTTCATTATTAGGCCTAAGCCTCTTTTTACTATTTACCTTTACCTTCTCCTCTCACGTATTTTGTTTGCAAAATGAAAGTGCAGTTGTTTCTTCAACCAACTCAAGTCAAAAACAATCAAAAGTAACTAGCGACAAAAACGATCTTAATACTGGTGCATTTCTTGGCGAAGTAGAAGAGGTAGAAGAAAATGAAAGGGAAGATCATTCCTTAGATTACCATCTACCCCTAATCTTCGCTTTTTACACTTCGTATCTGCATTCTCAAGAAAGCAATAATTTATTACTTACAAATTCCAATTTCAATTCTTCATTATACAGCACGCCTGTATTTATCAAGAACTGTACTTTCCTCATTTAAATCATAAGTTCTCTTTGTAGGTCGGCATTTCATGTCGTCCCAATCTCCTTGTCTATTTTTTTCAAAACACAAAAGAACTTTATTATGAATAAGTTAAGTATGCCAAAAACCGGATTTGCCGGATTTAAAGAAAACTGGAAAACCGATTTAACATCAGGAATTCTAGTAGCATTAATTGCTTTACCTCTCTCCTTAGGAATTGCCTCAGCCAGCGGATTCCCTCCTGTTATGGGCGTTTTAACCGCTATTGTAGGCGGATTAATCGTTTCGTTTTTCGCAGGTTCTGAATTGACGATTAAAGGTCCGGCTGCCGGATTAATCGTTATCGTTGCCTCTGCAGTTGAAGAATTGGGCCGAGGCGACGCCGATTTAGGCTGGAAACTAGCCTTGGCTGTTGTTTTTGCTGCTGGTGTAGTACAAATTGTTTTCGGACTCCTAAAAGTCGCGCGTTTTGCCGATTTCTTTCCCTTGGCTGCAGTTCACGGAATGCTAGCAGCTATTGGAATTTTAATCATGGCCAAACAACTGCATTTTGCTTTGGGTGTAGCACCTAAATTATTGAAAGGAAAGAGTCCATTAGAACTCATTATGATGATTCCCGAAAGTTTAATACACCTCAACGCATATATTGCTACCATAGGCATTGTGAGTTTAGTTATTCTTTTTGGAATGCCACTCATCAAACACCCTGTGGTAAAAAAAATACCTGCTGCTTTGGTGGTGATTGTAGTAGCCATCATCTTAGAAAAAGCTTTTCATTTAGAAGGTGAAGAATTCAAAAACCTAAATCCTTTGGTAAACCCAGGTGATTTTCAATTGAATTTTAATGTTGATTTTAGCGCCATCACCAATCCAGAATTATTTCCCATTTTCTTGAAATATCTATTGATGTTTGCTTTGGTTGGAACTTTAGAATCTTTGCTTACAGGCAAAGCCATCGACTTGCTTGATCCTTACAAAAGAAGATCGCATTTAAGCAAAGATGTTGTTGCAGTTGGTATTGGAAATACTGTTTCGGGTTTATTGGGCGGTTTGCCCATGATATCAGAAGTTGCAAGAAGTTCTGCCAACATTCACAACGGCGGAAAAACAAGATGGGCCAATTTCTTTCACGGTGCTGTATTGTTGGTTTGCGTGGTTCTGTTAGTGCCAGTTATCAAAATGATTCCTGTTGTTGCTTTGTCTTCGCTTTTAATTTTTGTGGGATTTAAATTGGCGCATCCGCGAGAGTTTTTTCATACCTACCATTTAGGAAAAGAGCAGTTAGCCATTTTTATCACCACCATTTTTTTCACCATTGTTGAAGATTTATTGATAGGTATTGCGGCCGGTATTCTTTTGAAATTTATAATCCATCTTTTGAATGGCATGCCTATGAAAAATTCATTCAAAAGCAACTACCAAATTGTGGTGAAATCTGAAGGCAATTATTTAATGACGGTAAATAATTCAGCCGTATTCACCAACTTCCTTGGTTTGAAAAAAGGATTGGCTAAACTACCTGCCAAACAACATGTGGAAATAGATTTTTCTAATTGCACTTTGGTAGATCATACTGTAATGAAAAATGTATCGCAATTTATGAAAGAGTACAATGCCGATGGAGGAAAATTATCTATCATAGGTTTGAATAATCACAAATCGCTATCGCACGATGCTTTATCGACAAAAAAATTAGTAAAGTAATTTTTTAAAATAATTACCCATGAAAATTAAATTCATCGTTATGATGTTATTGGTTGCTGCATGCCTAAAGGCTCAGCCCAATTTGAACGGACAAATAAAATTCAATCTTACTGAAGATGGTTCTCATTATTTGAAAGCCACCTTTTTAAATCAGGCTTGGTTAAGATACACACAAATGAATCCTGGTTCTTTGGTAAACGGTAGAAGTGTTGACGACATGTTTGATATTGGATTGAGAAGAACACGCGCACAATTTTACGGACAAGTGAGCGACCACGTTTTTTTCTATACTCAATTTGGAATGAACAATTTTAGCTACTTGTCTTTAAACAAACAATATGCTGCGGCTTTCTTTCACGATGTAGTTGGTGAGTATAAAGTAGCAAAACAACATTGTTCAATTGGCGCAGGATTAACTGGCTGGTCGGGACTTTCGCGATATGCCTCGCCTAGCATTGGAACAACCCTAACTTTAGATGCACCCATCTATCAGCAAATCACCAACGGTGTTAACGACCAATTTTTACGCAAACTAAGTGTGTATGCAAAAGGTAAATTGGGCGGATTGGATTATCGCATTGCAGTAGCCAAACCATTCGATGTTTCTAATGCGCCAAACGCACCAAAAGCGATTTCAAAAACACATAGCGATTTCTCCTTGCGACCTTCGCAATTGCAGTATCAAGCTTATTTGATGTATCAATTTTTCGACAAAGAAGACAACACTATTCCCTATACAGTAGGCACTTACTTGGGCACTAAAAAAGTGTTTAATATTGGCGCAGGTTTTATCAATCAAGCGCAAGCCATGTGGCAATTGAATAACAATGGCGACACCACCACATCTGCTCTCACTGCTTTCGCTGCCGATGTTTTTTACGACACTCCTGTCAATAAAGAACGCGGTGATGCTTTTACTTTCTATGCTGCTTTTCATCATTTGGATATGGGAAGAGCCTACATCAAAAATACGGGTGTGATGAATCCTGCAAATGGTCTAAGCAGTTCTGCTGTTAATTTTAATGGTGCTGGAAATGCTTTTCCAATGATTGGAACAGGAAATATTTATTATGCTCAGGCGGGATACTTATTTCCTAAAAAACTACTGAAGGAAAAGCAAAAACTTCAAGTGGTGGGTGCCCTACAATATGCAGCATACGAGAGACTAACCGACGCAATGTTGATGTATGAAGCTGGAGCAAACTTATATTTCCACAAGAACAACAAATTGAGCTTCATCTATCAAAATCGTCCGGTTTACACCTCTCAACCCAACGGAGATGTAAAAAATACTGACAGAAAAGGCATGTTTGTTTTACAATATCAAATTTCAATTTAGTATGCAAAATCAACATAGCACTTCGTTTGATGAGCATGAAGTTTTACATGAACTAAAACACTTTTTGCCTGCGCAAGCACCGCTTAAAGATTTTGTTCACCATAATACTTTACATGCTTTTCAGCATCTAAAATTTGATGAAGCACTTAAAAGAGCATCTGCAATTTTTGGATATAAAACGTCTTTACAACTAAGCGAATATCGCTCATTGTACAGCTCGGGAAGAATAAGAAAAGACATTCTTTTAAAAGCCATTGAAGATAAAAAAGGAAAAGATGCAAGCGCAGAATGGACAGAAAAATTATTATGGAAAAACTACGACATTTCTGTTTCTCCTCGTGTAGGAAAATTGCGCGCCTACTGGAAAGAGGAATATCATATTGATATGGATGCATTAACGCACCCTATTCTTTATAGAACTCTTGGTTCTTATCTCGATCAAGGAATTGCCATTTGGAACTTCCCCGTGCATCAAAAAGGATTTTTAGCATCGGTGCGCGAATTAGAACAAAACAGTTTTACTTCCTTTTTTTCTACCTCAAGAGCAAAAAAACTCTTGTTGGAAGAAAAGACTACCATCACTGAACTTTTGCATTTAATTACGGGAGATGAAACGCTGTACAAAACGTATTTGTACGACCAACAATTTGCCCATCAGGGATGGTCGGGAATGGTTTCTGCTATTGAAGATTTGCCATCAACTTTGCTCGACAGAAGAGAAATTTCATTGCACGACATAATCATTTTCGAATTGCTTTTAGAGATCAATGCCTTAGATGCAAAGTTTGGCAAAACATGGGCTCCACTAAATGTTCGCGTAAAAAACACTGCTAATGATTTATTTTCAGAAGTGGAGACCACAGAATTGCACGAAGTAATTTCTTTGTGGCAAGATGCTTTTGAATGGAGCTACTACGATGAGGTTTTAGAAGGAATAAAAGAAGATAAACCTAAGGAAAAAACTGACAGAAAAAGTTTTCAAGCAATGTTTTGTATCGATGATAGAGAATGTTCTTTTCGCCGCTACATTGAGCAAATGGATAACCATTGTGAAACTTTTGGTACGCCAGGATTTTTTAGCATTGAGTTTTTCTTTCAGCCCGAAGATGGCAAGTTTTACACTAAACTTTGTCCGGCACCTGTTACCCCAAAATACCTCATTAAAGAAGTAGGAAGTTCATTAAAAAGAAAAAAGGAAGTTCATTTCAACGAAAAATCGCACTCACTTCTACAAGGTTGGTTCATCTCGCAAACTATTGGATTTTGGGCAGCAGTAAAATTATTCGTGAATATTTTTAAGCCTTCTATGAGTCCGGCAACAGCTTATTCCTTTCGCCATATGGACCAAAATTCTGAGCTAACCATAGAAAACAAAAATGTAGAAGATATAGAAAACGGTTTGCAGATTGGTTTCACTATCGAGGAAATGACAACCAGAGCAGAGGGCCTGCTAAAAAGCATAGGTTTGGTAAAAGATTTTGCGCCCATCGTTTACATCATTGGTCATGGAGCAAGTAGTGTAAACAATCCACATTTTGCCGCTTACGATTGTGGTGCATGCTGCGGCAGACCAGGTTCGGTAAATGCGCGAGTAATGTCGTTTATGCTTAATCATGCTAAGGTGCGTGAAGCCTTGGCAAAAAAGGGAACTGTTATACCTGCTTCTACTCAATTTATTGGTGGCTTACATGACACTACGCGTGATGAAATTGCTTTTTACGATGTTGATACATTGTTCGCAGAAAATGCAGCTCAGCATGCCAAAAATCACAGTAATTTTTTGAAGGCTTTAGATTTAAACGCAAAAGAAAGATCACGAAGATTTGAATCTATCGACTCACATAATTCTGCTGAAAAAATACACGAACAAATTCTAATACGCTCTGTCTCTTTGTTCGAACCAAGGCCCGAATTGAACCATGCCACCAATGCGTTGTGCATTGTAGGAAGAAGAGAATTAACCGAAGGTTTGTTTCTAGACCGACGTTCTTTCATGAACTCTTTCGATTATAAAGTTGACCCCGATGGAACCTATTTGTTCAATATTTTAAAGGCTGCTGCACCCGTATGTGGAGGAATCAATTTAGAATATTTTTTCTCGAGAGTTGATAACCAAAAATTAGGTGCAGGCACAAAATTACCACACAACGTAATGGGACTCTTCGGTGTTGCCAACGGAATTGATGGCGATTTGCGTCCGGGTTTACCCAGTCAGATGATAGAAGTACACGAACCAATTCGATTGATGATTATAGCAGAACACTTCAATGATGTGGTTTTAAAAACCATTCAAAAAGCACCCGAAACCTACGAATGGTTCATCAACGAATGGGTGCATTTGGTAACGGTAAATCCAGAGACAAGAGAATTTTCTGTTTTTAAAAATGGAAACTTCACCCCTTACAAACCTTTAAAAAATAAAATAGAAAAAGTAAATCTTTCGGCGGTATTAGAAGACCACACAGAAAATTTACCTGTATTCTTAATCAACTAACTGGCTATGGAAAATTATCTTTATTTATTTGTATTGATTCCTCTAGCAGGTTTCGTACTTACCTTTTGGGTGCCAGGCAAAAAAGAAGGTGTAATATCACGCGTTGCTTTTTTTGCAGTTGGTGTGCAAATGTTGTTTGCCTTAGTTTTTGTAGGCAATTGGTTGTGGCATGGGCACCTCGCCAGCGACCATAAAATACTAACCATTATAAGCAGCGAACACTACGAATTTTTCGTTGATTTTTGTTTCGATAAAATCACCGCTGTTTATCTTTTAGTGGGCTCAGTTCTCACCTTTTTGGTAACCACATATTGTCGTTACTATTTACATCGAGAATCGGGCTACAAGCGTTTTTTCTTAACCATTCAGTTTTTCTTTATTGGCTACAACATCACTATTTTTTCGGGTAATTTAGAAACACTTTTTATTGGTTGGGAGATTTTAGGTATTTCTTCTTTCTTGTTGATTGCGTTCTATCGCGATCGTTATCTACCAGTTAAAAATGCCATTAAAGTATTCTCAATTTACCGCGTGGGCGATGTAGGAATTATTTTGGCGATGTGGATGGCGCATCATCTATTTCATGGCAACATTACATTCTTTCAATTGCAGAACGAAGTGTTTGTGAACTCACATTTAGAAACACACAGTTTCATTGGTATTTTTATTTCCTTAATGATTTTGGTTTCTGCAGCAGCTAAGTCGGCACAGCTTCCTTTTTCTTCATGGCTGCCTAGAGCAATGGAAGGCCCTACTCCTTCTAGCGCCATCTTCTATGGCTCTCTTTCGGTGCATATTGGCGCATTTTTATTACTACGTACTTTTCCTTTTTGGGAGCACCAAACTTCGGTTAGAATAATCATTGCTGTTTTGGGATTAAGCACCAGCATTATCGCTACACTAATTGCTCGTGTGCAATCGTCGGTGAAGAGTCAGATTGCTTATTCATCTATCGCTCAAATCGGATTAATCTTCATCGAGATATCTTTAGGATGGGAAGACTTAGCCTTGATTCACTTCGCAGGAAATGCTTTTTTAAGAACTTACCAATTGTTGGTTTCTCCATCGGTAGTAAGCTACTTGATAAAGGAACAATTCTACAACTTCACGCCACGTGCCTTAACTATTGAAGATACTTGGCCGAAAAGAATAGAATACTCTGTTTATTTGTTGAGTTTGAAAGAGTGGAATTTAGACAACATCATGCATCGTTTGGTATGGAGTCCTATGCACCGCGTTGGCAATTATTTAGGCTTCATTTCGGTAAAACAAGTTTTGATTTTCTTTGTTCCAACCTATTTGATTGGTGCATATTGTTTGTTCAATGAAGATTTAATTCCTCCAATTGTGCATCAGTATTTACCTTCTTCTTTTGCCATTATTGGTTTGTTAATGGTAACAAAAGCTTTTGTTGAAAGAACCGATGTTATGATGAGTTGGTTACTAATCATCATGAATCATTTTTGGATTGCCTTAGCTGTTTCATTCAACGAACACTTTACTTACGATCACACCATTTTGTACTTGAGTGGAATTGTAATTGGCGGAACAATAGGCTATTTATGTTTGGCACGATTGAGAAAATTTGAAAGTAGTTTAGATTTGAATCGCTTTAACGGACACTCATATGAGCACCCTAAAATTGCTCTACTATTTTTAATTGCATGCTTGGCGCTCACTGGATTTCCCATTACCCCAACCTTTATTGGCGAAGATTTAATTTTTAGTCATATTCATGAAAATCAAATCGGTTTAGCCATTTTTATTTCCATGAGTTTCATTACCGATGGATTGGCTATTATTAGAATTTACGGTAGAATATTTATGGGGCCGCATGTGAAGACGTATCATGAAGTGCCTTATAAATCTTCGTAGTTATTTGATGTAGATCTACGAAAATCAGCGAAATCTTTAGGGGAATTTTTGGCTCACAGCTTTACAAATACAACAATCCATTCTCCCTCAAAATATACAGCTCTGCAGAATCAAATACTTCCGCAAATTCTTTCTCTAATTCTGAATATTGATAAACCTTATAATGAGAGATATTTATTTTCGAAGTGAAAGCAGAAATTTGATCGGCTAGTTTTTGAGTACAAACAAAAGAAACCTCTTCTCTCCTACCCGAAACAATCATTTCTACTTTCCCTTTTTTAGCAGAAGGTTTTGTTTGAATAGCATTGCCTTTCCAAACGATGCGTGTGTTGCCTTTAAGTTTACATCCTTCGCCTTGCTTTATCGCCTGATGAATAAAATTAGGTGCCATTTTGGTTTTAGGCACTTTAAATTCAAACCACTCTTGCAAATCGAAATCGAAACAAATGCCATGCATATAATTGAACAACGATTTCTTCAAACCATCGCTAAATTTTTCATGTTCTGCGCCTACTTTATCAATGCAAATCATATCGTTGTTGGCAAAAGAACCCAATTCTTTTGTGGCTGTTTCTACTTTAAATTCTTTGGGATTTATCCCTACCGGACTATGAGCCGTCATCGCGAACTGATGCCAGTAAGCACTTTGCACAATTCCGTTTTCAAAAAGCTGACGAACAACTTCCAAGGCATCTATGGTTTCCTGCGCTGTTTGCGTAGGAAATCCGTACATCAAATAAGCATGCACCATAATGCCCGAGTTCGTAAAATTATTGGTAACATTAGCCACTTGTGGAAGTGTAACGCCTTTGTTGATTAAAGCCAATAATCTTTCCGATGCTACTTCCAATCCCCCTGATACTGCAATACATCCCGACGCAGCCAACAACAAACACAGATCTTTGGTAAATGATTTTTCAAAACGAATATTGGTCCACCATACCACCGTTAAATTTCTTCTAATGATTTCTAAAGCCACTTCACGCATCAATGCCGGTGGCGCTGCTTCATCTACAAAGTGAAATCCGTTGTGATGGGTTTGCGCAATTACTTCTTCAATTCTATCTACAATCAATTTAGCCGATGAAGGTTCATAGTTTTTGATGTAGTCGAGCGTGATATCACAAAAGGTGCATTTCCCCCAATAACAACCATGCGCCAAAGTGAGTTTATTCCATCGTCCGTCGCTCCACAAACGATGCATAGGATTGGCTATTTCTATTACCGAAATATATTTATCCAACAACAAATCGCGGTAATCGGGCGTGCCGGTTTCTGCTTGCGTAAAATCTTTTTCTTTCGCGCCATCGATGTATTTCACTTCTCCATTTTGCAACAAAAAAGTTCTTTTCAATGCGTCAGCAGAACGTTTGTTTTGTAAATATTCTATGAGATTTATGATGGGTCTTTCTCCATCATCTAAAGTGATGAAATCGAAATACTCAAAAACTCTTTTGTCTTTTAGTGAACGAAGTTCGGTGTTTGGGAATCCGCCACCCATCGCTACTTTAACGTTGGAATGTTTTTTCTTAATACATTGCGCAGCCTTAAAAGCGCTGTATAAATTACCAGGAAAAGGAACCGAAAAACAAATTAAAGTCGGCGCTTCATTCTCTATTTTTTCTTTTAAAATTTCAATTAAAATATCGTCGATAAACGTATTCTTTTTTTGCAATTCGCTGTGTAATTCATCGAAGGAAGCAGCAGAACGACCCAACCTTTCAGCATAACGACTGAATCCGAAATGAGGGTCGATAGCCTCCACAATTAAATCACTGATATCTTCGAGATAAAGCGTAGCCAAATGCTTGGCTTTGTCTTTAACACCCATCGTTCCAAAAGCCCAATCTAAATCATCTAACTGATTGAAGCGCGAAGCTTCGGGTAAGTAATTTCTTTCGGCAATCAATTGTGCTAAAGCCGGATTTTTCTCCTGCAAAAACAGAATCACTTGATCGATGGTTTTGATGTACTCGTTTTGCAAATAAAAAATTCGCGAAGCGTTAGCCGATAAATTTTTCGGTTTAACCTTCGCGAATAATTTTTGTAATCCGTCTTTGGTGAACAATTTCAAAATCACTTCTATTCCTAAATCACACTGAAAAGAATTAATCTTTTGTGTGTTCAAGAAACCTTTCAAATACGCAGTGGCCGGGTAAGGCGTGTTGAGTTGCGTGAAAGGCGGAGTGATTAAGAGGAGTTTCATTTAAAGAATTAAGTAAAGGACAATAGTTCCTTCGGAGTACCTCAGGATGACAACCACACCTAAGCGTAGTTCTTTACCCAGTTTGTCATCCTGAGGTACTCCGAAGGAACTATTGTCCTACATGTAAATTAAATATTCGCAAAAAAGTCATTCCCCTTATCATCACAAACGATAAACGCAGGGAAATTCTCCACTTCAATCTTACGCACCGCTTCCATACCTAATTCAGGGAAATCAACAACTTCCACCGATTTGATATTTTGCTTCGCTAAGATTGCTGCTGGTCCGCCGATAGAACCCAAATAGAATCCACCGTGATTTTTACACGCGTTAGTCACCGCCACAGAACGATTTCCTTTGGCCAACATAATCATTGAACCACCCAAAGATTGGAATTGTTCAACATAGGAATCCATACGACCAGCAGTAGTCGGACCGAAACTTCCCGATGGCATTCCCTCTGGAGTTTTCGCCGGACCGGCATAATATACTGGGTGATTTTTAAAATACTCTGGCATTGGTTTACCTGCATCCACCAACTCTTTAATTTTAGCATGCGCCACATCTCTCGCTACTATTAGAGTCCCGCGCAAATTCAATCTCGTTTTAATTGGATATTGAGACAATATTTTCAAAATATCGGCCATTGGCATATTCAAATCAATCTCTACCGCTTTCTCTAAATGAGGAGCTTTGGCAGGTACAAATCTTCCTGGATTCAATTCCAACTGCTCTAAGAAAATACCGTCTTTGGTAATTTTTCCTTTGATGTTTCTATCGGCAGAACAGCTTACGCCAATACCTACCGGACAAGAAGCAGCGTGTCTAGGCAAACGAATTACCTTAACATCGTGCGTGAAATATTTACCACCGAATTGAGCGCCAATTAAGCTATCCTGACAAATTTTATGAATTTTCTCTTCCCACTCCAAAGATCTCATGGCTTGTCCGCCAATGTTGCCTTCTGTTGGCAACTCATCGTAATAACCCGCACTCGCCATTTTCACCGCTTTCAAATTCGCTTCGGCAGATGTACCACCAATCACCACTGCTAAGTGGTAAGGCGGACAAGCGGAAGTACCCAAATCTTTAATTTTTGCGGTGATGAATTCGGTTAAACTTTTCTCATTCAACAAAGCTTTCGTTTGCTGATACAAATAGGTTTTATTGGCCGAACC
Source organism: Flavobacteriales bacterium (assembly GCA_049430665.1). Classification (GTDB taxonomy): domain Bacteria; phylum Bacteroidota; class Bacteroidia; order Flavobacteriales_C; genus JAHEZL01. Next base: position 30,997 of record JBMTCG010000005.1, on the reverse strand, counting down.
TCCCCCTTTAGCCAAAAACAAGAACTTGTATTCATTACCTTGTTCGGCATACAAATCTATTTGAGCAGGAAGGTTGGTTCCTGTATTTTTTTCTTCAAACATGTTCAAAGGCACCAACTGCGAAAAGCGAAGATTGCGTTGTTTAAAGGTGTTGTAAATACCTTTCGATAAAAATTCTTCATCGTTCACGCCAGTGTATACATTTTCCCCTTTTTTACCCATTACGATAGCAGTACCGGTATCTTGGCAAGAAGGCAACTGACCTTCGGCAGCGATTTTAGCGTTTTGTAAAAGAGTGTAAGCCACGAATCTATCGTTATCTGTAGCCTCAGGGTCATCTAAAATTTTAGCTACTTTTTCCAAGTGCGCCGTTCTAAGCAAGAATGATATATCCACCATCGCCTCTTGAGCGATTAACTCTAAAGCCTCTGGAGCAACTTTCAAGATTTCTCGTCCGTCTACTTGTATAGTAGAAACGTGCTCTTTGCTGATTAATTTATATGGTGTTGGGTCCTTTTTTAAAGGAAATGGTTTTTGGTAGATAAATTCCGACATAAATATAATTTTTGGTTGCGGGGTAAATTTAATTTATTCTGAGGAATTAATCGCTTTCTCTCTGTGAAAATCTATGTGGCGCGCGACTGTGTCGTGCGACTTCCTACTGCGGCAATTGCATTGCCTTTTTTCGGGTTATTTAAGAGGAATGTAAGATAGAAAAACAAGAAATAGTAAAAATAATGCTCTTGATATTCATAAAACTGTGAATTTAATGTTTTTTTAATTAACACCACGACACTATGTTACAGCGAATAATTTGTGCAAAAAAAGTAATCTCTTTTTCTTCAACATCAACTTTTGAGGCTGATTCATACGCGATTTTGATAAATAAAAAAGCCCCAAACATTTCTGCTTCAGGCTTTACAATAATTTAAAATAATTAAGCTGCTCTGCCTCTTTTTTTAGCAGCAGCAGTTTTCTTTTTACATTCCTATATAAAGTCACTAAACTCTTTTGCCTCTTTATCTGTGAGCTTTTTATTCACTACGAACAAATCAGGCTCGTTTGATTCTCTCCTTTTCATACTATTTAGTTTTAAAGTATCTTTTAATCAATATATCGGCATCTTCTTCCATAATTACCATTCTCTGACCTATGGTTCTAACAGCTCCTAAAGATTTATTATAATATTCCATTAACGATGTTTTTGAAATAAAACCCACAAATCCACCAAACCCACTATCCTTTGATATTTTACAAGCAAAAGCAAACATATTACCTACTACACCTTCATAGAGCTTATGTTTTCCCCTATTGAATTTAGCATTCTCAATAAGATTGACAAAAACAAAGTTCTCTCGTTTTTGAAATGAAATCAAGCCTTGAATCACCGTTTTATTCTCAACTGTCGTCATTTTATACACAAAATTGTCTTTATCTTTCAACTCCCTATGCCAATCAAAAACCCATTCAGTTTTTTTAATTTCCTTACTGTTAACTTTCGCGAATTCCGTTTAAAAAACTTCCTGTGAAATGATGTTAACTATCGAATTAGTCAACTTATCAATCTCTACGTCAATATATCGTTTTTCAGCCATATTTGCTAGCAAAATTATAAATTAAAGTGTGATTTTCTCTGCCATTTTCACAATATTTCTATCTCAGTGTACGAATCGGATTTCGCAATATGAATGAAGTTCTTATGATTATAGTAGGAATACCCCCAATCTTTTTATTGACCACAAAACTTTAAATATCTATTTTCGCTCTATTAATTTATGTGTACAAGAGATTCTTTTTCTTTTCTAAAAAAACAGATACTATTCTTGGCGGTTTTACTATTGCCTAGCATCGCTCTGTTTGCCCAAGTAACAGCCAATTTCACTGCCGATGCTGTTAGTGGTTGTGCGCCAGTTTTAGTGAACTTTACCAATACCTCTAGCAATGCTAGTTCTTATACCTGGGATTTTGGCAATGGAAAAGGGGCAAACACCCTACATAGCAGCGCCTTGTATGCTCAACCAGGAATTTATACAGTGAAATTAACGGCTTCTGGTGTAGGAGTGCCGAGCGTTAAAACGGTTAACATTACTGTTTACGGTCCGCCAAGCGCCGATTTCAAGGCCAACAAAACTGCCCTTTGCAGCAATGAAGCCTTAAACTTTAGCGATTTATCTATTGCCCAATCGGCGGGAATAACAGGCTGGTTTTGGAGCTTTGGTGACGGACAAATATCGAATGCTCAAAACCCAACCCATTAGTACAATCAAGATGGAAAGTACTCTGTTTATTTGCAAGTGACCGATGCCAATGGTTGTAAAGCATCAACAACTAAGAACAATTATATCAATATCAATCAGCCTAAGGCCAATTTCATTGCCGATTCTTTTGTGTGTGCTGTACCTGCCGATATTCAATTTACAAATCAATCGAGCGGACTCAACCTTAACTATTTTTGGGAGTTTGGCGATGGCAGCACTTCTACAGCGAAATCACCTGTTCATACTTACAATGCCTTTGATACTATTCCTGTTAAATTAACCATTAATAGTATAGGGTCTGCTTGTTCGGCCACTATCACCAAAGAAATTAGAATTGCGCGCTATTTGGCCGATTTTTCTTACACGGCAACTTGTAACAACAGCGCAAAAGATTTCAAATTAAACTTTACGAATACCACAGTGCCTGTGGTAAAAAGCGAATGGACTTTTGGTGATGGCGATACCTCAACGGCCAAGGTTATTTCGCATCAATACAACAGCAAAGGAAAATACACCATCATTTTAAAAAGCACATACAGCAACACTTGTTTTGATACTGTCGCTAAAACGTATGAGAGTCCGAATGCCTCTTTCACCTATTCTTCCCTACCTTGTAAAGCACCTTTTAAAGTAACCTACAACAACAAAAGCAAAGGAACAAGCATTTCCTCTAACTGGAATTTCTCAGACGGCAAGACATCTAGTGCTAAAAATCCCACTACTATTTTCACTGCTCCGCCTTACACTGCAAGAACCATTTTAACAGAAACCAATACTTGGGGATGCACAGATATTGACACGCAATATTTTGCTTTTCCGTTACCTATTGCCGCTGTTGTACCCGACACCCCTTTTACGGGCTGCGCACCTTTAACCGTTACTTTTAAAAGTAGCAGTTATGCTTACAGCTCAAACATAGTTTCTTACAAATGGAATTTCGGCGATCCTGCAAGTGGGGTGAACAATACAGCAAGCACAAAAAACGCATCACACAATTATGCAAATTCGGGAATGTATGATGTACAACTTATCATTCAAAACGATTCGGGATGTGTAGACACAACAATTTATAAAAAGTTAGTAAAAACGGGAATTAAACCAAGTTCAGTAGATTTCTCTATGAGCGACGATTCTACTTGCTACAACACATCGAAAAATTTTAGTGATTTAAGTACATATTCTCCTTCTTCGGTAAAAGCCAATTATTGGTGTTGGGATTGGTATGGCGACAATGCCAACATCTTATTGAACGAAAATAAAAAACCCGTTGCTTGTCCCGATTCTGGTTTTAGCGACGCCAATGCCAACTACACCTCTGTTAAAACACAAAGCAAAAACTTCAATAAAAAAGAAGCTTACAAAACTTTAATGAGTGGAGGTTCTCTGTACGCTTACGATGCCATGCCCGATACCGGTTTACATTACATTCACATGATAGTTGGTAACAATGGTTGCTATGCCGAAGTGAAAAAACCGTTTTATGTTAAAGGAACTATGGCGTCGCCTAATTTTATTTTTCCAAACGGTCAGTTTAGTTTGGCATCATGCAATCCGCCATTAACCATTGGTTTATCAAACGGCTCTTCGCAATACACCACAACCAATTATTTCAATGTGGTGAATAAGCAAACCAATGATACCATTACCAAAATTTCTGGTTCAGACACCAACTTCATCAGCCTCACAAAAGCGGGCACCTACAGCATTAATATTAGCGTAAGCAATTCTGCATTACAATGTACCAACAACGATGTGAAAACAATAGCTATAGATTCCATCATTCAAAAAGTTTACATTCCTAAAAAAGGCTGCACCAATGCACCTGTTCAATTGATTAATATTAGCACAAGTTCGTACGGGCAAATTTCAAAAAGAGCTTTCGATTTTGGCAATGGCGAAACTATGGAAGGAAGCAGTATTGATACTGTAAATTATGTTTATGCCGATACGGGTACTTTTGTAATTAAATCATACACCTTCTCTTTGATCAATGGCTCGGTGAATGGCGCTACTCCCGATTACAAACAATGCAGCGTAATACATACCGACACCATTCATATTGATGGTGTAAAAGCAAAATTCTCTGTTCCTAAAAATATGTATTGCGAAGGTGAAACAGTTCAGTTTAGCGATTCATCTTACACCACTACTCCATATACTTTAAGAAGATGGAGATTTGGCGATAACACAACTTCATCACAAGTTAATCCGCAACACAAATACTACCCAATTAAATCATACAACGTAAGCTATACTTTAGAAAATAATGCTGGCTGCAGAGATTCGGTTTACTTGCCTAATTTAATTACCCTTTCTAAACCCATTGCCGATTTCACGCAGAATAAAACATTGGCGTGCTATGGCGACACCATTAGATTTACGAATTTGGGCACTGGTGTGGGCTTGACTTACAAATGGGATTTCGGACAAGGAGATACATCTAATCTCACGCATCCTAAAAACATCTACAATCAAGCGGGAGTTTTCAATGTTGCACTTGTTACCACCAACTCATTTGGTTGCAAAGACACCTTATTAAAAGCAGCTTTGATAGATGTAGAAAATTATCCAACAGTGAAATTTGGCGTGAGTGATTCTGTGGGCGATTGCTCTCCTTTCCTAGCGACTTTCAGCGATTCTTCTATCAGCAACATCACCCAATGGGAATGGAATTTTCAAGAAGGAAATGTATCGTACAGCAAAAATCCTTTAACCAACTACACTCATCCTGGTAAGTTCAATGTTAATCTTACAGTAGCTACAAAAAATGGTTGTTCTTCTTCCTTAACCAAAATGAATTACATCACTGTAAACGGTCCGTACGGCACTTACACCATTCAAAACGATTCGGGCTGCGTACCTTTAAACACTGTATTTGTTCAAGATTTTAAGCAAACCAATTATTACACTTGGGATTTTGGCGATGGCAATGTGCAATCGTTCGATTACCTTATTAATCCAAACATTACCAATCACGCTTATAACAGCAAAGGATTATTTACACCTCAAATTCAGTTGTTAGATACCAACAACTGTTCATCGGTAATGAATTTAGAAAATGTTTATGCCGAAAAAGTGATAGGCGATTTCGATGCAAGCGATACATTGCTTTGTGCTTTGGGTAGTGCACAATTTACCAACACCACTACTTCTCAATTTCCACTTTCTTACTACTGGAATTTTGATGATTTAAACTATGGTACGCAGGTGAGTCCGGTGCACGCATTTGGCGCTCAAAAGATTTACAACGTAAAATTAATTGCCACTTCAATCATTGAAGGCTGCGCCGACACCACAACAAGAGAAATCGCAGTGTTTAAGAGTCCGCAATTTACATTAGACACCATCACCAAACTATTTTGTATTCCTTACAACGCACAATTCAACATCACCAACACCGATCCAAGCGTATCTATCAATAAGTTGTATTGGTCGCACAACAGCGACCTCCAAGAAAGCACTTTCGCCAACTACAAAATAAATACCTTGGGTGATCAATCGTTTAATTTGAAAGTGGATTATGCCAATAATTTATGCCACATCGATTCATCGATTATATTAAAAGCCTTGCTTCCACCTGTGGCTAAGTTTTCTTTTTCGCCCGAACATCCTTCTGTAAATACCACTGTTGATTTTACTGAAGCTTGTGAAAGCACCACGCAATGGTTGTGGAAAATTAGTGACAACACCACCTCTAATTTACCTAACCCTTCACACGATTTCTTTAAAAACGGAGATTATGTGGTTACGCTTTACGCATCGAATGAAGGATTGTGTGTTGATAGTATGACCACTATTGTACGTGTGGCCGCTGGTGAATTTGTTAAGTTAATGTCGGGATTCACCCCCAACGGCGACGGCAACAACGATTACGTTAAAATTTTAAATGCGGGTAATGTTACTTTGGTAGATTTCACCATTTACAATCGCTGGGGACAGCAGGTTTTTAAAACAGATAACATTGAAAAATATTGGGATGGCACTTTTAACGGAACGCTTCAAAACGAAGGAACTTACGTGTATTACATTACAGCTACAGATAATATAACTGGCAAAGAAATTACCCAAAAAGGAAACATCACGCTTATTAAATGATGAACAAAATAACATATCATTTTTTGGGGTTTGCCTTTTTACTTTTCACTTTTTCTGTAAGCGCTCAAGACGTTCATTTCACGCAATTCACCAACACGCCCATGCTCACCAATGTAGCACAAACGGGGGATATCAATGGTGAATTTAGAATAGGCTATTTGTACAGAAATCAATGGAATTCTATTTCCTCTCCTTATGTTACTTCGTGCCTTTTTGCCGATAAAAAATTCATGGAAGAAAAACTTAAAGGAGATTTTGTGGGTGGAGGAATTCTAATAGTTGCCGACAATTCTGCCGATGGTGCTATTAAAACCACTCACTTTTCTTTAAATGCTGCTTACCACCATTACCTTAATAAAAATCTCGATAGAAAAGTTTACGGAGGATTGCAATTGGGCGCTTTTCAAAAATCGATTAACCCTAACGTTTTGGTTTTCGAAAATCAGTTCAACTATAGCGCATCCGATTTTAGTGGAACAAGCAATGGCGAAAATTTCTCTACGCAAAGTATTGTTCGTCCCGATATGCAATTGGGTGCAGGTTACTGGATGAGCACGAAGAAATACTACATCAACTTCGGTTTATCTGCGGCACACATCAACCGTCCGAACCAATCGCTTAGCACTCAAAAAGATTTATTGGCTGCCAAATGGGTGTTGCATGGCGACGGACAATACAACATTTCTAAATTTCTTTTTGTTACGCCTTCGGTATTGGTGATGTATCAAAAAAGAGCTGCCGAATTCAATTTTGGAGGCGTGCTCAACTACGGCTTCGGCAAAAAATTAAAAGAAAACATTTACCTCAAAACCGGCGTGTGGTATCGTGTAGGCGATGCTTTCAACTTCTTGTTTGGTATCAACCACAACAACTGGCAATTCAATTTTACTTACGATGTAAATGCATCAAAATTACATGTGGCCAGCAACTACCAGGGAGCACTAGAAATTTCTATGATTTACACGCACAACTTATTCAATATTCAAAAAAATAAAACGAGAATTGTTCCGCCAAATCGACTCTTTTAAAATGAAATATAGAGCACTTACATATTGTCTTTGTTTCTTGCTTTTGTTGAGCAGCAGCGCTTTTGCGCAAAGCAGAAGTTCGAATGTAAAAGTAGCCGACCATTCATTTTATGAAGGACATTTCTACGAAGCCATCGATTTATACAAAGAAGAATTAGAAAAAAACAGCAACAATGTTTACGTGCTCATTCAGCTCGCCAATGCTTACCAAAAAGTGGGCGAATTTAAAGAAGCACACACTTGCTTTGAAAGGGCTTTTGTGTTGGGCGACAAAGAATTTCCTTTGGCAGAATTGTATTATGCGCAGTCGCTAAAAACGCTCGCACAATACGAAAAAGCAAAAGAGAATTTCGAACATTTTAGAAAAAACTACAGAGGAAATAATTCATCGTATTATGTGGGCAAAGCAAAAGATGAATTAAAAAATTGCGATTTGGCTTTGAAGATGAAAAGCGACAACAATCAAATAGTAAAAGCGCTACCCAACAACATCAACAAAAGATACAGTGAGCTCAACCCTACTTTGTTTCACGATTCAATTTTGATTTTTTCTACTATTTATTCCGATACTTTAATTACACTTCCCTTTGAAGAAAACAACCCTAAACACCGCCTCTACGCTATCAACATTCACGATACTTTGAAGAAAGCACAAATATTTCTTCCGCAGTTCTTCGCCAATATTACAGGTGATGTGCCAGACATCACTTTCTCTGACGACGAAAAAAGATTGTACTTCACCGAATGTAAAATGAACGCCAGCGGTAAATTAATTTGCGAATTGTATGGCTCTCTTTTAACCAACAACGAATGGGCGCTGCCTGTAAAATTGGGCCCGCTAGTAAACGACCCAACAGGTGAGTACAGCTCTACCCACCCAGCAGTAGCTTACGACAAAAAAACAAAACAAGACATTTTGTACTTCTCCTCAGATAAACCAGGAGGAAATGGTGGTTTAGATTTATGGTATGCCGAAATTGATGCTGCACTCAACGTTGAAAAAGCATACAACATGGGAAGAAAATTCAACTCGAGCGACAATGAGATTTCTCCATTTATCGACAATGCTGGCGACCTCTATTACAGCAGCAACGGCTTAGATAACATTGGTGGTTACGATATTTTTGTAGCTAACGACAAAGGTAAAAGTTTCGATAAACCAAAGAACTTAGGCATGCCTTTCAACACCTCAAAAGATGAGTTTTACTTTAAAAAATACAGCAACAACATTAGCCTAATGCTATCGAACAGAAGCGACATCAAACGAAAAAACATAGGCGACGATATTTTCATCATTCAAAAAGATGAGAAGAAATATTTTAGAATCAATGCGTATCAAAAAATTAACGACAGCACAGAACAAAGTATCTCTCAAACTTTGATTACTTACTTCAACACAAAAGATTCTATTTTGCAAGAAAACATTCTATATGCTGCAAAACCTAAGCAAACATTCGATATTGAAATTTCTAAAAAAGGATTTATCAAATCGACACAAAAAATTGAGATGCTAAATTACAGCAGCGATACCACAGAAATCAAATGTTACCTAGAACCCATTGCACTCAATAAAGAATACACGCTTAGCAATATTTATTTTGAATACGATAAAGCAGAGCTCACGCCTGAATCAAAAAATGAATTGCAGCAACTGGTGATTTTTATGCTGCAAAATCCCGATTTAAAAATTGAAATTGCTGCCCATACCGACAACAAAGGGAATGCCGATTACAACCTTAAATTATCGCAAGAACGCGCCAAAAGTGTTGCCGATTTCTTAATAAGTAAAGGGGTAAATTCTAAATCGCTTATCGCTAAAGGTTATGGTATGACTCAGCCGATTGCGTACAACAACAATCCCGATGGAAGCGACAATCCAGAAGGCCGACAAAAAAACAGAAGAATTATTTTCAAAGTGCTTGAAAAGATAAACACCTCGAAAAATGAACAATAAAATCATAATACTACTGTGCTTTACTTTTTCATTTTTGTGCGTAAATGCACAATGGAATAAAATTACTTCGGGTACTAGTAAGAACATCAACGCTGTTACTTTCTCGAACTCAAATACGGTTGTTGCTGTTGGTGATTCTGGCTTGATTTTGCGTTCTTCCAACGCCGGAAATTCTTTTACCATCGTTTCATCGGCTACTTTGAAACACCTCAACGATGTTTTCTTTTTAGATGCCAACAACGGCTTTGCTGTGGGCGATGGAGGCACCATTCTTAAAACGATTAACGCTGGTGTTAGCTGGTCGGCACTTACATCAAATACTTCTAACGATTTGATGAGCATTGACATTAAAAACAATATAGGTTTAATTACAGGAAGTAACGGCACCATTTTGAAATCGGTGAACAACGGCGGGGCATGGACTCCCCTCACGCCTTTTACTATTTATTTACTCAATAAAGTGCGTTTTGTAACGAATGATGTGGTAGTGATTTCGGGGAATAACGGACTCCTATTAAAATCTATTGATGCTGGTAATAATTGGACAACAGAGAACTCATCGGCCAACAAGAACATCAATGATTTTGCTTTTTACCCCAACACTACCGATATTCTAGCTGTAGGTATCAATGGTTTACAAATAAGCACCGACACTTCTTTTTCCAGTATTACTGAAAGTACTATTTCGGCTCAATGGCTAAACGCAGCCGCTGCTGTTCCCAATACCGACACCTGCTTTACAGTTGGTAAAAACGCTACTGTTTTATTCACTGCCAATGGTAGCAATTGGAATACCATCACTATAACCTCAACAGCCGATTTCAACGATATTTATTTTGTAAACAACACCGTTGGAATTATTGTAGGGAGCAAAGGAAACATCTTTAAAACAACAACAGGCGGCGCATCTTTAACCACGCATGAAATTGAAAAATTGAATTTCAACTTCTACCCTAATCCTTCCACTTCTTTCTTTTACATCAATGGAGATTTTGATGTAAACAGTCAGTTGAAAATATACAGCACCAGCGGACAAATTCTACTTGAACAAAACGTACAAGGAAATTCTGTTTTGGTGAATCACGATTTACCTTCGGGAATGTATTTGTTGCAAATTAGAAGTAGCGAAAAAATGGGCAGCAGCGTTTTTGTTGTGGAGTAGTTTTACTGTAGGGGCGAACCCTTGAAATTATCCTGAATACACCAAGAAAACTTTGGAGAGAATTAAGATATGATTGTAGTAGAATAAGTTGAATTCGTAGTTTTTTCATTACACAATTTTTCAGGTAATGGGCCACTAATCAACTCTCCGCCTTTTGAAGGCGGAGTGCCTCAGGCGAGGTGGTTATAAAAAAGATTGTTTTCCTTTTCAATTGATTTCTCTATCTATTAACCGCCTCCCCCGTCAGCTGACGGGTACTCCACCTTCAAAAGGTGGAGAGTTAGTTAGTTATTCGATACTCAAAAAGAGATTTATTTTATTTGAGAATTAAAAGTAGATTTGAGAAAACGCTATCATAAAAGAACTATGAACAGATATGATGAATGCTCAAAATCGATTCAAAAACAATTCTCATTTTTAGAAAAAGAGTTAGGCTACACAATTATTGAAAACAGCACAACTAATTATGGCTCATCAATTAAATATGTAAGTAAAAAAAACAACAGGCAAGTGTGGCTCACATACGACTACAGAGAAGACTTTTTCTACTTTTACATCGTTAAAGGATGGTCAACCGAATACAGCGACCATGACCAAGAAAACATCAAAATCATCATCGATTTACTCAATAAAACAGATAACATTTCACCAAAAGATTTTCATCCCGCAAATGGGGATTATAGAAATGCTTTAGAATTAAACATTCGTCTTTTGAAAGATCGCGGAATGGGAATTTTGAAAGGTGAAAAATGGTTTGATTAAATAATAATTAGCGAACTAAAACAAACTCCCTTGCACCACCATCTTCTCAGCCTCCACATCTAACACCTCAACACTAATTACATACCCACTGTGCTTGCGCAAATTAATCACATTGCCATTGCTAAACATTAGGTATTGTCCGCGAATACCTTGTAATTTTCCTTCTACAATAACTTCTTTATCGAAACCAACGCTTTTTATTTTATCCAAGTAAACTTCAACCGGGTATTGAATTTCGATAATCTTATCGTCGTCGTCGGCATATTCCATCAAGTCTTCTGGAAGTTTATCGATTAATGAATTTTTAAGCTTCACCAAATCTACTTCTTCTCCTCTTTCATCCTTCAACATTTTCTGCCAGTTGGTTTTATCGGAGATGTATTGTTTGAGTTCAATTTCTATGAGTCCGGCCAGCTGGCGATAAGGCACCAACGCCAATTTAATACCTCTTCGTGCACCTTGATCAATCCAACGATTGTGCAAATTACTAGCTCGCGTTACGCCCACTTTCACATCGCTCGTTTGGGCGATATATACATAATGCGGCACGTTGTGATTTTTTTCTTCCCACTCTACATCTCTACCTTGATGTTCATGCGCCATGCACAATTCTGGCCTAACAATACATTCAGAATTCTGTGGAGATTTTAAAAAACAAGGATAACAAAAACCTTGTCCGAAAGACTTATTCGTTTTCTTATCACACGCCACACAACGAATTTCATTTTGAAAAGTGAGTCGGATATTTTTACCGATACAGTCGTTGATACAAACTTTAGATTGATTATCCTCAAGATAATACTTCACCGGATTGTGCAACTCCACCGGCATCTTTTCCAGCTTACCTTGCCACAGCATCATAAAGCCACCAAACCTTCTATATGAGAAACTCTTTTGTAGCCATGCAATACATCTTCTGCAGAGAATACAATCACCAAAACAGTAACGCTCACATAGTTCCCTTTTGTTGAATGTTTTTCGGTGATTTCAGCTGTTTCGAAATGAGGTTTTACCTGTTCTACCTTATCTTTAGGAACGATGAATTTGAACATGTACTTTGAAGGAAAACTCATTTGAGTCTCCAACTGTTTCCTAAGATATTCGTAGCGATCATCACTCATTAGTACAATACTCTAAACTTAATTGTATGCTTAATTTTCTTCAACTCCTCAATCAATTCTTTCTTGTAGTTTTTATCTACATCGGTTATCAAATAACCAATTTTTTGGTCGGTAGCTAACGATTGCGCAACGATGTTCAAACCTTGTTTCGACAAGATGCCGTTCACCTTTGCCATGATACCTGGCACATTCTCGTGCACATGTAAGAAACGATGAGAACTACCTTGCTCTTGCAAACGAATATTAGGGAAGTTAACTGCTTTATAAGAAACACCTTTATTTACATAAGCGATGATTCTAGCAGGAACAAACTCAGCAATATTTACTTGCGCCTCTTGCGTGCTTCCACCAACGTGTGGTGTAAGAATAACATTTGGCAATCCAATCAATTCAGATACAAAAGGCTCGTCGTTGTTTTTAGGCTCTTTAGGGAAAACGTCTACTCCACAACCAGAAATTTTTCCGCTCTTTAGATGTTTCACCAAACCAGGAATATCAACCACAAATCCTCTACTTAAATTCACAAAAGCGGCGCCATCTTTCATCGCTTTAAATTCTTTGTCGCCAAAGAAATTCTTGTTTTCAGCACTGTCATCGATGTGCAAAGAAACTACATCTGATTTTTTCAACAACTCATTTAAAGTATTGCATTTTACTGCATTACCTAAAGCTAATTTTTCTACTGAATCGTAGAACAACACCTTCATACCTAAAGCCTCAGCCACTACAGAAAGTTGAGAACCAATGTTACCGTAACCAACGATACCCAAAGTTTTGTTTCTCACTTCGTAGCTACCAGCAGCCGTTTTATTCCATTTGCCATTGTGCAATTCGGTGCTTCTTTCAAACACACGACGCATCAACATAATAATTTCACCAATCGCCAATTCAACTACCGAACGTGTGTTGCTAAAAGGTGCGTTGAACACAATCACTCCTTTTTCTTTACAAGCTTCTAAGTTGATTTGTTTAGTGCCAATGCAAAAAGCACCTACCGACATTAATTTATTGGCATGTTCTAAAACCTTTGCTGTTACATTGGTTTTCGAACGGATACCCAAAATGTGCACGTCTTTTATTTTTTTACACAATTCGGCTTCATCTAACGCACCTTTCATTGTTTCAACGGTGTAGCCTTCTTCGGTAAAAATTTTGTAAGCATTAGGGTGGATATTTTCCAACAACAATACTTTAATTCTGTTTTTAGGATAAGAAATAGCCATGGGCAATTTATTTAAGTATAAAAATTCTTCAAAACTTGGGGTGATATGGTCGGCAACATCTAAAATGTTGTTCCTTTTCACATTCTCGGTGTATGCAAAAAACTTGCTGGCAACGCCATCTCTGCGGGTAACATAATCGCTAAATCCATCGCCAATCATATAAACCTTACCTGTAAGGTTCATTTTCTTCATGCACTCAATCTTTCCGTTGTGTTTCGACAAAGGATTTTTGGTATCGAAGCCTACGATTTTACCATCTTTAAACTTGAAGGTATTGGCGTACACTCTTTCGGACGGAATATGGTACTCTTTAACGATGGGTTCAATAAACTCTTTAAAACCTGCCGACATTACATAAATATCTTTGGCGTGTGTTTTAAAAAAGGTTTTGTTGCGGGCAATCGATTTAGAAATCTCTTTCTTCAATCTGTTCACCAACAAAGGTAAATGCTCTTCTCTTGCTTCTAAAATGGCCAATCTTTGTTTCAAACCTTCGGTAAAAGAAATAGTGCCATCAATACCCATATCGGTGATGTGCTTAATTTTCTCAATAATTTCGGCTTGTTTAGGATTACCCTTTAGTGAAATTTCGGCAAGCACATCCAGCGCTTCCACTTGAGTTAGCGTGCTATCAAAATCGAAAACATATTTACAATTCTCGGCCATAAAGTAAATGAGGGGCGAAAATAGCGAATTAAGTCTAAGGATTAAAGTATAAAGTGTAAAGTTTTTGAACAGGATAAACTACGCATATTCAGCTAGTTCCATCCAACGCAAGGTCTTTTCCTCGAGGGTTGTCGATATTTTCGCTAACTCTACCGAACGCTGATTAAATTCATCACCACTTAATTTACCCGATGAAAACTCCTCGCTAATGCTCAATTGTTTTTTCTCAAGTTCACCAATTTCCTTCTCCAGCTGCTCGTATTCCTGACGTTCTTTGTAAGTCAGTTTTTTCTTTTCCTTTGGCACTTCGGGCTCCTCTTTTTTGGCTTTTTCCTTGTCACTTTTTAATTCCTCCACCGCAAGCGCAGCCTTCATGCTTTTTTGTTCGCGGAACTGAGAATAGTTACCAGGAAAATCTTGAATCTCACCATTGCCCCTGAATACAAACAAATGATCTACAACATTATCTAAGAAATATCTATCGTGAGAAACCACAATTACACAACCTTCAAAATCGGCTAAAAATTCTTCCAAAGCCGCCAAGGTATTTAAATCAAGATCGTTGGTTGGCTCATCTAAAATTAAGAAATTCGGATTTTGTATCAATATCGACACCAGCTGTAAACGCTTTCTCTCTCCACCACTCAAACTTTCCACATAGGCCGTTTGCTTCTTCAAATCGAATTGAAACTTCACCAACAATTGCGATATCGACATGGTTCTTCCGCCGCTCATCTTCACCTCATCGGCATAATCACGCAAGGAATCAATAACACGTTGTCCGGGTTTTGCCGACTCCAACTTCTGCGAATAATACCCAATTTTAACGGTATGTCCCACCTCAATTCTACCCGATGTTGGCTCCTCCAACGACTTAATCATATTGAGTAAAGTACTCTTACCACTACCATTTCTTCCTATAATACCTACCTTTTCTTCCTTCTTGAAAACGTAAGAGAACTTTTTAATAATTTCTCTATCGCCGTAGCTTTTACTCACGTTGTGCAGCTCTAGCACTTTCTTGCCTATTCTGCTCACATGGCTCTCAATAGAAATTTTTCTTTCCTCTTTAAAGGAGAATGCTTTTTCGCGAATTTCATCCACCGCATCAATTCTATATTTTGCTTTCGTGGTACGCGCCTTGGGCATTTTCCCCAGCCACTCCACCTCTTTCTTCAACAAGTTTTTTGCTTTAGCAGCAACGGTTTTGGCGTTGTGAATACGCTCTTCTCTCTTGCTTAAAAAATATTCGTAATTGCCTTCATATTCATACAAAGTACCTTGGTCGAGCTCAATGATTCTATTGCACACACTATCTAAAAAATACCTGTCGTGGGTAATCACCAGCATGGTAATTTCTGGCCTAGTCATGTATTTCTCCAACCACTCCACCATCTCTAAATCGAGGTGATTGGTAGGTTCATCCAACAACAAAAATTCGGGTTCTTCAATCAACACTTTTGCCAACGCCAATCTACGCTTTTCGCCTCCACTCATATTGGTAGTTACCTGATTGGGCGTATTCAAATTCAAGCTTGTTAAAACCTCTTGAATCTTCGCCTCAGTATCCCAAGCATGTGTTTTATCAATTTCATCTAGCACCTTTTGCATCGTAGCATTATCGCTAACGCCCTCATCGAGCATCTTTTGGTACTTTTGAATCAATAATATTTTCGGATTCTTAGAATCGTAGATGTACTCTTGAATAGTTTGTCCGCTAATAAATTTAGGCTCCTGTTCTAACCAACCCATCTTAATACCTTCACGAAAAACGATATTACCATCATCGTGCAAAATTTCCCCCATCAACATTTTAAAAATGGTACTCTTTCCCGCGCCATTCTTAGCTACCAGCGCTACCCTATCACCTTTCGACAAGCCAAACGACACCCCTTCAAAAAGCACGCGCTCGTCAAAAGCTTTCGATATATTTTCTACACTTAGGTAATTCATGGTGCAAAAATAGGTTTTTGTTGGGAGATAGTTAAATTGTTAAAATACCCAAAGTGAAAATTGATAAATAGCGATTTTGACGATAAAAAAATATCTTTGGCAAAACTGAAAAATGGATCACAGTAAATTTATTCTCTTCTTTTTGATGATTGCGGCGATATTAACCACTGCCGATATCTACTTCTACTTTGGTATTAAATCGCGCTTATCGAAGAAATGGAAGATTGTTTATCTTACAGTGAGTGCCATTTCTTTTGCGTTTATCATGTTTGGGTCTTACAACTATTTTACCGGACAAAAGAGCAGCATTTTCGTGCGTACCTACCTTTGGGGTTCTTTCATGTTTGTTTATTTATCTAAATTGATTGGTTGTTTATGGATTATTGCCGACGATTTGCGAAGATTGTTCATTTGGACCAAAGCAAAAGTTACCGCCGATAAAGAAACTACTAAAGAAGGCATCACCAGAAAGAAATTCTTGCAAATGGGCGCCCTTGGTACTTTTGGCGTCTTTGCTTCTACCTTCTTTTACGGTATGTTGCGCGGCGGATACAACTACACTATTCATTATGTAGATTTGAAATTGAAGAATCTCCCTAAGAACTTTGAAGGGTTGAAAATCGTGCAAATATCTGATCAGCACGTAGGAAGTTTCTTGAGCAGCGACCCATTAGAAGAAGCCTATGTGATGATTAATGAATTGAAACCCGATGTTATTTTCTTTACAGGAGATTTAGTGAACGACATCAGCGAAGAAGCTTTGCCTCACGCAGAAAGCTTTAAAAAACTAAAAGCCAAATACGGCGTGTTTTCTATTTTGGGAAATCATGATTACGGCGATTACTTCTACCAACCAGATTCACCCGATTACGAAAAAAACAAAGCGCACAACAAAGAGTTGATGCAAAAAGTACACAAAGATGCCGGTTGGGATTTGCTACTAAATGAAAATAGAGTTTTAGAAATTGGCGGCGAAAAAATAACCATCATTGGTGTAGAAAACTGGGGCGACGGCCGCTTTGCTAAATACGGTGATATTGCTAAGGCCTATGAAGGTGTTGACAAAGATTCGGTGCAATTTTTATTATCTCACGACCCATCACATTGGGATGCACAAATCATTAAAGATTATCCAAATATCGACTGTACTTTTTCGGGCCATACCCACGGAATGCAGTTCGGTATTGAAACCAAATACTTTAAGTTTTCTCCAGTGCAATGGCGATACGCTCAATGGGCTGGCTTGTACGAAAAAGGGAAACAACAAATTTATGTAAACAGAGGTTTAGGTTTTGTAGGTTACCCAGGCAGAGTGGGCATTTCGCCCGAAATTAGTTTAATTACTTTGAGCAGAGCGTAATGGATAGCACTAAAATTTTTCATGGTTTATTGAACGACCAAGTAAAGCAAAGCGGACAAATAAAAACTTTCCCTGCCGACACCATCATCATCAACGAAGACAGCTACATTAAATCTATTCCTATTGTTTTGAAAGGAAGCATTCGCGTGATGCGAACCGATGACGATGGCAAAGAAATTTTGCTGTATTATATCCGTCCGGGCGAAAGTTGTATCATGTCGTTTCTTGGCGGCATTCACCACGAAACAAGCAAGGTAAAAGCCATCGCAGAAGAGGATGTGGAAATACTGATGATTCCGCTAGAAAAAGCGAGTGAATGGATTAAAGAATATCCAGAATGGACCGATTTCATTTTTAAATTGTACCACAAAAGATTTGAAGAGTTGTTGGGCGTTGTAAATGCCGTGGCTTTTCAGAAATTAGATACCCGTTTGCTGCAATTGCTAGAGCAAAAAGCCGCCCTTCACAACAACAAAGAAATAGCCATTACCCACCAACAATTGGCCGATGAAATGGGCACCTCTCGCGAAGCTGTTTCGCGTATTTTAAAGCAAATGGAAAATGCCAATTTGATTAAGTTGGGAAGAAATAAAATATCGCTTACGAAATAATCATGTTTCTTTTTTGTAAACTTCATGTTACCTAAATACTAAGATTAATTAGAAGCGATTTAGCACCTACTTTTTAAACTATTTTCACTGCAAATTGAGCGGTAAAAATGGCGAATAAAATAAGATTTACTTTATGGATACTAATGGTATGCGCCCTGTATTTCTGCTCGGAAACAAATCACAAAAAAAGCGCAAGAAAAAGAATCTACAGCTCGCTTACGCCAAAACACATCTCTGCACTTCCGGCAGAACTATTTGAATCATCGGGCTTGCTTTTCGACAACCAAAAGCTGTGGACTATCAACGACAACGGAGGTTTGGCTTGCCTGTATCAAATTGACACTTTAAATGGCAATATCAAGCAAAAGGTTTTTATCGACAACTACCCTAACATCGATTGGGAAGAAATTACTGCCGATGAAAACTACATTTATATTGGCGATTTTGGCAACAACTACGGCAACCGCAAAAATCTTAGAATTTTAAAAATTAACAAGAAAGATATCACCCCAAAAAAAGAAGTCCATTTAAATGCTGAAGTCATCAATTTCAGCTACAAAATGCAGCAAAACTACAGGTACGATGAGCACACCGCCTACGATGGCGAAGCCATGATTTCTTTGAACAACTACATCTACCTTTTCTCGATGAACAGAGGCGGAAAAAAATGCATGGTGTACAAAATACCCAAAACACCTGGGTACCACGAAACACTGCCTATTCATCGCTTTCATGCCGATGGAAAAATAACAGGAGCTTGTTATGATAGCACGCAAAACACAGTCCTCATCATTGGCTATTCTGGCATGCGCACACATCCTTTTGTTTGGCGATTTAAAAACTTCGAAAACGATAATTTCTTGCATGGCAATCAAGAATATTACTACATAGGAAATGAAAAAGCTTGGCAAGTAGAAGCCATCACTTTTGTAGGTAAAAACAAAGCGTATTTCTCGTGTGAAACATCGGGAGAAAAAGTGGCGGGGATATACCAGCTAAATTTAGATTGAAATAGCTACATTTGGCTTCATAAAATTTATACTCATGAACTTAGAAGAAAAAATAAACGCAGATATCAAAGCTGCCATGTTGGCTAAAGAAGCAAAGAAATTAGAAGCATTGCGCGCTGTAAAATCGGCCATTCTTTTGCTTAAAACATCTGCCGAAGGCCACACCACAGAAAGCGAAACCAAAGCTTTGTTGAAAATGGTGAAACAAAGAAAAGAAACAGCTGAACTATATATCTCTCAAAATCGCGAAGACTTAGCTGCCGATGAAACTTTTCAAGCATCTGTGATTGAAGCTTATTTGCCTAAACAATTGACTAGCGACGAAATAAAGTCAGAAGTTGAAAAAATTATTGCTCAATTGGGAGCATCTTCTCCTGCCGACATGGGTAAAGTGATGGGTGCTGCAAATAAGGCAATGGCTGGTAAGGCCGATGGTAAAGTGATTTCGGGCTTGGTAAAGGAATTATTAAGTAAGTAAATAAAAATTCAATTGCCGTTTGGTTATAACAATCGGCAATTGAATTCAATACCCCAACAAATCTTTCAACTTCCCTTCTAACTCTCTATTCGCCAAAAATTGTTTTTCTAAATCAATTTGAAAAGGAACTGCGGTATCTAAGCTGGCAGCGCGAACTACTGGAGCATCTAAATACTGAAAACAATGTTCGGATATCAATGCGCTAATCTCCGCTCCAATTCCACCTGTTAAAGTGTCTTCGTGTAAAATCAATGCTTTACCCGTTTTCTTCGCAGAAGCATAAATCGTTTCTGTATCTAATGGAAGTAAAGTTCTTAAATCTATAATTTCTACGTCTACAGATAAATCTTCAACTGCTTTAAGTGCCCAATGCACGCCCATACCATAAGTGATGATAGTGGCCTTATTTCCTTCGCGCAATACTTTGGCTTTACCAATAGGAAGTGTAAAATAATCTACGGGTACTTCTTGCTGCAAGCTGCGGTAGAGCACTTTGTGTTCGAAATACAAAACCGGATTAGGGTCTTCAATAGCCGCATTCAACAAGCCTTTAGCATCGTATGGAAAAGCGGGATACACAATTTTTAATCCGGGCACATGAAAAAACCATGCTTCGTTGCTCTGACTGTGAAATGGTCCGGCACCCACGCCAGCCCCCGTAGGCATGCGCACCACCACATCGGCATTTTGTGCCCATCGGTAATGACTCTTGGCCAAATTATTTACAATTTGAGTAAAACCACAAGTAACAAAATCGGCAAATTGCATTTCAATTACCGATTTCCATCCTTTGATACTCAAGCCCATTCCAGCACCTAAAATGGCCGATTCGCACAAAGGCGTATTTCTAATTTTATCTCTACCAAATTCTTCAACAAAACCTTCTGTTACTTTAAATGCGCCGCCATATTCAGCAATGTCTTGTCCCATCAACACCAAATTATCATACTTGTGCAAACTTTGTTTTAAGGCTTCGCTAATGGCATCAATAAATCGAATGTTTTTAGAATTGCCTTTTGGCTCATGAATTTCGGCGGTATGAGGGGCATAAACATCTTCTAATTCTTCATGAATATTTGGAATAATTTCTTCTTCATCCAACACCTCATTTACAGCATCACTAATTTCTTTTTTAATTCTATCGTGAATCGTCTCTTTGTCTTTTTCGCTAATGATTCCTTGTTTCAATAATTCATTTTCGAAAGTAATTATTGGGTCTTTTTTTGCCCATTCTTCAAACAAATGTTGTGGAATGTATTTGGTTCCCGATGCTTCTTCGTGTCCGCGCATTCTAAACGTTCTACATTCTACCAAAAATGGCTGTGGATTTTTACGCGCTCTTTCGCTCAATTGCAACATTGTTTGATACACTGCTGCCACATTATTGCCATCTACACTCACTGCTTCAATACCATAAGCATTTGCTTTTTCCACAAAGCTGGCATTTAAAAACTGTTCTTTAGATGGTGTAGAAAGCGCATAACCATTACTTTCCACAACGAAAATTACGGGCAATTGCCAAACCGCAGCTACATTTAAAGCTTCATGAAATTCGCCTTCACTGCTTCCTCCATCACCTGTAAAAGCTACGGTTACTTTTCTTTCTTTTTGTAATTTATTGGCTAGGGCAACTCCATCTGCCAGCGACAATTGCGGACCCAAATGCGAAATCATACCCACGATATGATATTCGTTGGTACCAAAATGAAATGAACGCTCTCTTCCTTTAGAAAAGCCAGATGCTTTACCTTGAAACTGAGCAAACAATCTATTCAATGGAATTTTTCTACCAGTAAACACCCCTAGATTGCGGTGCATAGGAAAAATATATTCGTCGCTTTGCAATGCGGCGGTAACGCCTACAGAAATAGCTTCTTGTCCGATACCCGAAAACCATTTCGATATTTTACCTTGTCGCAACAACACCAACATCTTCTCTTCAAACAAGCGAGGAGTAAGCAAACGCTCGTACAAATCGAGCAAAGTTTCTTTAGGTAGTTGCAACAAGTTCATAGCATTATTTTGGAGCTACAACACTATCAGCACCTTCTTCAAAGGCACCTTCTAATTCTTTCTCTAAATCGTTTAATTCAGCCTTGTCTTCTATTTTCTCTGGTTCCATTTTCTTTTCTGCTTCTTTCACTTCTTCTTCGGTTGGACCGCAAGATGTTACAGTTAATAAAGGCAAAGAAAAGGCTAACAACAACAGTACTTTTTTCATAAAATGAGTTTATCGTTTAAAAATATGTAATAATTGTGTGAAAATAAATAGGCAAAAGAATTCTTTATCTTCTTATTTTCGCGCAATGGCCTTACCTAAAATAGAACAAGGAAAACTAATCTTGGCAGAACCCTTTCTGCACGATCCTTATTTTAAGCGCGCTGTGGTTTTGTTAACCGAACACAGCAAGCAAGGAACAATGGGCTTTGTGGTGAATATGCCATCGGAGATTAGGGTTTCTGATGCTATTAAAGATTTTCCGAAAAGCAATTTGAAGGTTTTTTATGGCGGACCGGTTGACCAAGACGTAGTTTTTTATGTGCACACCTTTGGCGAAAAAGTGCCCAACAGCATCAAAATCAAAAAAGGAATTTATTGGGGTGGAGATTTTAGCATGATTCAAGAATTGGCTAAAAACAATGAATTGACCAACGACAACATTAGATTTTACATAGGTTACGCAGGTTGGGGACCAACCCAATTTCGAGAAGAATTAAAGAAAAATGCCTGGTTCATTTACCCTGCTAAGTCAGAATATATTTTCACCAAAACCCCAAAAAGAGTTTGGGGCAAAATATTACGCGATAACAAATCACCTTTCTCTGTGTTGAGTAATTTTTATGAGACACCAAGCCTGAATTGAAGAAGATTTGAGAGTGAGACTAGAGAGTGTAAAAACTTTATCACTCCCCTCTTGTATCTCTAAATGTATTTCTTAAATTTACTGCATGGCAATGAACTCAGAATACATCAATTCAATGAAAGAGTGGGACTTGGAAGACATCGTCGACCACGTTAAAAGCACCCACCACGCATATTTAAAAGCTAATTTTCCGGTAATCGTTCGATTGCTAGAAAAGCTAGTTGCTAAATACCCAAACAAATACCCCGAATTGAAAGAGATTCATGATATTTTCGTTGATTTTACAGATGATTTATCACGCCATTTGGTGAAAGAAGAAGAAATTCTTTTTCCCTATTTCGAGAAATTGGGTTCTTACCTCAACAATCCGAAAGCCTTTGAACCCGCATTCTTCGGTTCTTTGCAAAAACCAGTGCAGGTAATGGAAGAAGAACACGACGACGAACATATTGTGATTGAGAAAGTGAAAAAACTAAGCAACAATTATACGCCTCCAGCCGATGCCGATCCTTCTCACAAAATGCTTTATTTTAAATTAAAAGAGTTTGAAGACGACATTAACATTCATCACACTATTGAGAACGAAATTCTTTTTGCAAAAGCCGAAGAAGCAGAGAAAATTTTGAAGGTTTAATGCTTCATCATTATCTTTAGTACATGCGAGGTACTATTTATTCCTTTTGGGCTTTTGGCTTACTGCTTTTTACTTTATCTTGCAAAAGAGACGAACCCGCTATTGATACCAAAGCATCGGGGTATCCAGCTAATATTTCTAAATTAATTGTAAGCTCATGCGCTACACAAGGTTGCCACACTAGCAAAAGTAAAGATGCGGCAGCAGGTTTATCACTTTCTACTTGGGACGAAATGATGCAAGGTGGAAACAGCGGAGCCGTGACTATTCCTTATTTTTCTGCACTAAGTAGCACTTTTTTGTTTAGCAATACCTACCCTTCTTTGGGTGTTTCTGTAAAACCCACCATGCCTTTATACCAGCATCCTTTGAGCGAAAGCGATGTAAAAATGTTAATGAATTGGATAGACCAAGGTGCACCCAACAATCAAGGCTTTGTTAAATTCTCTGATAATGCATCGCGCAACAAAGCTTACATAGTGAATCAGGGCTGTGATAACGTAGCTGTTATTGATGTTGAATCAAACCTTATAATGCGCTACATATCGGTAGGCAATAACGCCAACACAGAAGCACCACACATGGTAAAAATATCACCCGATGAAAAATATTGGTGTGTTTGTTTTGCATCGGGCGACGTGTTTCAAATTTTCTCTACTAAAGATGATCAATTAGTAGCAACGATTCCGCTTACTGCCGGCTCTTGGAATACCATTGCGTTTTCTAGCGACTCAAAAATGGTATACACCGTAGATTGGAATTCATCGGGACGAGTAGCCTGCATCAATTTGGAAAACAAAACTTTAAAAAAGATAATTGGCAATGGTGCTTTAGAATGGCCTCATGGCATTGCACTTCTCAACGATACGGTGATGTATGTCTCAGCCAACAAAGGAAACTATATTTACCGCGCCAATATTGAAGATTTAGATAATGTAGATTTTCATACTGTAGTAGCAGAAAAAAACGCTGCACTCAATAAAAATTCATCTTTAGACATTCACGAAATTGTTTTTTCTCCCGACAAATCAAAATATTTTTTGTCTTGTCAAACCAGCAACGAAGTGCGTGTAATGAACACTCAAAAAGACAGCTTGATCTCAGTAATAAATACAGGTAAATATCCTGTAGAATTTTCTTTTTCTAAAAAACACCAATTGCTCTTTGTTTCTTGTATGGAAGACGATACTTATATAAATGAAGGAATAAAAGGATCGATCACTGCTATAGATTATGCCAACAACACAAAAATTGCAACGATTAAAAGCGGACACCAACCACACGGTTTACAAGCAAATGACGAGCAAGATATTTTGTACATCGTTAACAGAAACATTGCTAGTGATGGTCCGGCACCTCACCACAGTTCTTATTGTGGCGGACGAAATGGCTATTACCAATTCATCGACATGAAAACTTTAAAGTTGATTGCTAGAAGTAAAAGGGAATTGTCGGTAGACCCTTATTCCATCGCCATTCGACGATAGCAATTATATTCATTTCATTGAATCAGATTAAGTATCAAAGAAATTTTAGTACCACAGCTCACTCTTGTTAAAAACTAAGCAATAAGTCTAGGTGCGATTTTTTTAGTTTTGGTCACCTAACTAAATTATTATAACATGACTAAGCAAATCAACTCAACACCTAAAGAACCTATCATCTCTGATAAAATTCATTTCATTCGCAACCAAAGAGTAATGCTCGACAGATATTTAGCAGAGCTTTATGGCGTAGAAACGAAAAGACTAAAAGAACAAGTGCGAAGAAACATAGAAAGATTTCCAGAGAGTTTCATGTTTGAATTAACTGAAGAAGAGGCCGAATCTTCAAGGTCGCAAATTGCGACCTTGAAGCGCGGTGATAATATTAAATATCTTCCATATGCCTTCACAGAACATGGAATTCTTATGTTGGCCAATGTTCTAAAAAGCAAACAAGCCGTGCAAATGAGTATTAAAATCATAGAGGTTTTTGTAAAAATGAGAGAAGCTTTAATAGCTCACAAAGAAATTCTCCTACAACTCGAAAAACTTCAAAACACCTCTTCAAAACACAGCGCAGAGATTAAATATATTTTTGATGTGTTGAAGAAATTGATTGAAAAACCGAAGGAAGAAAGGGTGATGATTGGGTATAGGAAATGATTTTTTCTTGTAGAGACGCAAAATTTTGCGTCTCAAGTTATGTTCGTTTGAATTAGGATTTTTAGGATTAGGAAATTCGTATATTTTAAAGAATTCTAAAATAGGATGCAAGATTTAAAAATTAAAGCTTTTGACCAGCCAAGTGAGATTCATATAAAAGAAATAATTTTTCTCAAAAAAATTCTGTGGTTAACATTGCTTGCAAGTGGTTTGCAAATTGGATTGCGTTACATAATAGCAGATTTTACGAATGATATTTATTTTTGCTTTGAAATTCCTCTTTTTCTTTTTGTTTTATTGTCGAAAAACAAATTGCACGACTCTAGTTCAAGTAGAATTGGAGGTTTTGATGGGTTAATGTTTACCTTAATATTGAATGTTTTTTTAGAATTGTTCCTTCTGTTTTTTGAAAAATCAATTTCTATATGGATTGTAATACCAATCGTTATTCTAATTATTCGGTTTTACGTTTTATTCAGAGGATATAAGCTACTGAATAGTTGACCATATCTTCCCACTACTTTTCAACATCCCTTTTCTCTTCCCCCTTTCTTCCTTATTTTTAAAGCTTCAAATTAAGAGTGAAATGAAGTAGTTTGCTTCAGAGTACCTCGCAATGACAGGAAAAGAGATGTACTTAATATTCGATACAGAAACCACCGGCTTACCACGCAACTGGAATGCGCCTATTACCGATACCGATAACTGGCCGCGCTGTATTCAAATTGCTTGGCAGTTGCACGATGATATGGGTAGACTGATTGAGCACAAAGATTATCTCGTTAAACCCAATGGTTTCAATATTCCTTTCGATGCCGAACGTGTGCATGGTATTTCTACAGAATTAGCCGAAGAACAAGGTGCGGATTTGAATTTTGTGTTGGAAGATTTTAATCGGGTTTTATCTCAAGCGAAATTCGTGGTGGGACAAAACATTGGTTTCGACCTCAACATAATGGGTTGTGAGTTTCACCGTCAGTCTGTCGACTCCAATCTCGCTCTCCTACCTGTATTAGATACTTGTACAGAATATACTGCTGAACTTTGTCGATTGCCCGGCGGACGTGGTGGGAAATTTAAATTGCCTACTCTTACCGAATTACACGAGTTTCTATTCAAACAAAAATTTGATGAGGCGCACAACGCTACTGCCGATGTGGAAGCAACTACGCGTTGCTTTTTAGAATTGCTTCGATTAGGACATTTTTCAGTTAGCGATTTAAAAGCACCTAGCGATTACATCGAAAAATTTCGTGAACTCAATACACATGAAATTGCAGTAATTGGCTTAAAGCATGTCAATCTCAAAGAGGCTAGTCAGCAAATAAAACTCAAAACGCAAAAAACCGAAGAACCAACTCAGGAAGTTGATTCATCTGTTTTGATTGATGTTCCTTTCGCACATTTACACAATCACTCTCAATATTCTATTCTTCAATCTACCACCGAAGTTGAAGATTTGGTAAAGAAAGCGGCAAAGCTAAATATGCCTGCCGTGGCGCTTACAGATTTGGGAAATATGATGGCGGCTTTCGATTTCGTGAGTGCCATTAACAAGTACAATAAAGGTATTGCCGATGAGAAAAAGAAGGCCGAAGAAGCGGGCGAACCTTTCACTAAAATTCCGCTTAAAGGTGTTTTAGGTTGCGAGTTTTTTGTGTGTAAAGATCACAAGAGCAAAAGCAACAAAGACAATGGTTATCAAATTCCATTGATTGCCAAAAACAAAAAAGGATACCACAATTTAGCTAAGTTGTCATCGGCGGCATACATCGACGGATTCTACTATGTACCGCGTATCGACAAAAATATATTACTTCAATTTAAAGATGATGTAATCGCTTTTTCGGGCGGATTGCGTGGCGAAATTGGCGACCTTATTTTGAACGTTGGTGAGCGACAGGCCGAAGAAGCTTTCTTGTGGTGGAAAGAACAATTTGGTGATGATTTCTATGTGGAATTGTTGCGCCACGGCTTAGAAGAAGAAAATCGTGTGAACGAAACTTTGCTTAAGTTTTGTAAGCTTCACAACGTAAAATATTTTGCAGCCAACGATACTTTTTACCTCAATAAAGAAGATGCCAATGCACACGATATTTTGCTGTGTGTAAAAGAAGGCGAAAAAAAATCAACACCAATTGGTAGAGGTCGCGGCTACCGCTTTGGTTTCCCTAACGACGAATACTATTTTAAGTCGGCAGAGGAAATGAAAGCTCTTTTTAAAGACTTACCCGAAGCGATTATCACCACCAATGAAATCATTGAAAAGGTAGAAGGATACTCATTAAACGCGAATGTGCTTTTACCTAAATTTGATATTCCAGATGAATACAAAAGTGAGGAAGATTTAGCCGATGGCGGCAAGCGTGGTGAAAATGCTTTCTTAAGATACTTAACCTACAAAGGGGCAGAAAAGCGCTACCCAGAAATGGACGATGCAACGCGCGAACGTTTGGATTTCGAGCTGGACGTAATCGCCAAATCGGGTTACCCTGGTTATTTCTTAATTGTACAAGACTTCATCTCTAAGGCTCGCGAAATGGGAGTTTCCGTTGGTCCGGGAAGGGGCTCTGCAGCTGGTTCTGCGGTGGCTTATTGCACTGGTATCACCAACGTAGACCCCATCAAATACGACTTACTTTTTGAGCGTTTCTTAAATCCAGAAAGGGTGTCGATGCCCGATATTGATATTGACTTCGATGATGAGGGCCGACAAAGTGTAATCGACTATGTAATCAACAAATACGGTTCGTCGCAAGTAGCGCAAATCATTACTTACGGTACCATGGCGGCCAAATCGAGTATTCGTGACACAGGTCGCGTACTCGAATTGCCATTGCCCGATACCGATAGAATTTCTAAGCTCGTGCCCAACCTTAAGCTAAACAAGCTTTTTGGCATGGATGAAAAGCAGCTGAAAGAAGCTTTGAGTCCCGATGAATTTGAAATGGCCAAGCGCCTTCAAGATATTTACAAGAGCGATGATTTAGAAGGTCAAACCTTGCGTCAGGCTAAGATTTTAGAAGGTTCAGTTCGAAATACAGGTATTCACGCCTGTGGTGTAATCATTACACCAAGTGATATTCGTGAACATATTCCGGTAGCTACCGCCAAAGATTCGGAGATGTGGTGCACACAGTTCGACAACTCGGTGGTAGAGAGTGCTGGTTTGCTAAAAATGGACTTCCTTGGGTTAAAAACATTAACCCTCATTAAAACGGCCATTGCCATCATTAAAGATCGACATGGTTTTGAAATAGATATAGATAAAATTCCGCTCGATGATGTAAAAACCTACGAGCTTTTTCAACGTGGCGAAACGGTGGGTATATTTCAGTATGAGAGTCCGGGTATGCAAAAGCACATGAAAGACCTTAAACCTACTGTGTTTGCCGACTTGATTGCCATGAATGCCTTGTACCGTCCCGGACCAATTGAATACATTCCTTCTTTCATTAAACGTAAGCACGGTGTGGAAGAAATCACCTACGATGTGGAGGGAATGGAGGAATTCTTGGAAGAAACTTATGGTATTACAGTGTACCAAGAGCAGGTAATGTTGTTGTCGCAAAAACTGGCAGGATTCGCCAAAGGTGAAGCCGACGTTTTGCGAAAAGCGATGGGTAAAAAACAGAAAGACGTATTGGATAAAATGCGTCCAAAATTCATCGAAAAAGGAAAAGAAAAAGGACACAATGAAGAAAAATTAAATAAGATTTGGAAAGACTGGGAGGCCTTTGCTTCTTACGCTTTCAATAAGTCGCACTCCACTTGTTACGCTTTAATTGGTTATCAAACAGCTTATTTAAAAGCACATTATCCGGCCGAATATATGGCGTCGGTATTGAGTAACAACATGGGCAACATTACCGACGTTTCGTTCTTTATGGAAGAATGTGTGCGCGCTGGAATATCAGTATTGGGGCCCGATATAAATGAATCTTTACACAAGTTTACAGTAAATTCAAAAGGTCAGATTCGCTTTGGCTTAGGCGCCATAAAAGGGGTTGGAGAAGGGGCTGTAGAATCAATTGTAGAAGAAAGAAAAGCGAACGGACCGTACAAAAATGTATTCGATTTAACCAAGAGAATCAACCTTCGTGCAGCCAATAAAAAAGCGATGGAAAACCTTGTTTTAGCAGGAGCTTTCGATTGTTTTGTAGGCACACATCGTGCGCAATTTTTCTTTAAAGCGAACGATAAAGATTCTACCTTTTTAGAGAAAGCGATTAAATATGGTGTGCAGTCGCAAGGTGAAGCCGACACCACTCAAGTATCGTTGTTTGGCAGCGAAAGCAACGAAGAAGTTCCTGCGCCGCCTATGCCGCGATGCGAGCAATGGAGCAATATTCAAACTTTAAATAAAGAAAAAGAAGTGGTTGGAATTTTTATTTCGGGTCATCCACTCAACGACTTTAAACTAGAAATGGATCATTTTGTAAATGGAACTTTTCAAGCTTTGAATGAAGACATCGCCAAATTTAGAAACAGAGAAATGGCCTTTGCTGGCGTGGTTACCGAAGCTAGCGAACGAATGAGCAAAAATGGAAATCTCTTTGGCATATTAACCATTGAAGATTACACCAGCTCATATAAGTTCTTTTTGTTTGCCGAAGACTACCTCAAATTCAGAAGATATTTGGTAATGGGTTCTTACCTCTATATAAAAGGAAAAGTACAAGCCAAAAAATTCGCGAAAGACGATAATGAGTTAGAGTTGAAAGTAAACCACATAGAATTGCTTTCTGAGGTAAGAGAAAAGCTTACAAAGTCGATTACCTTAAAAATAAATTTAGATACGCTTACGCTCGACTTAGTAGAGCAACTCAACTTAATGATTGATAAGCATCCAGGCACTTGTCGCTTGCAATTAAACGTGATCGACAACATCGAAAGGATTAAAGTAGATATGCCATCGCGCAGCAAAAAAGTAAACGTGAGCAACGAGTTTATTAAAGAATTGAAAGAATTAAAAACCGTTGAATTCAAGATTAACTAAGGGATTTCAAGAACTATAGTTTTTGTTTATAAATTCTTAAGAAAAAAATAGAAGCGAAAAGATTGCATTAGAATAAATAGATATACTTTTAGCACAACAATTTAAATATACAATTATGGCAGTAGAATTCACCGACAGCAATTTTGAAGAGTTAGCTCTTAAATCGAGCAAACCAGTAGTAGTAGATTTTTGGGCAGAGTGGTGCGGACCATGTAGAATGGTTGGGCCTGTTGTAGAAGAGTTATCTAAAGAATACGACGGACAAGCCGTAGTTGGAAAAGTTAACGTTGACAACAACCCTGGCATCTCAGCTAAATATGGTATCAGAAACATTCCTACCATCCTTTTCTTGAAAAATGGAGAAGTGGTAGACAAACAAGTTGGCGCAGTACCTAAACAAGTATTGGCTGATAAATTGAAAGCATGTTTGTAAGCTAATTCAAATGATGAAAAAGCCCTCAATCAAAAGATTGGGGGCTTTTCTTTTTTGGCTTTTGCCTTTTTACTTTTACCTTTCTCTATGCTTCTCGATGATTTAAATAAATTTGGTTCTTTAGAACTACTTGCAAAACAAGTGGTGGAAGGCTTTATTACGGGTTTGCATAAGAGTCCGTTCCACGGATTTTCTGTAGAATTTGCCGAACATCGTTTGTATAATTCAGGAGAATCCAC
>JBMTCG010000004.1:0-79770 GCA_049430665.1 Flavobacteriales bacterium | reverse complement strand
CAACGAAATATTAAACTTCTACAATCCTGAGGTACCCCGAAGGAACTATTGTCCTGGTTATTACATCTTCTCAATAACTATCGCCGATGCGCCGCCGCCTCCATTGCAAATGCTCGCAGCACCAATTTTACCATTATTTTGATGCAGCACATTAATCAATGTTACAATAATTCTTGCTCCTGAAGAACCAAGTGGATGTCCCAAAGAAACCGCACCACCATTTACATTCACTTTAGATGCATCTAAATTCATTTTCTGCATATTCACTAAGCCAACTACCGAGAAAGCTTCATTAAGCTCGTAAAAATCAACGTCGCTGATTTTTAATCCAGCTTTGGCTAATGCTTTAGGAACAGCTAAAGAAGGGGCGGTAGTAAACCATTCAGGCGCATGAGCTGCATCTGCATAACTAACAATTTTCGCTAAAGGTTTAATACCTAATTCTTCTGCTTTTTTCTTGCTCATTAAAACAAGTGCAGATGCTCCGTCATTTAAGGTAGAAGCATTGGCGGCGGTTACCGTTCCTTCTTTGGTAAACACTGGTTTTAAAGTGGGAATTTTATCGAATTTAACGTTGCTGTATTCTTCGTCTTCTGAGAATAATGTAGGTTCTCCTTTTTTAGAAGGCAATTCAACGGGAACTATTTCATTGGTGAATTTTCCTGCTTTCCAAGCTGCTGCAGAACGAGTGTATGATTCAATGGCAAAGGCATCTTGAGCTTCTCGCCAGATATTGCATTCTTTGGCGCACATATCGGCAGCGTTACCCATGTGGTAGTTGTTGTAAACATCTGTTAGTCCATCTTTCACTAATCCATCAATCATTTTAGCATCGCCTAATTTTGCGCCGAAGCGCGCTTTGTCGAGGTAATAGGGCACATTCGACATGTTTTCCATTCCACCAGCAACCACAATGTCGTTATCACCTAAAGCGATAGATTGCGCAGCCAGCATAACAGCTTTCATTCCCGAAGCACAAACTTTATTTACTGTAGTTGCAGGAACAGTGTTTGGTAAACCCGCGAATATAGAGGCTTGTCGGGCAGGCGCTTGTCCGAGATTTGCTTGCAAAACATTTCCCATATACACTTCCTCCACCTTATTTGGGTCGAGATTTATTTTAGCCAGTGCGCCTTTAATAGCGATTGCACCCAGTTGTGTTGCAGATATTGTAGATAATGAACCACCGAAACTTCCCATAGGAGTTCTTACTGCTGATACGATGTAAACTTCTTGCATAAAAAAACAGATTGATTTGCGCGTGATACGGGAGAATGGGGATTTGGTTATCGCCGTTTTTTGCAGAAAATTATTTCCTTCTTTTCAAACTTGCATCAATAACGGTGAGCTTGTCGACATGATTTATGGTGTGCGTCGCCAATATGTTCTTATCCCAATCGGGAGTAATAGAATCCACTGTTTTTTCTATGTAGGTTGTTTCGCTAAGTTCTATTACCTGATTGATTTTCATACCGTATCCATATCTAACCGAGCAGTTTTGTGACGGACGGTAAAGATTGTTTTTATGCACAAAGAATTTACCTGCTGGTCGAGATTGTTTTACATCTGATATTACAGGATTTTGAGCATGGGCAATCCAATTTTTACTTAGCAGTTTATCTGAGTAGAAAATATGTAATTCGTCAAGTGCGGAGGCACCTTTGTTACTTACTACATTTGCGAACAACCAGTATTTTCCATCTTTAAATAGAATGGTAGAATCTACCGCATCGATGTTGTCAAATAATACTAGCTCCAATTCCCATATGTTTGGAAATTGTGTGCATTTATATACTTCGATTGTTCTGTTTTTTTTCGTTTCAGGTATCATGTACAATTCTCCATTGTCTTCAATAAGAAAAGGGTAGGATAAATGATAATTCGTTACCAATACTTTTTCTGGCATAAAGTAATTTCCTTTTTCATCCATAGTCATCACTGAAATATGGCCTTTCTTATCGGAATAATACAGTTCTTCAAGAAATATATAATACTTATTATTTCTTTGAAGAATGAAGGGATCGGCCCAAAATCTATCCTTAGGTGGTACTATTTTTATGAACTCGTTGATGGATGTTGAAATTGAATTGTTGTTATTTAATTTGAAAAGAAGTATCCATTGGTTGAAATAAAAAATGGAATTGTATTTATATCTAATTCTACTGCCAATCCACTTAAAAATAAGGCTTAACATTTCTTTGTTGGTTGGCGTGCTGAGGATCTTATTCGAATAGAATTTTGGATGTGCGTTTAAAGCTTCTATGTTTTTGAAAAAAATATCTTCACCCAACAGATGTAATCTATCTAATTCAGCAGGAAGAAGCGATGCAGCTTTCCAAAGGTAATTGTTTGCGTTTAAAGTAGGACTGAGATCTACAGTGAGTGAATATGATTTTTTAATAAGTATTTCTTCGTTTGCTCCCTCCGATAAAATTTGTAAACTCATTTCTGTTTCTGGCCAGAATTCAAGTGCTTCCCAAAATGCTGCTGGTCCGCCTGTGTTCACTTTATTGTTTCCAAAATGAAATGCCCAAACACCGTATTTCGCAATTTTTAATATTTCACCACTAAGTTCATTAAAACCTAGTTTAACAAATACATCTACATTATGCTTTTTTATTTCAATTATGTCTGCCTCTTCAATAATATCTCTATGAGAATCTTTTTTTGGTTTTACTTCTTTTGTTGCAAATGGTAGTAGGGATTTGCTATCTTTTAACGCTAACGCATTAGGATTTGCTTTGTAGTTTTTTTTCTCGAATTTTGAGAATAACCTATACAAGAATGATCCTCTATTTTCATCTTCAACAAGCGATTTGTTTTTCACTATCAAAACAATCTCATTGTTGGGGCTTGCTATGATTTTTTGCAGCATAGTGTATGACCAAGCAGGTATATCATACTTATCAATTAAAATTCCTATGAGCAGTTTGTGCTTCATTTCTATAGTTTTGTATTCTTATTATTTGGTGAAAATACTAAAATTCACATTCCCATAATTCCTATGCTCCTTAAAATTAGGAAGCTCTGCAAACTTATATTCCTTCGGATGTTCCAACACAAACCAACCATTTTCACTCAATACTTCATTTTTAAATATCAACTCGGGAATATCTTTTAGGTTTTTCAAATCATAAGGAGGATCGGCAAAAATTAAATCGAATTTTCTGCCTTTGTTGTTTTCTACCCATTTGAAAACATCAGCTTTTTGAACGTGTAAGGGAGCGCTTAGTTGTTCGGCGGTTGCTTTGATGAATGAGCAGCAATTGTAGTTTTGGTCTACGCTGGTAATACTACTAACACCGCGCGATGCAAACTCAAAAGAGATGCTACCAGTACCCGCAAATAAATCGAGAACTTTAATGTTTTCGAAATCGAAATTGTTGTTGAAAATATTGAATAAAGCTTCTTTGGCTTGATCGGTTGTTGGACGAACAGGTAAATTTTTGGGCGGACTAAATCTTCTTCCACCAAATTGACCGCTAATTATACGCATAGATTTTAACAATAATATGAGTAGTAAAAATAGGGAATTTTAACCACAGAGGCACAGAGTTCACAGAGACATATATTTAATTATTTATGTCGACACAGAGCCACTGCGTTTAAATTGAGTACACAGAGCGTGTGGCTTGATATTATTATTTATTTTAAGTCACGCCCTCTGTGATCTCTGTTAAGCAAAGCGACTTTGTGAGCTGATTTAATTGCTAAATATTTTCTCTGTGAACTCCGCGCCTCTGTGGTTAATAAGAAGCCCTACACGCAAAGATATTGACTGAAATGTGAGAAGTAAAAATAAGGATTTATGTCGTTTAATTCATATCCTAATTTGTACTGACTACTTTTCAGTATCCATGAACTTTTCTTGAAGTACTTGATCAATATTTCGTGAATGGCCGAATTCTTTTCTACTTCGCCCATTAAATAAACCGCTGCTGTGCCTGCGTTTATTTTTAGTTGTTCTAAGGTGTAGAAAGAATAGTACAAGAAATCTTCTGTGGTTAGAATAGGGTGTACTGTAAACAATTTTAGCTGACTGTCTTCAAATACAATAATGTCGTAATGCTGTGAGTGAATATTCACAAAAACGACTGGTTCTTTCTCTGTTTTGAAAAGATTGTACAAAGAAAGATAGGTGGGCGCTGCGTGAGGAAAATAGTCAATGGAAGTAAATTGCTTATCTAGAATTTCTTTCAAAGTACTAGGCATCGCAAATACCGCGAAGGCATTTAAGAAATCTATTTCTTTGGTTAAAATCACACTTCCTTCACTTATGCTACTGGCCGCTAAAAGATAATCTGTTGCTTTCTCTTTGATGAATAAAGCATTGGGTACCAAAGTGAATTGAGAAGTAACCAACGATAAAGAAACTTTTTGAAAATTGCTTTCTAATTTAAGTGGAGAAGTTTTGAAAAAGTTGCTGAGTTTTTCTGTGTCAAATTCGAAATAATCGGTGCT
Organism: Flavobacteriales bacterium; assembly: GCA_049430665.1. Classification (GTDB taxonomy): domain Bacteria; phylum Bacteroidota; class Bacteroidia; order Flavobacteriales_C; genus JAHEZL01. Next base: position 75,309 of record JBMTCG010000004.1, on the reverse strand, counting down.
TAAATCTACCATTTGAAAAGCCAATATTTCTTTCTCTTTAGGCTCGAAAATATGTGCTTTCAGTAAATTGTTCTCTACTTCAAAATGCAATTGCAAACTTTCTGTGGCATAGTTTGCCAATCGTTTGTCAACGATTTGAATTCCCTTTTCTGAATTGATAACCCCTGCTTCCATTTAATTTCTAATTTAGAGCCACGCTAAATTAAGCAAATGAAATCAAAAAGAGGTTAATTTAGTGTTAAGCACAGTTTAATTTTGAAAGATAAAGTTATATCGTTTTTGGGGCATGAGCCTACTGCCGGACAAGCCAAGTTGATTGCCTTGTTGATTGAATTTTTCACTATTCCAATGGCGCGCCCCGTTTTCGTCATGCGCGGCTATGCTGGTACAGGTAAAACATCGTTGGTGAGTGCTTTTATTAAAGCCATGCCGCCTGCTTCATCGGTTTTGTTGGCGCCAACAGGCAGAGCTGCAAAGGTGTTTGGCGCTTATTCTAAACGATCGGCATACACCATTCACAAAAAGATTTACCACAACGAATTTAAAGATGGAAATCCTCAGTTTTCTTTGCAGAAGAATTTACATAAGAATACCATTTTCTTTGTAGATGAGGCTTCGATGATAGCCAATTCGGGCGGATTGGGAGGCTCGTTTGTAAGCAAAGGAAGAAGTTTGCTGGATGATTTGCTGGAATATGTTTTCATGGGCGAAAATTGTCGCTTGGTTTTTATTGGAGATACAGCGCAGCTACCTCCTGTAGGGATGTCGCTGAGTGTGGCTTTGGATATGGAATATTTAAAATCTCAATGGGGATTAAATGTATTCGGCTTTGAAATGACAGAGGTGGTGCGACAAACAGCGCAATCGGGAATTCTATACAACGCCACCAAAATTCGTGAACAACTAAAAGAAAAAGTACCTGGTTATCCTCATATTGAACTGAATGATTTCCCCGATGTTAAAGTGATTAATAGCTACGAGGTAGAAGAACTGCTAGATGATGCTTATCGCGCATCGGGCGTAGAAAAAGCTATTGTAATCACACGTTCCAATAAAATGGCCAATCAGTTTAATCAGCAGATACGCTATAAAATTCGCGGACAAGAAGATGAGATTTCTGCAGGTGATTATTTAATGGTGGTGAAGAACAATTATTTTTGGTTGGGCGACGATTCAAAAGCTGGCTTCATCGCCAATGGAGATATGGTGTACATTGAACGCGTGATGAAATACGAAGAGAAATTCGGATTCCGTTTCGTGAACCTTCAAGTGCGTTTGGTAGATTATCCCGATGAACCAGAGTTGGAAGTAAAAGTAATGTTAGACACTTTGATGACCGATGCGCCAGCGCTTACCAAAGAGCAATCGAAAGCTTTTTCAGAGGCGGTTTACGGCCATTACATGACTCAAACCAACACCAAGCAAAAAATAAAAGAAGCGGTAAAAAAAGATCCTTATTACAATGCTTTGCAAGTGAAGTTTGGGTATGCGGTGACTTGTCACAAATCTCAAGGCGGACAATGGGATTACGCTTTTGTGGTGCAAGGTTATCTTACCGATGAAATGGTAGATGTAGAATATTTACGTTGGCTCTACACAGCAATCACCCGAGCATCGAAGAAATTGTATTTCGTGAATTTTAGCGAGAAGTTTTTTGAGGAATTGGAGATGTAATAAACACAACTAGAGTAAATGTTTAATCTACTCTAGTTTTAACTACATTATAATTTGTAAAATAATCCAGCGTCAATTGTTGCCGCAATCCCATTCAAGTTCAAAAAGTTTTCATAAAGATGATAATTGGCCAAACCTCCTCCAGCTATAATCGAAAAATTAGAGCCTAAATGAAAATTGAAATTTAATCCAGTACCAATTATTGTTACGATATTGCCTGTGAAATCATCTTTTTCAAAAGCATTTTTTGTGTTGCTATTGAATCTATTTATTCCAGCATATACATTACAGTCAACAAATTTATTTTCTTTTAAAGTAAAATGTAGAGTGTAGGCATAATCAATTATTTTATAACCATTAATTGTAAAGGGAAGCAAAGATATTTGATGTGTTAATCTTTTATGTTTTAACTTGTACGATAAGCCGAAACCTGATGTAAATCCAGCGCTGAGTCCAATAGAATGATCTATTTTTTTCGTTTTGTTATTTTTCACTTCACTGCTTTGAGCAAAAGAAATAGTGCTTAGCAGAAGCATTAAGATGATAATTTTGTTTTTCATAATTAATGATTAGAAATTGTAAAGAACTGAAGTTTCTATTGAAGGGGCGATCTCATAACTTTTTTCTGAGATATAGGCTCCATAGCCGCCCAAAAGTTTAAAACTAATGTTGTTTCTTGTGTCGAATTCAAAGCCTAATCCAGCACCCATATTTGTTTTTTTTGTAATAATATCAGGGGCTTTTGTTTCTCCGTATTGATACCCTTCATCCCTATTGTAAATATAATTGGCGGCAATGTAAGTTAAGAGATCAACATATTTCTTGTCTCTAAATTTATACATAGCGCTTAAGCCTACGTCGTAGTGTTTTTCTTGCTCTTGAATTAATGGGTGGCCGGCAATTTGAAAACTTAGTTTATTAATGCCAATTTGGTATGCTAAGCCCTTTCCTGTTGTTGTTCCAAAATTGAATCCAACCGAATGTGAAATTGTTGTGTTTGATAGACTGTCTTGTTTTTGTGCAAAAACAGTTGCGCTTAAGGTAAGAAGCGCGATGATTGTTGTGATTTTTGTTTTCATTAATAGATTTGTTAGATGGTTAATTTTTGACAAATCTACCGATGAAAATCTGCAGTGAATTATTGATTTTGACTTTGTCTTTAATGTGTTTTTGCAAAAAACGCAAAAACTTAAAAGCTCGAATTGTAGTTTCGTTCTTTTAAGCTTTTGATGTGTAATTAATCGTTTTTTTCTACTTTATTTACTTTCTTCAAAAACAAACTTTTTACTTACTGCCTGTTCTTTTACTGCTTTAAGCAAACTATTGTCTAAGCTTTCTGCGGCGGTGGCTGTTTTCGCTTGTTCAGCAGATATGTATTGAGTTCTCTGCGTGTTTAATTTTTCAATTTCACTGTTGATTTGTGATCTTTTCTTCGATTTTTCTTCTACATAAACTTTTCTTTGCGCAACGGTCATTTGCTTCATTTCAGTAGATAATTCTTCGTCTTTAATACTTTCAACATGTACAGAATCATATTTTACTGCATCAACCAAATCCCATGAGGAGTTTTTGTAAACGCTTTTGCTTTTAGAAACAGCTCTTTCTGCTTTGTTGGCTAAACCGTAAGAATTTGCATTTGCATCTTGCAGCACTTGCATTTGTTTTTTAGCAGCGCCATGCTGACCGTAACCAATGTAAGTGGTGTTTAAACTATCGTTCAATGCGCTTATTTTGTCGTCGTAAGGTGTGGCGATGTAGGTGGTCTGACTGTTTTGGTTGATACTCATGTAAGAACCACCAGCGATATCGGCACCTTTTTTCCAATCGGTATTTATTCCTTCGTTAAAATCGCCACAAAATATGGTGTTAACAATGATTCCTTTTGCTTTTGCATTGGCACATGCAGTAGTGTAACTAACAGTACCTTGAGTGAACGGCTCATTACCTGCAATAAAAATAATTTGAAGGTCGTTGCCATCTGCATTCCAAGCCAATTCATTAAGAGCGGTTTGAATGACGTGTCCGCAATATTCATCACCACCACTAGTAGTTAAAGAGAACAAATCATTAGAGATTTTATCTAAATCGCTGGTGAGTGCGCTCACTTTTCTAATGTAGTCTGATTGTGCAGACAAGCGAGTGTTTCCATACTCGTAAATAGCAATTTCAATATCGGGTTTTGTGCCATTGCAGGTAGCAGCGCTTAAAGAATTCACCACTTTCCATAGTTGCGATTTTGCTTGATTGATGAGTCCGTCCATACTGTTGCTAGTATCTAATAAAAGAGCCAATTTTATTTTTCTTTTAAAAGTGTCGTTAGTAGGAACAGGCGGCTGAGAGCATGATTCGAAAACGCCAACGAATAACATTGCAGCGCAACATAGTGCTTTTAATTTTGCTGAGTGGAAGTTTAACTTTTTCATAAAATTGGATTTGATTTGCAGTAAAACTCAGCGATTTATCGTGCTGTGGAAAGATATAATAAGTTTAGAGATCATTACACTGGGTGAAATAGGTGTTTCATTTAGTGAAGAATTTTGTGTTTAGGCAAAACACGAGTAACTTGCATCTATAATTAAAGCACAGGTGATATACAGAACTGTAATAGTATTTTTTTTGTTGGTTGGCTTTGGAAATCATGTTTTTTCTCAAGTTTCGAATTCTTCTTTTTCAAAAGTTCAAAAGAGATCAAGTAATTCTTCTTACAGTTTGTTGATTGATTCTGCAAATACCTATTTGTACAAAGATGCTTCGAAAGCGATAGGCTATTTGGAAAAGGCATTGGCCATCAGTTTACAAGAAGGAAATACCACAAACGAAAGACAATGTTATTTTTTATTGGGGAAGGCTAACTATAATTTAAAGCTATACGACCAGGCTTTGCGCTATTTTCAAAAAGCTACAATTGCTGATAAGTTGGGCAATACGAGGGGAGGGGAAGGATATTCTGCCAGCGCTTTATTACAAGCTACTGCTTTGGCTTATGAAGCTAAAGGCGATTATATTAATGCCGAAAAAAAAGTTAGTGAACTTCGCCGTGATAAAGCTTTTATTTCTTCAGTAGACAATAACGCTTGGTTAAATAATTTCAATGGTAGATTGGCTTATAAGCAAGGGAAAACTGCAGAAGCTTCAGCTTACTTTAACGCTGTAGTTAACCAAGAAAAATTAATTTCTAATCAGCAATTGGTGATTGAGGCAAATGATTATTTAGCGAAAATGGCTTCTGGAAATTCTAAAAGTAAAGCAGCAAAAGAGTTATATAAAAAATCGTTGAAAGTTGCGGCTGACGCAAAAGATGAAGATTTGTATTTAGAGCAAGAAAAGAAACTAAAAGAAGAATACGCAAAAGACAAAGAGTTTGATAAGATTATTTCTTTAAATAATTCTACAGCTATTCCTCGAACAGACTCTATCGTTATTCTAAATAAAATTGAAAATGCTAACGCTTATATCAGCAGTCAAAAAGCCGATGTAGCTATTCCTATTTTAGAAAAAAATTTAGTGGAAGTTAGAAAGCAAAAAATGGTGGAAGCTGAAGCCGAAACTTTTAAAGCACTATCTAAAGCATACGAGCAAAAAGGAGATTATGTGAAGGCAGCATCGAATTACAAAAAGTTTGTTGCCTTGCAAGATTCTGTTTTTAAGTTAAAAGAAAAGGAATTAATCACCGCTAATGTATTGCGTGATGATGCGCAAGCAGCCAATCAAAGAATTGAAGTATTGCAAAAAGACAGAGAAATTAATGATCATTTAATTGAAAGTTTAGAGAAAGATAAAGAGTATCAGCGAAGTATTATTTACGGATTAATTGGTTTTATTTTGGTGGTGATTCTTTCTTTTTATTTGTTGTATAGAAATGTTCAGCAAAAGAAATTGGCCAATCAAATGTTGGCTTTAAAATCGTTGAGAAGTCAGATGAACCCTCATTTTATTTTCAATGCTTTAAATTCGGTAAACAGTTTTATTTCTTCTAACGACCAACGAACTGCCAATAAATATTTGGCCGATTTCTCTAAGTTGATGCGTGCTGTTTTAGAAAATTCGGAAAAAGATTTTGTGCCTTTGAATGAAGAAATTGAAGTGTTATCGCTTTACGTTAAATTAGAACATCATAGATTCAATAATAAGTTTGATTACGAGATAGAAGTTGACCCAAGTTTAGTGGTAGATAGTTATAAAGTTCCGCCAATGCTAATTCAACCCTATCTTGAAAATGCGGTGTGGCATGGCTTGCGTTACAAAGAAGAAAAAGGATTTTTAAAAGTGAATATCAGTGCGAATAATAATGCTGTGGTAGTTTTGATTGAAGATAATGGAATTGGTAGAACAAAATCGCAGGAATTAAAAACCAAATGTTACCGCATTCAGCAATTATGCTATTAAAGCGCTTAATCTTTCTGCTTCGTATTACATTTTAAAGCCGGTAGATATTGATGAGTTGGTGGCTGCAGTGACTAAAATAAAAAAGAAGCGAATGCTTAAAAATGAACTGAATCATTCGGCAGTTCTTTTAGATAATTTAAAGAGCATCAGTAAGCAAACGAAGAAAATAATACTACCCATTTTAGAAGGTTTTGAAGTGATTAATGTTGCCGATGTTGTGCGTTGTGAAGCAGCAGATAATTTCACTAATTTTTATCTTACATCGGGCAAGAAATTAATGATTTGTCGTACACTTAAATTCTATGAAGATTGTTTAACTGAGTTTGATTTTGTTCGTGTGCATAAATCGCATTTGGTGAATATTCAATATGTAACAAAATATACCAAAGGCAAAGGCGGATTTGTAACGATGAGTGATGGGGCTGAGGTGGATGTGTCGCCGGCTAAGAAAGATGAGTTTTTAGCGAAGTTTTGTTAAATGTTAAAAAGTTTGGTTTTACAAATATTTTTTTTTACTTTAAGGAGCAACAGAGACTAAATGAAAAAAATATTTAAAATAATTAGTTGCTTCTTTGTTTTTTCAGCTGCTGTATTCATCACTTTTAATTTGATGATTAGTGCTCTATTGCCTACTTCTCATCATGTGAAGTATGATTATTCAACTCAGCGACAGCCTGTAAAAAAGATTTTGTGTGTTGTGAAATACATCGACAACAATTACAGTAAGTATAAGCAGGTTTGTAGCTTAGATAATGTTTATTTAGGTGCAAAGAAAAAGGAGTCTTTGTGTTTAAATAAAGTAAAGGTTTTAGTATGCCATTCTACCTTGCCTTTCTGCTGTATAGATTACCCTATACGGTATTGTTCCCTTTTAATTTAAGTCGATACTTCCTATTTATTAATTGAGGGAAATTTTGAGGAATTTCTTCTCGGTTATGTCATGTAATATTCTATTGTTTAGTAAATCAGAGCCAAACTCTTTTGGTTTACTATTGGATGAATACTCATGTCAAAAAAATATTCTGATTGAACCCCGGCCGTAGTTTCTTTCCTAACCTTCAGTTGCCTATTCCCTCAGTAGAAACTACGGCTTTTTTAAATGATGAATTTAAATATTTTCAAAAAACATGATATGATACAAAAAGAAAATTATAAACTAAGCTTGGATTATATTGAGCGATTTTGGACAAAAATAACTTATTCTCATACTTCTGATAGGCAGATACATTTGGGGCTACCTCATAAATATGTATCGCCTAATGATGATATTTTTAAAAAAGATCAATTTTATTGGGATAGCTATTTTACCATTTTGGGTTTGGTGAAATCAAATAAAGTATCACTTGCTCAAGGTATGGTAGATAATTTTATTTACTTGTTCAAACGTTTTGGAATTATGCCGATGAGAAATAGGTACTACAATCTTGGTACTTCTCAAATTCCTTTTTTAACATCCATGGCTTTAGAAATTTATGAACATACAAAAGATTTGTTGTGGCTAAAAAAGGCAGTGAACATAGCTGAAATGGAGTTGAAAAATTATTGGATGAGTGAGGGTCTAACAGAGAAACACATTGTTTATAAAGGTCTTTCGCGCTACTGTGATCATTTTATTACTCACCTTGGTGCCGAACATGAATCGGGGTGGGACATGACCTCTCGATTTAATGATAGATGTTTAGATTATTTACCCATTGATTTAAATACCTGTCTTTATAAATATGAGACAGACTTGAGTGAAGTGTTCCGCCTTTTAAAAAATTACGATAAGCATAAGTATTATAAAGAGCAGGCACTTAAGAGAAAAAATATGATAATGGAGTTAATGTGGAATGAGGAAAAAAACTTCTTTTTTGATTACAATAAATTTTTGGGTGAGCAAAGTAGTTTTATTTCTGTGGCAGGATTCTATCCTTTATGGGCCAAAATGGCAAGCGAAAAACAGGCTGAACGAATTGTAAAATACATTTTACCTCTTTTAGAAAGTAAGGGAGGGGTGCTAAATACGCAGGCGTATAACCTTTCTGAATACACCAAACAACACGATTGTCCTAATGGATGGCCTCATCAGCAATGGATAGTGGTTAAAGGTTTGTTGAATTATGGATATAAAAATGATGCAGAAAGAATTGCCAAGAAATGGTTAGATATGAATCATGAATTATTTATAGAAACAGGGAAGTTTTGGGAAAAACACAATGTTGTTAAGAGAGGTGTTGGTGAGTTTAATCCCGATAGATACCCCACTCAAAGTGGTTTCGCGTGGACAAACGCGGTTTTTGTTAGACTAATTAATGAATTTGAAAATGTATAATATGAAAAAAAGTAGGCTGTTAATTGTATCTAACCGATTGCCTTTTAGAATAACAGAAAAGAAAGGCGAATTGGTTTTTTCACAAAGTTCGGGTGGTTTAGTGTCTAGTACTATTTCATATGTTCAAAAAACCAATCATGCTAAATTTTCCGCGGAAGTAGAACGTCCCTTGTGGATAGGTACTTCAGATATTTCAGAAATGAAATTTAACGAGAAGTTTCCGTCGGGAAGTATCATTCATAAAGAGTTTGAGATTGCTCCAGTATTTATTCCTACCGATACTCAAAATAAATTTTATAATGGTTTTTGTAATGATACTATCTGGCCCTTGTTTCATTATTTTCCTTCTTATGCAAAATTTTCCGATGAATGTTTTACGGCTTTTGAAGAAGCAAATCATCTTTTTTGTAAAAAAATTTTACAGTTATATCGTCCTCATGATATTATTTGGATTCATGATTATCATTTAATGCTTTTGCCTGCATTGCTTCGGAAATATTTACCCAATGCTACAATTGGTTTTTTTCTGCATATTCCTTTTCCCTCGTACGAGCTTTTTCGATTGTTGCCTAGTGTATGGAGAAAAAGCGTTTTGAAGGGTATTTTGGGTGCCGATTTGATTGGTTTGCATACCAACGATTATGTGCAGCATTTTTTAAAATCAACCCGACAAATTTTAGATTACGACCATTCCTTGCGGCTCATCATTACGCCAGAAAGAAGTGTAACGGTAGATACTTTTCCAATTAGTATTGATTACAATAAATTTAATGCGTGTTCTCTTGATTCGAATACTTTTAATGAACGAAATAAAATTAAAAAGAAACTGTATGATCTACATGTGATTATTTCTGTTGATAGGTTAGATTATGCCAAAGGTTTGCTTAATAAGTTAGAAAGTTTTGAGTTGTTTTTGAATCGCTTCCCCCAGTATCAAAGAAAGGTAGTGTTCATTCTCCTAGTTGTTCCTTCACGAGATATTATTACTAAATATTCGGAAACAAAGAAAGAAATTGAAGGCTTGGTAAGCAGTATAAATGGAAAATACGGTAGTGTAGATTGGACTCCCATTGTGTATCAGTACAAATCTCTCGATTTTAAAAACCTGGTTGCTTTGTATCTATCGGCTGATGTAGCGTTAATAACCCCAGTAAGAGATGGAATGAATTTAGTTTCCAAGGAGTTTATTGCCAGTCGTACCGATAAGAAAGGTGTATTGATATTGAGTGAAACAGCAGGTGCTGCATCGGAATTGGGAGAGGCTATTTTAGTGAATCCCACTGATAGAAAAGAAATTGCCGATAGTATTCATTTGGCTTTAACCATGCCTGTTAACGAACAAGTAGCTCGTAATGAAGTGATGCAAAACCGAATTAAAAGTTACGATGTTATGAAGTGGGCCGAAGATTTCATTACTCAACTAATTCAACAAAAAAATATGCAAAAGAAACTTAATGTAAAGGAAATTACGCCTTTAATAGAAATTGATTTACAACAAAAATATTGTGTTTCACGGAAAAGGCTGTTTCTGTTAGATTACGATGGCACTCTTTCTCCTTTAGCAAAATTACCACATTTGGCAGCACCTAACGAAGATATTCTGAATCTTCTATTGATGCTGTCGTCGGATATTCGAAATGAGGTCGTTGTTATCAGTGGAAGAGGAATGGAGGTGCTTGAAAAATGGTTTGCTAATATTCCTATAAGTTTGGTAGCCGAGCATGGTGCATTTATTAAGCATTTTGGTGAATCGTGGAAGCAAACTATACCTGTAAAAGTGGAGTGGAAGGAAGCCGTTCAGTCAATTTTTAATTTATATACTGAGAGATGTGCGGGAACTTTTACAGAAGAAAAAACACTTTCTCTAGCATGGCATTATCGAAATGCAGAAGCAGAACTCGGCTTTTTGAGATCGAGAGAATTAATTAATTCCCTCATGGAGCTCTCTACTCATTTAGATTTTCAGATTATTGAAGGGAATAAAGTGATAGAAGTTAGAGCAAGAGGAATTGATAAAGGTATGGCTGCAAATCTATGGTTGAACAATAATTCATATGATTTTATAATGGCTGTTGGAGACGATAAAACAGATGAAGACATGTTTAAAGTAATACCAGCTAATCAGTATTCAATCAAAGTAGGATTAATGCAAAGTGATGCTAAATACAATCTAAAACAACAGAAAAATGTGATTGAGTTATTATTAAAGTTATTGATGTATGAGGAGCTTGTTTGAAATATTTCATAAAATTCAATATGCTTTTGTTATGTAAAACGATATACTTAAGTTTATTGCAAATTATCCCTGTGCCCAACATTTACTACATTTTAATAAGTATTTGCATTTTAGTTGTATTGTCTTACATCTTTAATGTTGTTAGCGAAAAATTAAGAGTGCCTTCTGTTATAATGCTTATTAGTGCGGGTGTTGGTATACAATTTTTAGGAAATGAATTTGATGTAAATATACCTAATACCCCTTTTTTATTAGAATTGCTGGGGGTAGTGGGTTTAATTTTTATTGTTTTGGAAGGGGCTCTTGATTTAAAATTAAGTAGAAAAAAAATTCCATTGATAGGAAAATCATTTTTGTCGGCATTATTCATTTTGATTGTCACTTCTGCGGTTATTGGCGCTATTTTTTATTATTCATTAGCCATGCCTCTACGAACAGCTATTGTTTACGCTGTTCCATTGGGTATTATAAGCAGTGCTATTGCAATACCAAGCGTAAGTAAATTGTCGCCAGAAAAGAGAGAATTTATTATTTATGAAACTTCTTTTTCAGATATTTTAGGCATCATGCTTTTTAATTATGTGATTGGTTCTGAAATAGGCAGTTTTTCTTCTTTTTTAGAATTGGGGGTCTCCTTTTTTCTGATTGTTGTAGTGTCGTTGTTAAGCACTTTTCTTCTGTTGTTATTGCTTAACTATAGTCGTTCTCACGCAAAGTTTTATTTAATTTTTGCTTCTCTGATTTTAGTGTATTCTGTAAGTAAAATTTTTCACCTACCTTCTTTGCTCTTGATACTTGTTTTTGGTGTAATGTTGAACAATGCCAATCTGTTTATTAAGGGTAAGCTAGCTGATTACCTTCATCCCGAGAAATTAAAATTAGTAACTCGTGAGCTCAAAATTATTACCGCAGAAACAGCATTTATTGTGCGTACTTTTTTCTTTTTAATTTTTGGTTATACCATTAATTTATCTTTGTTGAAAGATAAAAATGTGTTCGTTTTAGGTTTTGTGGTCATGCTAACTATTCTTGTAACCCGTTATGTTTTTCTTCGCTTTATTTCTCGAATCAATGTTTTTCCCGAATTATTTATTGCCCCCAGAGGGTTGATTACTATTGTTTTATTTTATAGTATTCCTCAACAGTGGAAAAGTGATTTATTTAATGAAGGAATTTTACTTTTTGTTATAATATTGTCTACAGTCACCATGATGATGGCATTACTGTTTACCAAAACAAAGTTGAATTACGATACAGAGATTTTATAAAATGACATCAAAGGCAAACAAAATAGAAGTATATATTCATTGGTTGCATAAAAAGTTAACGCCAAAACAGTTTCTAATATTTTCTAGCATATTGGTAGGACTAACAGCTGGCTTAATGGCGATATTGCTGAAGACTTTTGTGCATTATATTCGCATAGCGCTTACCAAAGACTTTCATTTAGATTTTCAACAATTTTTGTATCTCGTTTTTCCTACTGTTGGTATATTGTTCACTAGTCTAATTATCCAAAAATATTTTAAAGGTAAATTACAAAAAGGTACAGAAAGCGTGCTTTTTTCCATTGTTAAAAAAGGAAGTTTTCTGCCCAAACATTTAATGTATTCTAATGCACTAACAAGTGCGATAACGGTTGGTTTTGGTGGTTCTGTAGGCTTAGAATCTCCAATTGTAACAACTGGTTCTGCCATTGGTTCTAATTATTCAAGAACATATCGTATTAATTATAAAGATCGTACGCTTTTATTGGCTTGTGGTGCAGCGGCAGGTATTGGTGCTGCTTTTAATGCGCCTATTGCTGGAGTTTTATTTGCATTAGAGGTACTGTTGGCCGATGTATCAATTTCGGCTTTTATTCCACTTATTATTTCTGCTGCAACGGGGGCTTTGTTATCAAAAATAATTTTAAAGGAAGAAATTTTGTTGTCGTTTAAATTAACAGAAACTTTTGATTATCATAATGTTCCTTTTTATATCATTTTAGGTGTTTTGGCGGGCATAATGTCGGTGTATTATTTACGTGTCTTTTTAAAGGTGGAAGGTACTTTACAACATAAGACATGGAGCGTTTATACTAAGGCGTTGGTGGGCGGAATCACTTTGTCTTTGTTGATTTTAATTTTTCCGCCACTCTTTGGCGAAGGTTATGAGAGTATCAAAACATTTTCATATTTAGATACCCAAAACTTATTTGCACAAAGTATTTTTGCCGATTTAATTACCAATAAATGGGCGATGGTATTGGTTATTTTTTTTACAATGCTTTTTAAACCAATAGCAGCTGCATTAACCATGGGGGCTGGAGGCAATGGTGGTAATTTTGCTCCATCACTTTTTGTGGGCGCTTTTTTAGGATTTGGCTTTGCTGTTGTTTTAAGTTTGTTTGGCTTTGAAAATATTCCGGTAAGCAACTTTACTTTAGTGGCTATGGCGGGTATTTTAAGTGGTGTTTTTCATGCACCTTTAACCGCTATATTTCTTATCGCAGAATTAACGGGAGGCTATGAATTAATGATTCCATTAATGATTGTTTCTGCATTTAGTTTTATGATAGCTCGCTATTTTGAACCACATTCTCTAGATGTAAAAAATTTAGCAAAGGAAGGTCATGTTTTTATTGAGGATAAAGACAAAAATATTTTGGCTTCCCTCAGAACAATGGCGGTTATTGAACAAAATTTTCAAGCCATTTCTCCTGATACAACTTTAGGAGAGTTAATAGAGGTAGTTGCTCATTCTAAAAGGAATATTTTTCCTGTGGTTGAAGATGAATTGTTAGTAGGTATAATTGTTTTAGATGATATTCGTGAAATTATGTTCAAACAAGAGTTGTATGAAAGTATTTCGGTAAAGCAACTTATGCATAATCCTCCAGCTATCATTTCTTCCGACGAATCTATTCAGTCGATTATGAAAAAATTTGATGAAACAAATGCTTGGAACCTTCCTGTTGTTGACGAAGGAAAATATGTTGGCTTTGTTTCTAAATCAAGCTTGTTAGTGAAGTATCGCGAAAAATTAATTCAAAGCAAATAGGTTTGTTTCAATGAGCGAGTGAGTTGACAATTAACTTAACATCGTTTTCGTCGCTGGTGTTTGATAAAACAACCACGGTAAGTCCATTTAAATATCTTGCAAAGCTATTGAATCCGGGTTCGTGACCAGTTAATTCAAATTCTTCTATCTTTTTTTCTGCTTCACACATTCCAAAATATTTCACCAAACTTTTTGCATCTGCATATATATGGTGATGCCCCAACGAGGCGTCGTCGTATTTAAAACCCATGTCGTGCAGCGATTCTTGAACTGAGTAGTGTGTGCTGTCGTTTTTCATTTGTCCCAATGCCCTATTCATCAAAGGCGTATTTCTCCAATCGCTACAAGCAACAATATTGAGTTTTGGATATTTCTTTTTTATCATTTCGTTTATGATTTCATCGTAGCTTTTGAAATAAAAAACTTCAAGTAAATAGGCCAATACAATATCGTTGGTGTTGCACATCGAAATTTTTTCGCCCGGAATAAATTCTAAAGCAGGTTTAAATTTCACCAAAATATCAATGATGCTTTTGTTGGTGATGATTAGCTTGTCTTTAACTTTAATGTTTTGGTCGTTGAAAATATTTCGGTGAAAAAGCTTTATGTAGTTGGAAGATAAACCCGATGTGTTTTCAATTACATGTTTAATTTTGATGTTAGGGTAAGGGAATCCTGCTATATATTTTTCTACGGTAGAATCTTGATGGATTAAATTGTCATTGATTAATTTATAAAATGCTTCACGCGTAAATTGAGAGCTCAACTCGCCAATTTCAATGAGCGCATCATTATTCATCTTGAGTCGTAAGGGGTAGTTCATCCATCCTTGCGAAGCAACAAAAACCAAAGAGTCGTTTTTTAAAATGGCCAATTGTCCGCTAAAACTTGGTGTATTTAAAAATATAGTAGAATCTATTTTTTGAGCATGAACACCAATTTCTATAAGGAGAAATAAGAATATTATTTTCTTCATTATTCGAAAATAATATTCATTTCTACTCTACGATTTCTTTGACGGCCTTCTGGCGTTTTATTGCTGGCAATAGGTTTGTTTGGACCGTAATATTCTACAATAAGATTGCTAGAATTTACTCCTTTGCTAGCTAAATATTTTGCCACTGCTTCTGTTCTATCTTTCGATAATTTCATGTTTTTAGCTTTGTCGCCAACATTGTCGGTGTGTCCAGCTAACTTCAATTTCCATGTAGATTTTTTAACCATCAAAGCAGCTAAAGAATCGAGTGAAGCAAAAGATTCGTTTTTAATAATGGCTTTTCCTGTTTCAAATTCGAGGTTAGAGAAAGCAAGTTTTAAAATTTCAACTTCTTCTTTTTGTAATATCGGACAGCCTTTGTTTTCTGCTGGGCCGAAGGTTTTAGGACACTCGTCTACTTTATCAATGACGCCGTCGCCATCTTCATCGCTTTCTGGGCAACCTCTATTTTCTCTTAATCCTTTTACAGTAATGCAATCATCAACATTGTCGAGAATACTGTCGCCATCGGTATCTGGACAACCATTGTATTTTTTCGGTCCAGCCAAAGTCGGACAAGCATCTTTTGAATCGATGATAGAGTCTCCATCTGTATCTGGACAACCATTGTAAATTGCCAATCCTTTCACAGAAGCACATGAGTCATTTTTATCGATGATTTTATCTCCATCGGTATCTGGACAACCGTTGAATTCTTTTAAACCTGGCACATCTACACAGTCGTCTTTCATGTCTTCTATGCCATCTTTATCGGTATCAGGACAGCCTTTGAATTCTTTTAGGCCAGGTATTTTCGGACAAGCATCGTCTTTATCAGGAATGCTGTCTCCATCGGTATCCGGACAACCTCTAAACTTCCAAATACCCGCTTGGTCTTTACATTCATCATTTTTGTTGGAAACCTTGTCATCATCCTTATCAGATTCTTTGCTATGCAGTGAAGAAACTTTAATGCCTACAAAGAAATCTACACCTTTCATTTCGCTTTGGTAAAGCGGACCTAAATTACTTGTGCCAAAGAAGAAGGGGCCGAACATCGCGCTGGCACCCACTCTAAAGGTACCCATTTCGTTAAAACTTATTGGAACATAAACCCCAAACCATTTGTAATCCCAACGAGGCGTAATAGAGTAATTACTTATTTCGTGAATTTTGGTGGCTTTAGAATTGAATTTTATTGCCTGAAAGGCAGTAGCGTTGATATAGAAGTTTTTCCAAATGTTGTAATCTACCTGTACAGATAAGGCAGTAGGTAAACTTACGTTATAAGTTGGAGATGAAGGGAGAGGGGGGAAATTCGCATTTACTGTGCTGTCGAAAGCTTGAATATTGGTGGGATCGATATCTTTAACTTTCCAATGAGATATGTTAGGGATAAAGTCTTTATTGTGGCTACCACGTTTGAATTTTATGCCTCCAACATCGAGCAAGGAAACTCCAACTTTTAGTTTGTACTTATTTTCATCACGAGCTGATTTCTTTTCACCGTCCATCTCGTAAGTGTGTTTTTCTGAGCGAGGTCTCCATTCGTAAACAACACCAAAATCTCCACCCCAACCAATAGTCGCATTGGGGTCGAACGGATTAAAATACACTGTGCCATCATCAAAATTTGCCGAATGACCATAGGACAGTATTTCGCTATTGCTTATTGTGAGAGATGAGTCGCTTTCTATTTTAATGGTAGATGCTGGTGAGTGCAGGTGGAAAGCACCATAACCCTGAAGCATCTTTAGTCTAAGTGCCGATTTAAAATAGTGGTGTTTTGTTTTATAAACTTCTCTTCCGTACGTTAGGCCAAATTCTCCCCATGCCATTCCTTGCAAGTTGAAATTGTTTTGTAAAAATGATTTCCCCCATAACTCTGGCACATCATAATTGTGATGTAGTTGTCTTAAAAATTCGGTTGATACATTGTCCATGTTTACAATTACTCGTGCTTTAGAATTAAATGCAATGGAATTCTTTTCGTTCAAAGTAAGCATGAAGGAGGGACCCTGTAATTGATTGGAAACTATAAGAGTGGTTCCCGTTATTTCTTTATCATAGTCTAAATAATCTTTTCTAAAATTTTTATCGAGTGGGGCCTGCATAAATCCTTCTCTTAAATAAAAGAAGTTGTTTTGGAAACAGGTGTTGTTGGCAAACAAAAGAATATCTAGTTTATATCGGTTGTCTACAATGGAAGCAGGTTGTAGATCAATACCGTTTACACCTGCGTAATTACTGTTTAAATAACCTAAAAAATCTTGCGCTTTTGCACTAAAGCTAAGAATGATGAACAGAGAAAGTAATGTTTTTTTCATTAGGCGAATATAGTGAAGTTGTAAATTTTTAAGCTTGGTATTTCATCGCTTTTTTAATCATTTGTAATTTCTTCTTATACACATCGATGTCGGCAGTCATTTGTGTTACTTTTTCGCGCAATTCAACAATCATAGGATTGTCGTTTTTCGCATGTTTGAAGAAACCTAGGTTGTTTTCAAATTTTATCTTGTCTTCTTCTAATGATTTTATTTTTTCACGAATTTGGCTTATTTCATCACCAAATAAATCATCAATTTTTAATTCGTGGTAGGCTTCCAGTTTAGTGTTGAATTTTAGTTCTTCAATTTCGTTTTTGTTCAATTGCTGATTGACTAGCGCAGTATTTATTTTCTCAAAGAATTTATTGTTAAGCTCGTGAGGTGTTTTGATGATGTCGCTTAAATACCATTGTTTAAGTTGAGCTACTATATCTTCTTTTGTAGTTAATTTATCTATGTTATTGAGCATTTCTTTTTTGTTGTCTAAGGCAGCTAAATTATTTGCTTTTTCTTCTTCTTTTTGTTGTTTTACAGTGTTGAAAAAGGAGTTGCATATGTCGTGAAATTTGATCCATAATTTTTGTTCATCACGAGGATGCGCTTGTCCCAATTCTCTCCATTTTCTTTGCAACTTCGTTAATGTAAAAGCTTTGTCATCGTTGCTTTTTGATTCATCGTTGATGCAGTTTTGCGCTGCGTCACACAATTCTAGTTTTTCTTTTTTGTGCTGCTGAAAGCCTGCTTTCAAGCTGTCGTAAAAAACAGCTTTTTCTTTAAAGAAGTTGTCGCATGCAGCTCGGTATCTATTCCAAAGTGAATTCGATTTTTCTTTAGGCACGTGTCCTATTTCCTTCCATTCGGCTTGTTTAGCAATTACAATATCTGTTTTAGTACGCCATTGTTTTTCTTTGGTAATGGGCTCGCTAATGATGTTTTCTAGGAAGAGGATGATTTGTTCTTTGGCCAAAGCATTTTCTTCTTCTTTGGCTTTCGATTGCACTTTTAATTGGGCTAGTTTGTATATGATGATTTGAGAGAGGTCTTTAAATTTTTGCCAAAAATCATCGCGTAGTTCTTTTTTAACCGGACCAACATCGAACCATTGTTTTTGTAATTCTTTAAAGGTGTCGCCAATACGATCGTTTTTGGTGCTAAGATCTTCTAGCTTTTTTAAGAGTTCTTCCTTAAGTTGCTGATTGCGTTTTAAGTCGTGGTCTTGAATGGCTTTATAAATATTAATGTTGTAATTGAAATCTTCCACCAATTTAAAAAAATGATGACTGAGCTGTTTGTTTTGCGAAGAGCCATCATCGCCAAGCTTGGCCCAAGCCTCCATGATTGTCTTCTTTTGCTGAATTGCTTTGCCAATTTGCTGTTCGGTTTTCACCAATTCTTGCAATTGAGCAATAAGATTTTGTCTTGACGGAGTGTTTTCTTGTTCTAACATAATTTAAAGCCTAAGCCCTAAATTTATTGAAAAACAGTAGAATAGCGAATTATTTGGCAAATAAATTTACGAGGTCATCAACTCTAAAGAACCTTCCGCGAACAGTGTTGGTGAGAATGATAATGGTTCCATGAACTTGTGGTACTCTAATGAATAAGCTGCGGTAGCCTTTCCACCAGCCACTGTGAAAAATAACTTTGCCAACGTCTTTACTATTTCTCAGTCTCCATCCTAATCCGTAAGCGCCACCTGCAGTTTCTAAGCTATCTGTTCTTGGTTTCCAAGCCTCTTCCAATAAATTACAAGGTACTAATTTACAATCGTAAAGAGCTTGGTCAAATTTTAGTAAATCGTAAATATTTGAGAAAACACCTTTGTCACCCATTACGCCGTCAAGATAGTCGAAATAAATTGGTCTTAAGTCGCCAAGATGGCCATATGTAGCGTCTTTTAATTGGTCTCTATTTACATTATTAAATATACATGTGTTGTTCATGCCAAGTGGCGTGAAAATGGAATCTTTCATGTACTTGTCGTAACTCATTCCGGTAAGCTGTTCAATAATTAAAGCCAAAACCAAGTAGTTGGTGTTGTTATAGTAGAAGTGAGAGTTTGGTCTTGCTCCGCTAGGATTATGTTGGTTGAATAGATTTAAAACGTCGTTGTTAGAGATGCTGCCTTTGTCCCAACCCCAATATTCATCGGTTAAATACATATAATTAGGTAAGCCCGAAAAATGCGATAATAGCATTTCAACGGTGATGCCTTTGTATTTAAAATCGGGAAGGATGTTGTGCACACTATCGGTTAATTTTAACTTGCCTAAATATATTTGTCTTAATATAGCGTACGATGTAAAAGGCTTTGTTGCAGAGGCCAATTGGAAGTTGGAGCGAAGGCAAATACTGTCTGATTTGCTTTTGTAGTTCCCCAATCCGTGGCATGCTTGGTAGTAAATGTTGTCGTCTTTAGCCACTAGTACAGTGCCACTAAAGAAAGTTTCGTCGTAATGATTTTCAAAAAAAGTCTCAATTTTTCTTACCAATTCCGAATCCACTGGTATGAACTCGCGAGTAGGTATTTCAACAACTACTTCGTTTTCCTTTTTGATGGGATCCATCACCGCTTCTTCGTTGCATGAGTGCGTGACGCCAGCCATTAATACCAAGCCAACTGCGGTGATTAGTGATTTTTGAAAAAGTTTTATCTTAATACCCTTGCTCAATTGGAACAATATTTGTTAATTCACGGCAATGAAATTATGATTTAATCTTTCGCGATGAAAAAACTTTACCCATATTTTACCCTCTTTTTATTGTTAATAATTATTGCTTGCAACAGTCCGAAATCTCTAACCAAGAAGGGAAATCAGCTATATAATGCTGGAATGTATAACGAAGCAACCGATTATTTTTTAAGAGCAATAGCTAAGCGTCCCGATTATGTGGAAGCAAAAACAGCATTGAAAATGTGTGCAGATAAAGTGATGGATGTTAAAGAAGATACTTTTTTTGTGGCTAATAATAGAGGTGACTGGGGAGTGGTGGTATATACGTATTTAGATATGCAGAAATATGTGGAGAAAGTGCGAAGCGGACAAGTTAATATATCGATAGCAGGGCATTATACAGAAGACTATGAAATTGCAAAGTCAAATTATTTAGACGAAAGATTTCGCAAAGCGAACGCACTTTTAGAGAAAGAAAATTTTTCGGCAGCTGAAAGTATATTTAATGAAATATCTTCTTTAGATCCTAACTATAAAGATGTAGAGCAATTAAAAAAATATGCGCGCATTGAGCCTATATATAGAAAAGGTGTAGATGCCATGAAGAGAGAGAAGTACCGAGCTGCATTTTATGCTTTTCAAAATATAGTGAATCGAGACGCTAGCTATAAAGATGCTGCAGCTCAAATGAGTGAAGCTTTAACGCAAGCTCAATATACTGTAGCTTTCATGAGGTTTAACAATTATACATCTGAAATTGCGGCTGCCGAACAATTGTCGTCTAGAATAATAAATACAGTGATAGGCAATAAAGGTCCGTTCTTAAAAGTGATCGACAGACAGCATTTAGATTTATTGTTGAAAGAACAAAAATTATCTATGACTGGGGCTGTAGATGCAACAACAGCTGTGAATGCAGGTAATTTAATTGGTGCAAAAGCAGTAGTGATGGGTTCTGTATTAGATCTTAAGTATTTCGATACTCCGGTGAGTGGAAAAACAGTTAAAGGATATGAATCTTATCGAGTACAGAGGATTAACCCACAAACCAATCAACCTTATTTTGAAACGAATTATAAGA
Source organism: Flavobacteriales bacterium (assembly GCA_049430665.1). Lineage (GTDB taxonomy): Bacteria > Bacteroidota > Bacteroidia > Flavobacteriales_C > JAHEZL01. Next base: position 54,598 of record JBMTCG010000004.1, on the reverse strand, counting down.
AAGTGACTTATTCAGAATTTCAGGGTAGTAGGCAAGTAACAATGTCTTTTGAATATAAGATGGTTTCTGCTACAACAGGAGAAGTGCTGTTAAGCGGAATTAAAACATTAACACAAAATAGTTCTGTTCATTATGTGCAATATTCTGGGAATCGCGAAAATTTATATCCTGGTACCTGGTATTCTATGAATGTAACGAGTCCTCAAGATGTTGTGTACAATAATTTCGAACAAAAAAATCAGATTCAAAATTTATTGAAAAGTTCTACCGCTTTAGAAAGTAAAGAAAGTTTATTACAAAAATTATACGATCAAATTAGTTCGTCTGTAGCTCAAGAAATTTATTCTTACAATCCAGAGAAATGAGAAATGTATTATATATAGTTGCCGCGCTTGTTTTTCTTTTATCGTGTTCAGGAAGTAAAGAAGCAGTTCAAAAGCAGGAAGCGAAAAAGCAAGATAAAATGGAGGTGCCTCAATGGGTGAATGAAAGACCTTCTTCTTCAATTTACTACGTAGGAATTGGTTATGCTTCTAAAAAAACATCTCCAGTAGATTTTCGCGATATCGCAAAGAAAAATGCCTTAAATGATTTGGCCAGTGGTATATCTGTGAATGTGTCTACTAATTCTGTTTTGTCGCAGTTGGAAACCAATAATTTGTACCGAGAGGAGTTTAAGCAAGATATTAATGTAAGTGTGAATGAGCAATTGCAAAATTATGAGGAGGTTGCTACTTACGAAAATGTGGAAGGTATTTGGGTGTATTATCAGTTGTCGAAGTCCGAATATCAAGAAGCTAAACAAAAGGAAGTTGATGCCGCTGTTTATCAGGGTTTAGATTACTTAAAAAAGGCTATTGATTTCAAGTCGCAAGGAAGATACAAGGATTGTTTGCTATCTTACGTATCGGGAATGGAAAAGATCAAAAGGCACTTAGATCAGTCGCTAGAAACGCAGTTGGATGGCAGAACGATATCCTTAGGTAACGAATTGTTTAATGGTTATAGAACAGTATTGAATGAAATTGTAATTGACGCTCAAGAGGAAGTTTATCGTGCTAAAATTGGAGCGGTTGGTTCCATGCCTTTTGTTGTTAAAAGTATTGATGGAAAAAAATTGCCAGCTATTTCTCTGCAAATTGAAATTAAGAAAGATTTGTATTCCTATGCGCAAGGTTTAAGTGATGCTAACGGCATGTATACAGTAAATGTAGGAAAGGTGAGTCGTCAAACTTCGGCTCAATATATTCAGGTGAGCATAGATGTAAAGCAAATTTTAAGAGAGGCTGCGGTTAGTTCTCTTATCTCTAAGCTTTTTATGCTTGTGACGCCTTTGAGCGAGAAAATAAGTATTGAAGCCTTACCTGTTTTTGTTATGATTCAGTCTGAAGAAAAGAATAATGGTACTCTACTTTCTCAAAGATGGTTGGACGGGGCTTTTAGGGAAGCATTGGTGAGTAATGGCTTTATACCAGTAAATGTGGCTGATAAGGCTGATTTAGTTGTTGAGATTCATGCTGAGGCTTCAGATGCGGGAAGTAATAGCGATAATGGTATGCAGTTTTTTGCATCGTTGCTAAACGTAGAGGTAAGTTTGAAACATAAATCTAGTGGCCAATTGATTTATCAAAATAATCTCACGCCTATAAAGGGTACTCAATTGTCTTTTCAAAAAGCTGCCGAGGATGCATATATCAAGGCGGTAAAGAAAATAAAACTCAACGTAGCTTCCGATTTGATGAAGGCCTATTTACAATAGCCACAAATATTTGCATATTTGCACCAAGAAGTTATTAAAATGCAATCTTTATGAAGGGTAGTTTTATTAGAGTTTTAGCTCTATTAGTGTTTGTCTTGGTTTCGAGTGCTTCAATGGCGCAAGATAGTCCGTCTCTAGAGTATGTGGGTTTTTTAAAAGATAAGGGCAAGTCTGTTGATGCAGTATCTGTAACGCTTTATGAAGGTAGTGTTAAGGTTAAAGATTATACCACTGGTCCAAACGGACAATTTATCTTCTATATCCCTTATAATAAGGTCTATATTATTGTTATTCAAAAAGCTGGTTATGTTAAGGAAACAATTAATGTAAATACTGCCTTTCCTGAGCCAGGTAAAGAAGAAAACATGTCAACCGATATGACCATTAAAATGTACGCTTTCCCAAAAGATGGAAGTACGATAAGTTTTGATGAGCCTGTAGCTAAGGTGTTTTTTCAAGATGATATAGGTGGTTTCGATTACGATTTAAATTATGAAAAGACGATTAAAGCAAAATTAGATGCGATAGAAGCTGAGGTTGCAGCTAAAGATAAGGCGGTAGACGACGCTAAAAAAGCTGAGGCGGCAACCATTGCAGCAGCAGAATTCGAAAAGAAAAAGGCCGAAATTGATGCTTCTAAAGACGCTGCGATTAAAGCGCAAGCATTGGCAAAGCAAAAGGAAGAAGAGGAAAGAAAAAAGGCTGCTGAAGCAAAGGCGGCAGAAGAGGCTCAGCGTTTGGCAGCTGTAGAGTCTAAACGCAAAGAAGAAGAAGCAAAGAAATTACAAGAGGCTGAAAGATTGCGTCAGGAAGCTGAAATGGCAAAATTGGAGGCTGAAAAAGAAAAGAATAGATTGGCTGCAGAAGCAGCTAAAGCGGCAGCAGCCGAAGAAGAAAGAAAGAAGGAGGCTGAGCGTTTAAAAATGGAAGAGGCTATGAAGAAAGAGGCCGCTGAAAAAGCAGCTCTGGAAGCGAAAAATAAGGAGGCTGAAGAAGAAAAATTAAAAGCAGAGAAAGCTGCGGAAGCGGCTAGAATTGCAGAAGAGGAAAGACTTAGAAAAGAACAAGAAGAAAAGGCTAAGGCCGAAGAAGCAAAAAAAGCTGCAGCTGCAGCCGAAGCAGAGAAAATTCGTTTGGCTGAAGAAGCGGCAAGAATTAAAGCTGAAGAAGAGCGTATTCAAAAAGAGAAAGCAGCTGAAGAAGCACGTAAGGCTGAGGAAGCTAAAAAAGCAGCCGAAGCAGCCGAAGCAGCAAGAATTGCAAAAGCAGCCGAAGAAGCTCGTATGTTAGAAGAAGCAAAAAAAGCTGCTGAGGCAGAAGCAGCTAGAGTTGCACAAGAACAAAAAGAAGCGGAGGCGAGAAAGGCTGCTGAAGCAGAGAGACAAAGAAAATTGGAAGAGGCTGCCAAGCAGAAGCAACAAGCTGAAGAATTGGCGCGTTTAGAAGAACAAAGAAAAGCCAAAGAAGAAAGAGATAGAATTGAAGCAGAACAAAAGAGAATTGCCGACGAGAAATTGAAAGCCGATGCTGAAGCAGCGCGCTTAAAAGCTTTGGCCGATGCTAGAATTAAAGCGTCTCAAGATTCTACCTATGCCGCGCAATTGGCCGAACAAAAAAGATTGGCCGATATAGAGAAAGCAAAGGCTGAGGAGGCTAAAAAGAAAGAAGAAGAGGCTCGCTTGGCCAATCAGGCCGCAAGTGCTAAAGCCGCTGAAGAGGCTCGCTTAGCTGCTATTGCTAAAGCCGCTGCCGAAGAAGCCGAAAGAAAAAGAAAAGAAGAAGAAACTCGTTTAGCTGCTCAAGCGGCTGCAGCTAAAAAAGCGGCTGATGAAGCAAATGCCAAAGCTCTGGCCGAACAAAGATTAGCTGAATTAAGAGCTGCTCGTGAAAAAGCAACAGCCGATAGTATGGCGGTGATTGCCGAGCAAGCTGAAGCAGCAAGATTGGCTGCCGAAATTGAGAAGAAGAAAAAGGAGGCACTCATTACCAAATACAAAGAGCAATTGGCGCAAGAACAAAATACCATTGTTAAGACTTCCGATACCAAAGAAATCGACTACAACAACAAAGAGCAAAGAGAAATTTTCTTGTCGGAATTGGCTAAAAAATATCCCGAAGGTGTGACCAAAGAAACCATTACAGAACCTAAGAGAACGATTAATAGGGTGATTGTGGTTAAAGCCGGACAAGCCAATGAATACAAAGAAATTAAATATTCATGGGGTGGCTTGTATTATTTTAAAAACGGACAAACCATTTCGGCGCAAATATTTAATCAGGAAACTAAGAAACAATAGACTTGTTTTTGCCGTAGAGGGCGCAAACCTCTACAACAATGGACGCAAATTATAATAAGAACGAAGAAAAAATGAAGCTTCTTGTTACAGAAATGAACAAGAAGCTTCTTGCTGTTATGCCTTCTGCCAAAGCAGTGGCGAAATTGCACGAGAAAGGAAAATTGAGTGCAAGAGAGCGCATAAATCTTTTGCTAGATAAAGATTCACAAACTTTAGAAATTGGTGCTTTTGTGGGCGACGGCATGTATGAAGAGCATGGGGGTTGTCCGGCTGGAGGTGTGGTAGTGGTCATCGGACAAGTGAGCGGAAAGCAATGTGTGGTTGTTGCGAACGACGCTACAGTAAAGGCAGGAGCGTGGTTTCCGATCACAGGTAAAAAGAATTTGCGCGCTCAGGAGATAGCCATGGAAAATCGTCTGCCTATCATCTACTTGGTGGATAGTGCCGGAGTTTACCTTCCTATGCAAGATGAGATTTTTCCCGATAAAGAACACTTTGGTAGAATATTTAGAAACAACGCCATCATGTCGTCGATGGGCATCACGCAAATTGCGGCAGTAATGGGAAGTTGTGTGGCTGGTGGTGCTTACTTGCCTATCATGAGTGATGAAGCGTTAATCGTAAAAAAAACAGGAACTATCTTTTTAGCAGGTTCTTATTTGGTGAAAGCTGCCATAGGTGAAGATATCGATAACGAAACTTTAGGAGGTTCTCACACGCACTGCGAAATATCGGGCGTTACCGATTACGAATGTGAAAACGATGAAGATTGTTTAGAGAAAATTCGTGGTTTGGTAGATAAAATTGGTGGTGCTCAAAATGCTGGTTTCGACAGAAAAAAAGCGGTTGCGCCCAACGAAAAACCTGAAGAGATTTATGGAGTTTTTTCATCTGCATCTAACAAACCTCATAACGTAAAAGAAATTATCGCAAGAATTGTTGACGGTTCAAAATTCGAAGAATACAAAGAAGGATTTGGTAAAACCATTGTGTGCGGTTATGCGCGCATCGATGGGTGGGCTGTAGGAATCGTGGCAAACAATCGCGGTGTAATTAAGTCGGCAAAAGGGGAGATGCAATTTGGAGGCGTTATTTATTCCGACTCTGCAGATAAGGCAACACGCTTCATTTTAAATTGCAATCAGAAAAAAATCCCTTTGGTTTTTTTACAAGATGTAACAGGCTTTATGGTAGGTTCTCGTTCTGAACATGGCGGAATCATTAAAGATGGTGCGAAACTGGTAAATGCTGTGGCGAATTCTATTGTTCCAAAAATCACCATCGTAATTGGTAATTCTTACGGCGCAGGAAATTACGCGATGTGCGGAAAAGCTTACGACCCAAGATTAATTGCAGCTTGGCCAACAGCTCAAATTGCAGTGATGGGAGGAGAGCAAGCAGCCAAGGTTTTAGCACAAATTCAAATCGCTACACTAAAAGCAAAAGGAGAAGAAGTAAATAAAGAAAAAGAAGACGAAGTTTTCTTGAAAATAAAAGCGAGATACGATGCGCAAACATCACCATATTATGCGGCAGCGCGTCTTTGGGTGGATGCGATAATCGATCCGTTAGATACGCGTAAATGGATTTCACAAGGAATTTTAGCGGCAAACAATTCTCCAATCACAAAACAGTTTAGTGTTGGGGTGATTCAAACCTAGTCGTTTTTTTAGCTGGGTTACCTTTTTCATTTTCTAGAATCAACCTAAAAATTAATTCTTATGAAAATGAAATATGTAATTCTAACCAGCGCTTTTGTAGGTGCAATATTAATTTCTTGTGCTGGTGAAACAGCTGCTGATATGAATGCAAAAGCATACAGCGAAAATCAAGAAATAGTCGATTCTACTTTGTCATCTTCTGCCGCCATAGAAGATATTCATTCCAACAGGAAATTCGTGCGTACCGCCGATTTAAAATTCAAGGTGAAAGATGTGCGCACTGCTACTTACGCTATTGAAGATGTAATTGCTAAGAACAATGGATTTGTTACGCACACGAATTTAGCGAGTAATATATCTTATGTAAATACAATTCCTGTAAGCGCCGACTCATCGAAGGAAATTATTCATTTTACAGTTGACAATACCATTGAAATTAGAGTGCCTAATAGTCGCTTAGACGATGCGCTAAAGCAAATGAGCGGACTGGTAGAATTTCTCGATTACAGAGATATCAATGCCGATGATGTGACTTTGAAAATGCTCGCAAATAGATTAACGCAAAAAAGAATCACTATTCATGAAAATCGTTTAGACAATGCCGATCACATCAAAGCAAAATTACACGAAACGGTAGATGCAGAAAACAATTTATTGCAAGCCGAAGAACAAAAAGATCAAGCTTTATTAGCCAATTTAAGCATTCAAGATCAAGTGGATTTCAGCACCATTAAAATTTATTTGTATCAACGTTCAAGCATCAAAGAAGAATTGGTGGCCAGCGAAAAAACAATTGAGCCTTACGAGCCTCCTTTTTATGAGAAAATTGGCGATGCATTGGCTGTTGGATTGAACACAATTGAAGTTGTTTTCCTTGCCTTGATGAGTGTATGGTGGTTGTGGGTTTTGGCAGTTGTTGGATATTTTGGATATAAAAAATTGAAGCATAAATTTTAGAAGTTTAGGACAATAGTTCCTTCGGGGCCCGTCAGCCGACGGGTGACAAACCGGGTAAGCGCTACTTTCTAAGAGCGGTTGTCCTGAGTAACGAAGGTACTATTGTCCTGCTCTTCATAATTCACATTATTTTTTATTTTACTTTTAATCTATGAGAAAATTATTGTTTTTGATTTTGATGGGGGGTGAGTGCGATGGTGAAGGGGAATATGGCTTCTCCAATATATGAAGGTTCATGTGTTTCAGCTCCATTCATTAATCAGCATATCAATATTATTCACGAAAATATTTTCATCACTCCAAAGCCTAATTTAATAGCCTTTTATAAAATTGAATATCAAATTGAATCTTTAGAAGATGGTATTGATATTCCATTCATTTTTTATGCGATGGACTATAGTGGAGAGATTAATATTTTGAAAGATGGGGTAAAAATTCAGGTAGATAGTGTTGTTGATGTGGGAAATAAGCAAGATTTTGAATATGCAATAGATGCAGGTGATGCACCTTCGAATTACATAAATTTCTCTTTCGCATTCAGAGATAATGAAGGATTGTATGCCTCCGACAAAGATTTAAAATTTTTCACTACAAATTTACCGAAAGGGAAACATGTAATTGTTGTTGAATATAATTCTACTGTTTGGTTAGATTTGAGTGATTGGGTAAAAGAATATTCCTTTAGATATTCGCTTTCTCCAGCAAAAAAATGGAAGTCATTTGGAACACTTGATGTTTATGTTGATTGCACTGAATTTGGTGAGGAATTCATTTCTAATTTAGAGTCTGGATTGGTTAAAGACGATAATGTTAAGCCGTTGGTTTCTCATTATCATTTCAATAAGATTCCTGCAGATTTTATTTCATTGACTTGGACTCCTGACGTTAATTTTTTTGCTGATGCTTTGGTTTTTGTTGGACCTTTTGGACTAATGATTTTATTGCTTATTGGAGTCATTGTTTATCATATTATCTTGATCAGGAAGTATAGAAAAAATAATCTAAAAAAAAGGTTTTCAGTAGTTGTTATAGTTGGCTCTTTAATAGTTCCATTAATACCAATGAGTTCTTTGTTTTTTTTTTTCCTTTTATTGATTGGGTGATTGGGACACAAGCTTCAAACTATCACGGATATTACTTTTTAATTTTTCTTCTTTATCCTATTGTGATGCCAATATATTGGTTGGTAATGGCGACTGTTGATATGGGCGTTAAATCGAAATCCTAAAATCTTATCATCCTAAATATCCTAATTCAGAAAATTTACCTATTCAAATACACCAACTCACTCATCTTCCTCTCATCAAAAACCTCATTCGCAATATCTTGAATTTGCTTTGAAGTAATAGCATTTATTTTGGTGTAAATCTCGCTGAGTAAATCAACTTTGTTGTAGGTAACCAAGCTTTTTCCGTGCGATAGCATAACGCTGGAACGGTTTTCATTCGCCATCGTTATTTGTCCGATGATTTGTTGTTTTGCTGCTGCAAGTTGTTGTGAAGTCAATTTTTTATCGCGCAGTTTTTTCAATTCTTTTTTTACCAATGAAACTGTTTTGTCGAGTTGGGTTTTATCGGTTCCTAAATAAATGGAGAACATTCCTGCTTCGATAAACGGACTATAATTCGCTTCGATGTTGTAGGTTAATCCGTGCTTTTCTCTAATCTCTAAATTCAAGATGGAATTCATTGCCGGTCCGCCTAAAACATTCGTTAGTAAAGTCATTGCCGTTTTCTTGTTGTCTTTTAAAGCATAAGCCGAGTTGCCTAAAACGTAATGACTTTGCGATGTTTTTTTCTTGTAAGTTTTATGAAATCCGAAGGCTGGAATCACTTTTTTCTTTTCAATATTACCTGTCGGCACTGCATATTTTCCAAATGCATTTTCCAACTTAATAGTGAGTTCTTTTTGCGAAATATTGCCCACACTACTCACTACAAAATTATTGAGTGTGTAATGTTTTTGCATGAAATTGCGAATGTCTTTTTGCGTGAAATTTTGAATAGATTCTTTGGTGCCTAAAATATCTCTTCCTATTGAATGATTGGGAAAGAGTAAGCGCTCAAAGTCTTCTGAAATCATGTCGCTCGGACTATCCATGTATGATTGAATCTCATCTACAATCACTACTTTTTCTTTTTCAATTTCCTTTTTTGGAAAGGTAGAATTGAAAAAAATATCGGCCAATAAATCAACACTGATGTCGTAATGTTCTTTTAAAAAAGCAGCGAAAACACAGGTGTCTTCTTTGGTGGTATAGGCATTTATTTCTCCGCCTACAGAATCGATTCTGCTTAAAATATCAAATGCGTTGTTGGTTTTTGTTCCTTTAAAAATAACGTGTTCAATGAAGTGTGCTAAGCCATGCTCTTCTTTGGTTTCATCTCCCGAACCTGCATTCACAATAATACCCAAGTGGCACACATTGCTGTGCGTGTAATTTTGATGAATTACTCTAATGCCATTCGATAAAGTGAAAATGCTGAACTCTTTAAACATGCAATGAAGTTACGATAAAATGTTTTGCTTTTTAATCTCCTCTACGATATGTCGGCCAATAGCTAACGAAGCTGTAGCGGCAGGTGATGGCGCGTTAAGCACATGCACGTGTTTGTTTTTGAATTCGATTTTGAAATCGGCAATCATTTGTCCGTTAGAATCTAAAGCCTGCGCTCTCACTCCAGCGCGAGCTGGCTGAATATCTTCCATCGTTAAATCGGGAATCAATTTTTGCAATGATTTTAAAAACATTTTTTTAGAGAATGCTCTGCGGTATTCTTGTAAAGCTTGTCGCCAATGTTTTTTCAAGAGAATCCACGTTCCTTTAAAAGTTAATGATTCTATGGTGTCGCGCAAGTTAAAGGCTGTGCGCGTATAACCTTCTCTTTTGAATGAAAAAACGGCATTCGGTCCGCATTCTACACTACCATCAATCATGCGTGTGAAGTGTACGCCAAGAAAAGGAAAATCTGGGTCGGGCACAGGGTAAATCAAGTTGCGTACTTTCTTTTTTCCTTCTTCGCTTAATTCGTAGTAGTCGCCGCGGAAAGGAACTATTTTCATTCCTGGATTCAATTCATCTTTTCTCGCGATGCGGTCGCAATGCAAGCCAGCGCAGGCGATCACCACTTTGGCTTCAATGGTTTTTTTGTCGGTAGTGATGAAAGAAGTTTCTTTTTTCTCTTCGATATCTTTACAAGTTTCTCCTAAAAATATTTTGTTTTTAGGGTTGGCTTTAATAATCAACTCACCTAATTTTTTAGAGACTTCTTTATAATTGATGATGCCTGATGATGCCACGAAAATACCAGCAATTCCAGTGCAATAGGGCTCATGTTTTTTTATTCCTGCCGCATCTATTTTTTCAATGCCTGGGACTTTATTAGCCACTCCATTTTGGTAGATTTTTTCCAGGTTTTTCAACTCTTTTTCTTCGGTAGCAACAATTACTTTTCCGCAGATATCATGAGGTATGCCATGTTCTTTGGCGAAAGCTACCATTTCTTCTTTCCCTTCTAAACAAAGAATAGCTTTTTTAGAACCAGGAGTGTAGTATAAACCAGAGTGTAGAACGCCAGAATTGTGTCCGGTTTGATGCTCACCCAACTCTTTTTCTTTTTCTACAACAGCGATAGAAAGATGAGCAAACTCTTGAGTGAGTCGGTAAGCCGTGGCCAAGCCAACAATACCTCCGCCTATAATAACGATATCAAATTTTTGTTCCATTGTGTTGAGCTTCTTTCTGAGTTAATTTGAGTAAGAAAAGCGCTATCAAAAATAATAAAGAGAGCGATAATATGCCATATTGAGATTTTCCGCTGGTGATGTAAGCGATGAATCCTGTGAGAAAAGTACCAAAAGTAATGGCTACTTTTTCGGCGATATCATAGAAGCTAAAAAAGGAAGCGTGGTCGTGTGTTGGGGGAAGTAATTTAGAATAGGTTGAACGAGCCACTGCTTGCACGCCGCCCATAGATAAGCCTATCAACGCTCCTAACAAATAAAATGCATTAGCGTTGTGTACAAAAATTACAGAGCCACACACCAAAGCGAAGATGCTCAAAGGAAAATACAAGGCATTGAAATTTCCTTTTGCATCTGATATTTTTGCGGTGAGCCATGCGCCTAAGATTCCCATACCTTGCATAATTAAAATGATGATAAGAAGATCGCTTGTAGCCAATTTTAAATTTTGAAGAGCGAATAGAGGAGCAATTAAAATTAGGGTTTGCACCCCCATGCTAATGAAGAAATAAGTACTGATGAATTTCTTTAAAACATTGTTGCTTTTAATTTGTTGTCCCACTTTTTTTAGTTCGGCAAAGCCATGAGAGAAAGCTTGTTTAAAGCTAATTTTTATTTTCTCGTCGGCAGGTAAGTGTTTAAAAGTATATTGAGAAAAGCCTAACCACCATAGGCCTACAGCAACAAATCCCAAAGCATAAACTTCAAGTGAATCATCTTTAAATAGCGAGGCGAGAGCAATGATGATGATTAATAATATGGTGCTACCAGCGTAGCCCACCGAAAAACCTAAAGCCGATAATTTGTCTTGTTCTTCATGTGTGGCAATTTCGGGCAGATAAGCGTTGTAAAAAACCAACGATCCCGAAAATCCTATCATGGCTAAAGCAGCTGCAATTAAACCCAATTCAATGTGGTTTTCATCAAAGAAATAAAGCGAGAAACAAGCCAATGCGCCAAGGGTGGTGAAGATGCGCATGAACATTTTTTTGCTGTTGCTGTAATCGGCAATACCACTTAAAATAGGAGAGAGTAAAACAATTAAAGCGTAGGCAATAGAAATGGTCATTTGAAAAAGGGCCTCACTGCTTTTGATAGGCGAACCAAAAACGGTGGTGCCATTGTGCACTATGCTGCCAAAAAGAATAGGAAAAATAGCGGTGTTGATGATGAGGTAATAAGCCGAGTTTGCGCAATCAAATATTACCCATCCTTTTTGTGCTTTGCTTAGCTTCATGCGTGCAAGTTAAAAGTTAAAAGGCGAAAGGCAAAACGAATGGTGATAAAACAAAAAAAAACCTTCCGTTTCCGGAAGGTTTTTTATTCTTTAGATTTGGATAGTCAATTTAATGTTACCATTAAAAATGAGCTTCTAAGGAATCTTGAAATTTAATTTCAAGGGGCGCAAATGTAAAACAAAAATCCCGATTGAAAAAAATTAATTTACTGGATATCAGCAATCAAGCCACCAGCTTGTATTTCTGAAGAACGTCTTCCCAGTTCCAAATAAAATTTCCGGTAATCTCGCTTAGTGATTTTACCACTAAAGGATTAGGGGCGTTTAATTTTTGGAAATGTTCTATTTGGTATTCATTCAATCCGTATTTGTAAAACACTGCTTTAGAAATCACTTTTTCCATTTCGTCGGTAGGTGATTTTAGCTGACAAATGAATGCTTCGTAGTTGTTGATGTTTTCTAAAGTTTCGTCTTCGTGTCGGCCTTCCAAAGATGCAATAAATTCATCGATGATTAAAAGTCGCATTCTGTTCAATTGTTCAGAGGGAAAAAATCTTTTGAGGTTGTATAAGTTGGCGGCGAATACGATGTATAAAAACCATTCCACTTGTCGGGGAGAAATGTTGGGTCGTTTTTTAAATTCTGTTTCGTGGTTGATGTAATCTGCTAAGGTTGGAAAACCGTCGATGGCTGTGCTGTTGATCGTATCAACAAAAACCTGCGCGATTTTTTCTTCCTTTAATTTCTTTTTTCCAAATAAGGTAGAAAACATAAGTATCAAGCTTTTGATGAGGAATTCCTCCGTTTGCACAAATATATACGTCGAAGTAAAGCAAGGTTTGGTAGGTAGAAATAAGTTATTAAAGGTTGTAAGTTGATATGTGTAAAACTACTGTACGAATTTCAAAAATGCGAAGTAGTTGTTTCTGTTTTGAGAGAAAGATATTTTTGAGATGTAGCAGCCCGAAGCGAGTGGTTTTACATCGATGTTTTTTTCGTTTTCGTTGAGTGTTTTTCGAAAAACTTCTTCTCCTAAAACGTTGAAAACAGATATGTTTTGTACACGAATATTGTCATCGAAAGACAAAAATATCTTTTGGTTGTAATAGTAGGAGTTGATTAAATTTTTGTTCGATAATTCGTTGATGCTGTTACTTTCTACTTCTGAAAAAAGTTGGAGTCCGCCAGCTTTATTTCCTGCCACCAAAAAGTACTTGTCGTCGCCCGTAATTTTAGCCATACTTGCGGCGCATTGTATTCCTGTTTGAATGTTGTTGAAGGAAGAATTATTTAAAGTGAAAGTGCCATTTAAATTTCCATCGATGTTGGTGTAGTTCTTCACACTTCCGTTGGCACAACCCACCAATAGCTCTGTGTTACTTCCATTTTTGTACAGAAAGGGAACAGAATAGCCGCTTAAAAATCCGTCGCTCACATTTACATTTCCAAAGGCGCTGTTTTGTAAAGTGAAAATAGGAGTCGACGCTGAACCTGTGTTTCTGTAATAATTTAAATTTCCATCTTGTTCACCAATTATTAAATCGAGCAATCCGTCATTATCAACGTCAAATAAGGAAGGAGTGGAGTAGGCACCCACATCAATGCTTTGGTAAATTGGCGTTTCAATTTTAAAGTTGGCAGTGTTTCCTGCGCCTGCTATGTTTTTAAAATAGTGTATTTGTCCGTTAAAAGCACCAATCAACATATCATCGTCTCCATCGTCATCAAGGTCGCCAAAAGTTGGTTTCATAGAAGTGATGTTGTATTGCGAAAGTGTGCCCATATCATTTTCTTGCAAGTTGAAAGACGGATTGGTATTTGTTCCGGTATTGATGAGCAATGCTATTTTTCCTATTTGATTACTCGCATCGTAAATGTAGTCGTTGGCCACCAATAAGTCCAATAATCCATCGCTATTGTAATCAAAGAAAACGGGGTAGGCGCCACTTCCAAAATCGAGCATGGTATTTACCAAAAAATCTTTCTGTTGTAATTCGAAATGACCCGTTGAATTGTTAGAAGTGTTTTTGTAGTAATGCAAGCAGTTGTAGTTTTCGTCGTTTTTATTGTTGGGAGAAATTAAAATATCGTTTTTTGAATTTTGATCGATATCGGCGATGAATGCGGCGGGAAAAGAATTGATGTTGATAGGAGTGTTGTAGTTTGGAAAACTGGCGTCTTGCGAAGTGATATTGGCATTTGTTGCAGTTCCTCCATTTACAGCAAAGGTGAGTCCGTTGAACAATACATCACCCACCAAAATATCTTGGTCATTGTCGTTGTCATAATCAAAAGCGCACAAGGTAGAACCTGCGTGTAATTCTGTTTTAAGAGTGATAGGCGAACAAGTTTGGTTTAATGTGAGCGCGCTTGAAAAAGGATCTTCATGCACATTTCCCCAGCAGGCATTGGTTAATATGTAGTTTAAACTATCAGAATTTGAATACAATTCTTGCGAGTAATTAGAGTGCAATTGAATCGAGCCGCCGGTTACATCAAAAATAAGTAGGTCTATGTCGCCATCGCTATCAACATCGGCAAAGGTGGGCACATCGCTTCCAGTCACATACAAGCTATTGGTGTTTCCATAGTATTGAGATTTTATTTCTTCTTTAATTAATGTGAATTCTAGCTGATTAGTGCCAGTATTTTGGTAAACCCTAAATGAATTTTTATTTTGGGTTAGTGTGGCGTTGGAGGTGAAAATATCTGCTTTTCCGTCATTGTTGAAATCGATTAAAAATGCCCAGCTCGTCATTGCTGGGAAGCTGTCGGCGTATGTTGGAGCAAATACATAATTGTTGTTTTGATTAAGGTAAACCGATGGGGAATTGCGGGCTCTGTCGAAAATGAACAAATCTTTTTTGCCGTCGCGATTTAAATCAACATTAGAAATTTGAGCGTTGTTGAGTCCGCCTGCCCAAGCATTTGTTAAGTTATTATTACCATTTGTTACGGGAATTGACGTAGCCGGAAAGAATTGCAGTTGAGCTTTGCAATACAATTGAAAAGCAAAAAAAGCGTAACATAACAGCAGTAAAGGCTTATTCCTCATAGCAGAAAGATAGTAAAAAAACACATCGGAGGAAAAATAAAAATGATGGCTATTTACCTTTTGAACAAGCCCAAAATATTGTTGGAAATAAGTGTTTGTTAAATCATTTGCTATAATTTATATTTGTCGTCCTTTAAAATAAAATAGAACTCAATTTTTTATGCAAAATAGCGGAATCCTTAAGGTTTTAACCATCATTCTAGTACTTGTTTGTGTCTACGAACTTACTTTCACCTTCAAAACAAAAAGCGTTGAGAGCGACGCTAAAGCTAAGGCGGGCAACAGTGCTGAAAAGTACAGAAGCGCTATAAAAGCCAAAGAAAGTGAAGTGGTTTTAAATCTTTTGGGTGCAGAATATACTTACAAAGAATGTAAAGAAAGAGAGATTAACTTAGGATTAGATTTACGTGGTGGGGTGAGTGTTACAGTAGAAATCGCCTTAGAAAATTTGGTTCGTCAAATGGCAGGAGCCAATGCTCAAACGCCTGATTTCCAAATGGCTATTGCTCAAGCAAACGAAATTAAGAAGTCAAGTGCCGACAATTATGTAGATATTTTTTACTCTGCTTACCAAGATTTAACTAGAGCTGGAAAAATTAAGCAGTCGTTCGTTTCTCTTTTCAAAAATCAAGACAATACAAAAGAATTGCGCGATGATGCTACAGATAAAGATGCAGTAACTTACTTAGAAGGTTATGCAGATAAGGCTATCGATGAGTCGTTTAGAGTTTTAAGAACAAGGGTGGTGCAATTTGGTATCGCTCAGCCTTCTATTAAAAGAGTAGGTAAATCGGGTAGAATCATGGTTGATTTGCCAGGTGTTGAAGATATCGAAAGAGTAAGAAGAGTATTGCAAGGTTCTGCGAACTTAGAGTTTTGGGATACTTATTCTATTAAAGATTTAGAGGTTAATATTGAGGAAGCCGACAAAGAGGCTTATGCTTACGAGCAGTTGTATGGCGAGGTTAAGAAAAAAGAGGTGGTAGCTGATACCGCTAAAAAGGACAATGTATTGGGCGCTTTGGTTTCGCAAAATAAATCTGTAAAACCAGATACAACCAAAATGGTAGAGAAAGATTCAACAGCTGAAGCAAAAGAAGACGATATGTCTAAAAAGCCTTTGTTGGCTAAATTGAGAGGTTTTAGTAATTCAAACTTTGCGGTATTATTAGCAGATACTCCTAAAGTGAATTTGTATTTCAACTTGGCTAAAGCCAAAGGAATTCTTCCTCCAAACATTATGTTGGGGTGGGGTAGTGAAATCATTTCTGACGATAAAAAAGTTCAATTTGCCACTACTTACTTTTTAAGAGGAGAAAGAGGATCTGCGATTGGTGGTTTGTCTGGAGACGTTATTAAATACGCTGTTGCAGAGAATGATCCAAATGATGGTAAGCCTGTTGTGGCGCTTACCTTTAATGCTACAGGTATGAAGAAATGGGCCGATATGACCCAAACATCTTTTGATTATCAACGTCCGATTGCCATTGTAATGGACGGTTTAGTATTCTCTGCACCAACAGCTCACGATGGTCCTATTAAAGAAGGTCGTACGCAAATTTCTGGCGGCGGTGGTAAAGATGGTTGGAACCACGATTTAGCTACAGTATTAAACGCAGGTCGTTTCCCTGCTCCAGTAAAAATTGTAGAAGAGGCTTATGTTGGTCCGTCATTAGGTGAGGAGTCAATTCAAGCTGGTTTTATTTCATTCTTAATTGCATTGTTGGCGGTATTGGTGTTTATGGCTTTCTTCTACGGTAAAGCAGGTTGGATTGCCAATATTGCTTTGTTGGCCAACTTATTTTTCATAATGGGTGCACTTGCTGCTTTCCCTTTAATTTCATTAACGCTTCCAGGTGTTGCAGGTATTGTGCTTACGGTAGGTATGTCGGTTGATGCCAACGTTTTGATTTATGAACGTATTCGTGAGGAATTGCGCGCAGGAAAAGGCATTAAGTTGGCTTTAAATGATGGGTATAAGCATGCAATGACAGCAATTATTGATAGTAACTTTACTTCATTAATTACAGGTATTATTTTGTGGTATTTCGGTTCAGGTGTAATTGAAGGATTTGCTCAAACCTTGGTGATTGGTATTCTTACATCATTATTTGCTTCGTTATTTATTTCAAGAATCATTTTTGACTGGTTATTGAAAAAAGACAAAGCATTGACGTTTGCTACAAAATCTACTGAAAATTTCATGCAGGGTGCCAACTATACTATTATTGGCAATAGAAAAAAAGCATATGTATTATCTGCTATCTTTTCTGTTGTGGCTATTTTGTCGATTGCCACAAAAGGATTCGATTTAGGTGTTGATTTCTCTGGCGGTAGAACTTATATTGTCCGCTTTGAAAAAGCAGTAGATGGTCCGCAATTGGCCGAAGCCCTGTCTAAACAGTTTGTAGATGAAAAAGGCAATGCTTTAACTCCCGAGGTGAAACAATACGGTGAAGACAATCAATATGCTATTACTACAAGGTATTTAATAAACGAGGCCGGTGACAATATCAATCAGCGTGTAGAAGCTAAATTGTTCGATGGTTTAAAACCATTTCTTCCAAGCTCTATGGACTTCTCTTCTTTTACAAAAGATGAAGAAGGCAAAAAAGTGGGAAGAATGAACTCTATAGCAGTAGGTGCTGAGGTGGCCGATGATATTAAAACATCTGCTTTTTGGTCGGTATTGCTATCGTTGATAGCGATCTTCTTCTATGTGTTTATTCGTTTCCGCAAGATATCGTATAGTGTTGGGGCTTTAATGGCTTTGTTTCATGATATTTTGTTCTTGTTAGGCGTTTTCTCATTGTTGCACGGTGTGGTGCCTTTCTCTTTGGAGATTAACCAAGCATTTATTGCAGCAGTGCTAACTGTACTTGGTTATTCTATTAATGATACGGTGGTAGTGTTTGATAGAATTCGTGAGTACAATACATTGTATGGCAACAAGAAAAGTGTAGGTGATATTGCAAATACTGCATTAAATAGCACTTTTGGTAGAACGATCAATACTTCAATGACTATCTTCTTGGTATTGTTGGCTATTTTCATCTTTGGAGGTGAATCTATTCGTGGTTTTGCATTCGCATTATTGATTGGTATCATCATAGGTACTTATTCTTCTTTGTTTATTGCAGCGCCAGTTTATGTGGATATGGCTGAAAAAGAAAAGAATGCTCACAATGACTAATCATTTGCTTTTCCTTTCTCCCAGCGGCGGCGAGATTATGCTTATTCTCGTTGTGGTATTGTTGCTTTTCGGGTCTAAAAACATTCCCGAAATAGCGCGCAACTTAGGTAAAGGAATGAGGGAAATAAAGAATGTGACTGGCGAAATTCAAAATGAAATTAAGAAGGGGATGAACGAAGAGAAGAAGCAAGTACAGGATATTGCTGATGAATTACAGAAAGACATAGATAAAACGCTGTAATTGAAGTTTGAAAAGTAAAAATTGACAAAAAGTTTTCTTGTTTCCTAAAAAAATATTGATACTTTTAGCTTTCTTAAAAGGGGTAATTAAAAATTAAAATGATGAATCTAAAGAGTTCTTTTTGCGCTGTAGCCTTAGTGTTTGCAGCTTTAACTTTTACTAAATGTACGGCTCCTGCAACAGGTGACCAGCTTCATAAAGAAGAGAAATGGGCAAAAGCTGTTGATAAGCTTATCGATGATTTAGCAAAAGAAAAAAACGATGCTAAAAAAGCTCAAATGACTTATATGATTGCCGAAAATTATATGAGTTTGAGAAAGTACGATTTGGCTGCTCAATGGTATGAAAATGCCGAGAAAGTGAACTATGCTGAGGCTCATCCCGAATTGCTTCTTAAATTGGCTGATGCCTATAAAGGTACTTGTCGCTATGATGAGGCTTTAAAAAGATACAACGAATATTTAAAACGTGTGCCTAACGATAAAGCCGCCATGAATGGCGCTAAAGCTTGTGAGTTGGCAGTGGAGTGGGAGAAAAAACCAACCCGTTATGATGTTACCAATGTGGTGATGTTGAACACAGCGAACGACGATGCTGCTCCTATCTACATGAACAAGAGAAAATACAATCAAATTTTGTTTTACTCTTACAGATCAGGAACTACTGGTGCTGGCGAATCTGAGATTTTGGGGCAAGCTTTTCCCGATTTATTTCAAGCTTCTTTAGATGCAAAAGGTAAATGGACTGTTCCGGCTATCGTTCCTGGTGATGCCAACTCAGAATTTTCTGAAGGTGGTTCTGCCTATGATTTCAAAGGTAAAAAAATGTATTTCACACGTTGTGATTTATCTAAGAAAAGCAATGCTTACTGTGCTATCTTCGTAGCTAACGGTGATGATAAAAAACTAGAAGGTTCTGTTAAAGTTCCTTTGGCTGCTGATACTTTCTTAGTTGCTCAGCCAGCTTTAAGTGCTGATGGTAGTAAATTGTATTTTGTTTCTGATATGACTGGCGGACAAGGTGGTAAAGATATTTGGGTGGCTTCTTATAACAAAGAAACCAAGATGTTTGAAAACCCTACAAACTTAGGTGCTGAAGTGAATACTCCTGGTGATGAGTTGTTCCCTTTTATTCATGCTGATGGTACATTGTACTTTAGTTCTAACGGACACGTTGGTATTGGTGGTTTCGACTTGTTCAAAGCAGCCGCTAACCAATCTTCATTCGGGCCTGTGATCAACTTAAAAGTACCTTTAAACTCTTGCGGTGATGATGTTGCTATCATCTTCGAAGATAAAGCTGAAAGAGGATATCTTACTTCAAACAGAGTAGGTACTAAGGGAGGTTTAGATATTTGGTCTTTCGCTTTACATCCTTTGGAAGTTAAATGTGATGGTATTGTAGTAGAAAACAATGGAAAAAAATCTCCAATTAAAGGAGCTAAGGTTACGGTGAATGTTAGCGACGGTTCTAAACAAGAATTTGTTTCTGATAGTATTGGTAAATTTGGTTTCCCTCTTTCTGTAAACTTAAACTATACTTTGTCGGCATCTTCTGATGCGAAGTATACAGATGGTGATGTTTTCAAAAAAGGTAAAGCAAAATACTTCCGTTCTAAAAACTTGTTGGTTTCTACGGTAGGTGTTGATGATTCAAAAACCTATGAGTGTATGATCTTATTAGATACCATTCCTGTAGGAGGAATTGAATTACCAAACATTGAGTACGAGTACAACAAATCTGTATTAACCCCTACTGCTAAAATTAGTTTGAATACACTGATTGAGGTGTTGAATGAAAATCCGACTTTATCTATTGAGTTAGGTTCTCATACCGACTTTAGAGGTAGTGCCGATTACAACAGAAAATTGGCTCAAGCCCGTGCTGAATCTGCCGTAAGATATTTAATGGAGAAAGGTATCGACCCTAATAGAATGAAAGCAAAAGGTTTTGGAGAAGATAAGCCAAAATTAATCACTAAAGAAAATTTCAAATTTGTTCCTGATAAATACAAATCAGTATTCCCTATTGGAACTTTATTGGATGAGAAATTTATCAATTCTTTAAAAACTAAAGAATTAACAGAAGCAGCTCACCAGTTAAACCGTCGTACAGAGTTCCAGATTTTATGTAGCGCATGGGAAAAAGGAAAAAATGCTGAGTGTAAATAAATAGCACAACAATTTTATATATGATAAAGCATCCCTATTTTTGGGATGCTTTTCATTTTTACTCAAATGACACAAGACTCAAGATATAAACTACGCGGTGTATCAGCTTCAAAAGAAGATGTGCACGCTGCCATTAAGAACGTTGATAAAGGAATATATCCGCGTGCCTTCTGTAAAATTGTTCCCGATATTTTAGGCGGTGATGATGCTTATTGTAACATTATGCATGCCGATGGTGCAGGAACTAAGTCATCTTTGGCTTATTTGTACTGGAAAGAAACAGGCGATTTATCGGTTTGGAAAGGGATAGCGCAAGATGCGGTAATCATGAATATTGATGATTTGCTGTGTGTTGGTGCTACTAACGGAATATTATTGTCATCTACTATCGGTAGAAATAAAAACTTAGTGCCTGGTGAAGTTATTTCGGCCATCATCAATGGTACCGAAGAAGTGTTGCAAGATTTACGCGACAATGGTATTGGTATTTATTCTACTGGCGGCGAAACTGCCGACGTGGGTGATTTAGTAAGAACCATTATTGTTGATTCTACAGTGACATGTAGAATGAAGAAATGCGAAGTTATTACGAATGAAAAGCTAGCGCCAAACCAAGTGATTGTAGGTATGGCTTCTTACGGACAAGCCACTTACGAAAAAGAATACAATGGTGGAATGGGGAGCAATGGTTTAACTTCTGCACGCCACGATGTTTTCAATAAAGTGTTGGCCAACAAATACCCCGAAAGTTTTGATCCTAACGTTCCTCTCGACTTGGTGTATTCGGGCTCACGCTCACTCTCAGATACTGTGGAAGGCACTTCCATGAATGCTGGAAAATTGGTGTTGTCGCCAACCAGAACCTACGCTCCAGTAATGAAAAAAATATTGGAAGAATATCGCGATGTAATTGGCGGATTGGTGCATTGCAGCGGCGGCGCACAAACCAAAGTATTGCATTTCATCAACGATTTAAAAGTGGTGAAAAACAACCTTTTTGAATTGCCTCCTCTTTTCAAAATGATACAAGAAGAAAGTAAAACTTCTTGGGAAGAAATGTACAAAGTATTCAATATGGGCCACCGCATGGAGGTGTATATTGACGAGAAATATGCGCAAGCCATCATTGATATAGCAAAGAGCTTTAATATCGATGCCAAAATAATTGGTCACACAGAAGCTTTTCAAGGCAAACAAGTGCAAGTAGAATCAACATTTGGAAAGTTTATTTACAGTTAATAAAATGAAGGATTTAGTTCAGAAATTATACAGCATTAAGTTGCGTTACGATGAAGTAGGTGAGCAGCTTACTTTGCCCGATGTGGTGTCGAATCAAAAGCGCTACATGGAGTACAGCAAAGAATACAAGGAGTTGAAACCTGTGGCCGATGCTTACACCGAGTTGAAAAATATTATCGACAATATTGAGTCTTCTAAAGAATTGTTGAAAACTGAAACCGATGCCGATTTCATTGAAATGGCGAAAGCCGAATTGTATGAATTGGAGGCAAAAAGGATTCAAATGGAAGAAGATGTAAAATGGTTGCTCATTCCTAAAGACCCCGAAGACAACAAAAATGCTATTGTGGAGTTGCGCGCCGGTACTGGTGGTGACGAGGCTTGTATCTTCGTGGAAGATTGCAGCAGAATGTACACCATGTTTTTCAAAAACAAAGGATGGAATGTGGAGGTGTTAAACTCTGCACCAGGTGGAACAAAAGGCATTAAAGAGATTACTTTTAGCGTGAGCGGCGAAAATATTTATGGCGAATTGAAATTTGAATCGGGTGTACACCGTGTGCAACGCGTTCCTGAGACTGAATCTCAAGGGCGTGTGCATACTTCGGCCATTACTGTGGCGGTTTTGCCAGAGATTGAAGAGGTTGATTTTGTGTTGAATATGGGTGATGTGAAGAAAGATACTTTCCGTGCATCGGGTGCGGGTGGACAGCACGTTAACAAAACAGAGTCGGCAATTCGTTTAACGCATTTACCTACAGGTACTGTGGTAGAGTGTCAGGATGGTCGTTCTCAGCACAAAAACTACGAACAAGCATTATCTGTACTTCGTTCTCGATTGTATCAGGCAGAAGCTGATAAGTTGCATGCCGAGCGCGCCGCACATCGTAAATCATTGGTTTCTTCGGGCGACCGTTCTGCTAAAATTCGTACGTACAATTATCCGCAAGGGCGTGTTACCGATCACCGTATTGGTAAAACCATATACAATTTACCAGCCTTTATGAATGGTGATATGGATGATATGATTGAAGCGCTTAAAATGGCCGAGAATACAGAGAAACTTAAAGAAGGAAGCGGAACTTTTTAACCTATGAACCGACAAGAACTTTTCAAAAACATACAACATAAAAAATCGTTTTTATGTGTTGGTTTAGATACCGATATTCAAAAAATTCCAAAATTCTTATTGGATAGCGAAGACCCTATTTTCGAATTCAACAAAAGAATTATCGATGCTACCAAAGACTATTGCGTTTCGTATAAACCCAACACTGCTTTTTATGAAGCAATGGGCGCAAAAGGATGGGAGACTTTGAAAAAAACCTTAGACTATATTCCTAAAGATTGTTTCACTATTGCCGATGCAAAGCGTGGCGATATTGGAAATACATCGGGCTTGTATGCGCGTGCTTTCTTTGAAGAATTAGGTGCCGATTCTGTTACTGTTGCACCTTATATGGGGGAAGATTCAGTTACTCCGTTTTTAGCTTATCCTGGTAAATGGACAATTGTTTTGGCACTTACCTCTAATCAAGGGGCTTTAGATTTTCAAACACAAGAGCTCAAAGAATCTGGCGATTTTCTTTTTCAAAAAGTATTGAAAAAAACATCTCAGTGGGGCACTGCCGATAATATGATGTATGTGGTTGGGGCTACACGTGCTCAAGAGTTGGAAAAAGTTCGTGCAATAGTTCCCGATAACTTTTTATTGATTCCAGGTGTTGGCGCGCAAGGAGGCAGTATGAGTGATGTTTTTCACTATGGTGCAACCGCACAATGCGGATTACTAGTGAATGCATCTCGCAGTATTATTTACGCATCTAACGGCGAAGATTTTGCGGATAAAGCCCGTGATGAAGCGCAAAAAATGCAAGCCGAAATGGAAATTTTGTTGCGCGGTAAATGCTTGATATAAAAGCGCTTTATAATTTTCTCTTTTTATTTTCATTAGCACAACGAAGAGCTGTTGATTTCTTCATCATATCTTAAATCATGCTTTGCCTAGTTTTGTCTTCTAACTAAACAGGTAAGTTTTATGCAAGAGAAAATTCTCCATTTTATATGGAAGTACAAGCTGTTTGATACTTCGAATTTATATACTGGTGACGGACAAAAAGTAGAGGTTTTTAAACCTGGTACGCACAACAACGATACTGGCGGTCCTGATTTTTTTAATGCGCACATAAAAATTGGCAATACCCATTGGCATGGCAACGTAGAAATTCATGTGAAGAGTTCCGATTGGTTGTTGCACAAACATCAATTCGATAAAGCTTACGATTCTGTTGTGCTACACGTAGTTTGGGATACCGATAAGATTATTTACAATAAAGATTCTATGCCTATTCCCGATTTGTGTTTAAGCGATTATGTTGACGAAAAGATGTTGGAATACATTCGCGATTTTCATGAAAAAAAAGAAGTTATTGCATGTAAGTCTTTAGTGAAGGAAGTACCTCACCTTACAAAAAAAATGTTTTTTGATAGATTGCTCGTGAATAGAATTCAACGCAAGACAAATACTTTAAAAATCGATTATGAGCGTTTAAATAAAAATTGGGATCATTTGTCATTGTTTTGTATTTCGCGCGTTTTCGGACTCCTTCACAATGTCTCAGCTTTTGAGAATTTAGTGTATTCTTTGTCGCTGGAAAATATTTACAAAAATGCCGATCAAGAAGAAGTGACAGAATCTATGATTTACGGACAAGCAGGGTTTCTTTCTCAAAAGTACGACGATAAATACCCTGCGCTTTTGCAATCACATTACCTTTTTTACAAATCTAAGTACCATTTACAAGAAATGGATTTTTCGCAATGGCAATGGTTTCGTATTCGTCCGGCCTCATTTCCTTCCATTAGATTAGCTCAGTTTTCTGCTTTGTTGTATCATCGCCGACATCTTTTTTCTCTATTGCTAAATGCCACAGATATGGACGATTTTTATGATTTGTTTTCTTTTCCTGTTTCTAAATATTGGCAAAACCATTATCATTTCGATAAGTTGAGTAAAAAATCAATGCATCATTTAAGTAAAGAAATGATAGATAAAATAGTGATTAATGCTGTGCTTCCTTTGTACTTCTTGCGTGCCGAAGTTTATTCTGATTTTTCTTTGATGGAAAAAGGATTCCGACTTTTAGAAAAGATTCCAGCTGAAGACAATACGGTGGTGAAACAATGGAAGGAAGCTTTGTTGGCCCCCGATTCGGCATATGAGAGTCAGGCACTAACAGAGCTATATAAAGAATACTGCTCTCAAAAAAAATGTTTAAATTGCAGCATCGGTTATTCAATTTTGAAAAACAAAAGCACTTATGTTAGAGAGAATTAGAAATATGGTGGAGTCGAATGTGTTTGGTGTTTGTACCTATTGGGGACAAAAATTCGGTATTGAAACCAGCAGAATTCGCATCTTCTTTATTTACATATCGTTTTTAACTTTGGGTTCCCCCTTGTTGGTTTATTTGCTCATGGCGGGCTTTCTGGAATCCAAAAAATGGTTCAACAGTTTTAAAAGAAGAAATATTTGGCATCTTTAAGTCATGAAAAAGAAAGTTCTTATTACAGGGTCGAATGGCTTACTCGGTCAAAAATTAGTGTACGCCCTAAAGCAAAGAGAAGATATAGAAGTGTTGGCTACAGCGCGTGGTGAGAATCGTTTAGTAGATCAAAAAGATTATCAATTTATTTCCTTAGATATTTCAAATCAACAAGAAGTAGAAGAAGTTTTAACCAAGTATCAGCCTCATGCTGTAATGCATTGTGCGGCCATGACCAACGTTGATATTTGCGAAAGTAAAAAAGAAGAATGCTGGAAAATAAATGTGGATGCTGTGCAGTATTTGTGTGCTGCTTCAGAAAAAAACAATGCGCATTTCATTCATGTTTCTACTGATTTTATTTTTGATGGAAAGAACGGACCGTATAATGAAGAAGCTCAAGGAAATCCGGTGAGTTTTTACGGCGAATCGAAATTAGCGGCAGAAAAAATTGTAGAAAAATATAAAGGTGCTTGGGCGATATTAAGAACTGTTTTGGTTTACGGATTGGTGGATAATATGAGTCGGTCTAACATTGTTTTGTGGGCTAAAGGAGAGTTGGAAAAAGGCAAAACTATTAATGTCGTAAACGATCAATTTCGCACGCCCACATTAGCTGAAGATTTGGCGCAAGGCTGTATTTTGGCGATGGATAAAAAAGCACAAGGCGTTTTCAATATTTCGGGTAAAGATTATATGAGCATTATAGAGTTGGTGCATAAAGTAGCCGATTATTATCATTTAGATAAAACGCTCATAAAACCTATTTCATCTGAATCTTTGAAACAGCCCGCAAAGCGTCCGCCTGTCACAGGATTCATTCTCGATAAAGCCATTAAAGATTTAGGCTACGCTCCTCATTCTTTTGAAGAAGGAATAGCCATTTTAGAGCAGCAAATGAAAGCTTCGCGATAAGCGACTAACTAAATATATCTCATGAAATATCCATTTTTGTTTTCCTCTTCCGAGAGAAGGGGCTTGTATCTCTTGTTATTGCTATCAGCGCTTTTTATCGTAGGCAAATATTTCTTTTTTCCTGCGCAAAGTGTGTCGTTGGAGAAGGCTGTAGCGCTTCAAAAAAAAGATACGGTGTTCCCAAAAATTTATCCCAAAAAAGAATGGAAAGTGTACGAAAAGAAAAAGTATACATCGAACTTTTCAAGCGATTATACTAAACCCAAATCAGTTTATTCCAAACCGAAAATAGAGCCAATAGAATTAAATTCGGCCACAGCAGAACAATTGGTTTTGTTGAATGGAATAGGAGAGAGTTACGCATCACGAATTATTAAATATCGCGAGATTTTAGGCGGTTATGTGGCTAAAGAACAATTGCTGCAAGTATATGGATTAGATTCTGTGCTATATGAAAAAATAAAAAATGATGTGTTGGTGAATTCAGCCTTGGTGAAGAAATACAACATCAATACCGATAGCGAGGAAGAATTGGCGAAGTGCAGAAGAATAGGATTTAAGCGCGCCAAAGTATTGGTGAATTACCGCAAACAGCATGGTGATTTTTCTTCTGTAAAAGATTTGCTAAAAACTCGTGTTTTCAGCGATTCTCTATTATATTTGATTGAACCATATATTTTATTACAATGATTGCAGAAAAAATAAAAAGTACTGTACGAGATGTACAAGATTTTCCAAAACCAGGAATCTTATTCAAAGATATCACACCTTTATTGGTAGATTTTAGAGTAAGAAGACAAATTGTAAAAGCTTTGGCTGTTGAAGCACGCAAGCTGAAAATTGATGCCATCATTGGTATTGAAAGTAGAGGTTTTCTATTCGGAATTTCTTTGGCCGACGAACTCAATGTTCCTTTTGTGCCTGTGCGTAAAGCAGGAAAATTACCCTTTACCAAAAATAAAATTGAGTATGAATTAGAATATGGTACTGCCGAAATTGAAATTCATACCGATGCTTTAGTGAAAGGAAGTCGTGTATTAATTCACGATGATTTATTGGCTACTGGCGGTACTGCTGTTGCTGCAGCTCAATTGGTGAAATCAATTGGTGGTGATGTGGCTGGCTTTGGTTTTATCATCGAACTGTCTGATTTGAAAGGCCGAGAAAAATTATTGAAGTACAACACTAACATTATTTCTTTAGCCACGTACTGAGCGGGGAGCCCCCGCGGGCAATTAATTAACATATAATAAAAGTGATATATGGATTTTAGCTTAAACGACAACCAAAAGATGATTGCGCAAATGGTGCGTGATTTTGCTCAAAAAGAAATACTTCCTTACAGAAATCATTGGGACGAAAAACAAATTTTTCCGGTAGATGTTTTCAAAAAAATGGGAGAACTAGGCTTAATGGGCGTTTTGGTTCCCGAGGAATATGGTGGTTCGGGCTTTGGCTACAACGAATATGTAACAGCAATAACAGAGGTGTCTAAAGTATGTGGCGGTATTGGTCTATCAATGGCTGCGCACAATTCTTTATGCACCAATCATATTTTGTATTTCGGTAACGAAGAGCAAAAAAGAAAATATTTACCAAAATTGGCGTCGGCCGAATTTATTGGTGCATGGGGTTTAACAGAGCCAAGCACGGGTAGCGATGCAGGAAACATGAGAACCACAGCTGTTCGCGATGGAGATGGTTGGGTAATCAATGGTTCTAAAACATTTATTACGCTCGGTATTTCTGGTGATGTAGTGGTGCTGATGACGCGCACAGGTAAGTTAGGAGAGAAAAACAATGCAACAGCCTTTCTAATTGATAAAGGTACTCCAGGTTTTACAGCGGGTAAGAAAGAAGATAAATTAGGAATGCGTGCATCGGAAACAGCAGAGCTGATTTTTCAAGATTGTAAAATTCCCGATTCATGTAGATTGGGAGAAGTTGGTAGTGGTTTCAAACAAGCCTTGGCGATATTAGATGGTGGTAGAATTTCTATTGCATCTTTGGGGTTAGGTATTGCAAAAGGTGCTTACGAAGCGGCTTTGAAATATTCTAAAGAACGTCAGCAATTTGGTAAATCTATTTCCGATTTTCAGGCTATCGCCTTTAAGTTGGCCGATATGGCGACTAAAATTGATGCCGCTGAAATGTTGATTTTCCGCGCGGCTTATTTAAAAAACAATCATTTGCCAGTGTCTAAAGAATCGGCGATGGCTAAATATTACTCTTCTGAAATCGCAGTAGAAGTAGCCAACGACGGTGTTCAAATTCATGGTGGTTATGGCTACATCAAAGATTTTCCTGCAGAGAAATTCTACAGAGATGCTAAGTTGTGTACCATTGGTGAAGGAACAAGTGAAATTCAAAAAGTGGTTATTAGTAGAGAGATTTTGAAATAGATGCACGATTTCGATTATTTCAATTGGATCATATTTCCCTTACTTATCTTTTGCTCAAGATTAGTAGACGTTTCTTTAGGTACCATGCGCCATATTTTTGTGGCCAGAGGCTTTAAGAAGTTTGCGCCGCTATTGGGTTTTTTCGAAGTTTTATTGTGGATAGTAGTAGCCAAACAAATTTTTAACGAGGCCAACAGTTGGCATCATTATGTTGCTTGGGCGGCTGGATTTGCAACAGGTAATTATATCGGATTACTCTTAGAAGAGCGATTGGCTTTGGGTTTGCAAATGCTGCGTATCATCACCGATCAAGATTGTGAGGCCTTGGTTAAAGAACTTACAGCAGGAAATCACGGGGTGTCTGTTGTCGACGGTCAAGGGTCACAGGGTCCAATAAAGATTATATTCACCGCAGTTGCACGCAAAAATTTGAAGTATCATGACCATCCATTTCTGGCATTTGAATATCCATGATAATTAAATCATAGCTGTTTGATTTCAGCTTATCTAGTGCCTTTACACCATCGTCTGCAATGTCAATTTTTATAGCGCTATTCCAATCTTTTAAGGTGTCTACAGCAACCATTTGATTAAAAGCATTGTCTTCAACTAATAAAATACTAAAGTTCGACGGTAGGCTGATCTCCTCGCTTTTGTGCTTTTCATTTAAAGCTGAATTTTCGTCAATACCATAAGGTAAATGAATGATAAAGCTTGATCCACTTCCTAACGTGCTTTGCAATTCTATCTTTCCTCCTTGAAGGTCTACCATTTTTTTTACAATGGTCAGTCCCAAGCCAGTGCCACCATATTTTCTTGTTGTTGCGCTTGATGCCTGAGTGAAAGATTGAAATACAGATTCTTTTTTGTCCTCGGCTATGCCTATACCTGTGTCTTTTACTTCAAATTTAAGCACACAGCTTCTGTCACTTTTAAGCAAACATTCGGCATTTAAAGTAATGCTTCCTTCTTTGGTGAACTTTAATGCATTACTCAGAAGGTTTAATAGTATCTGCTTTAGTTTTATGCTGTCGCCAATTAAATTTGTTGGTAGGTTTTTATTGTAATTGATATTGAAAGTTAATTTTTTTTTCTTTGATAGCTGGGGCTATCGATGCCGTTGTTTCGTGAAGCGTTTGTGCTATGTTGAACATAGAATTTTCAACATGCATTTTACCGCTTTCAATTTTGGAGAAATCTAAAATGTCGTTGACTATGCCAGCTAAGTTTTTTGCGTTAATGTTTATTGTTTCTATGTATTCCTTTTGTTTTTGGGTGTCCTTGTTTTTGTTTAATAAATTCCCTAATCCAATAATTGCGTTAAGAGGAGTGCGAATTTCATGACTCATGTGGGCCAGAAATTCTTCCTTTAATTTACTTTTAAATTCTGCTTCTTCTTTCTCTTGTATTAGTTTATTTCGTTCGCTAATATCTCGCGAGAAAGTGATAATGTATTCTTTGTTTTTTAATTTGAGGTAGCTTGCTGCAATTTCTACCTCCATTGCTTTACCCTCAGTGGTTTGCAGTTTTCTTTCGCTTACTATTTGTTTTTTTTCTCTCAGTAGTTGAATTCTTTCTGTAAATAATTTTTCATTGCCTTT
Organism: Flavobacteriales bacterium; assembly: GCA_049430665.1. Taxonomy (GTDB): domain Bacteria; phylum Bacteroidota; class Bacteroidia; order Flavobacteriales_C; genus JAHEZL01. Next base: position 24,581 of record JBMTCG010000004.1, on the reverse strand, counting down.
TAATTCTGGAATAAGGTCTTTAGCATTTATGGAGCTAAGTTTTTTATTTGCCAATTGAAAAGCTTTTAATGCGGTTTTGTTGGCGTAAACATAAAATCCATCAGCATTTATTATGGTTACTTGGTCTTGTGATTTATCGATAAGTTCTTTTAGTAAATAAATTTCCTGACTAAGATGATGTCTTTCTGTGAAATCTTGAACTGTTCCGCTAATTTTAATGCTTTCTCCCTTCGCATTCTTAATTACTCTTCCTTGACCTAAAACATGTTTAATTCGGCCATCAGTCATTATCGCTCTATGTTCGTAACTGAAATCCATTCCTTTTTGAACAGCATCGTGAACCACTTTGTCTAGCTCAGGTATATCCTCTGGATGAATTTTATTTCGATATGCTTCATATAAATTTTCTTTAACCGACTCATCTATTTCAAAAATATCGTAATGTTCCTTCGACCATATAAGTGCACCTGTGTGAGGGGTGAATTCCCAACTTCCTAATTTTGCGATTTGTTGCGATTCTAATAGTCTTCTGCTAATTTCTCTCTTGTTGGTGATGTCGTTTACCATGCCAACGTATCCAGACAATTCACCATTATTGTAAATTGGGTTTGCTTTTACAGAAACCCATCTAATTTCTTCGCTATTTATTTTAAATCGGTATTCTATATCGAAGGGAGCGTTTTCGTGCACGAAACTATTCCATGCTTGCAGTACTAAGCTTTTGTCGTCTTCATGCAGGGCTTTTATCCAACCAATGCCTAAGCTTTCCTCGGCACTTAATCCTGTGCATTTTTGGTAGGCTGGGTTTGTGTAAGTGCACGATCCCAATTGGTCGGTAACGAAAATGCCAACGGGAGATGAATCTTTTATTGCTTCCAGTTGAGCATGTTTCGTTAACAACTGCTTTGCGTTTTCTTCAGCTTTTTCCAGTAATTCTTGAATTCTTTGTTGCTTATTGACGTTTTCTGTAACATCTCTTGTGAAAATACTTGCACCTTTTGTTTTATTGCTAGAGTTTTTAATAGGATTGAATGAGTGTTCAACATAGTATGTTTGTCTTGATAAAAGTAGCTGGCTTCGGCAGTAAAAAATTCTCCATTTAAGGCTCTCGTGTAATTACTTTTCCACTGGTGTTTAATCTTTTCAGGAAATTCGTTCAGAGTTATTTCGTCGCCCAATTTCGGGTATTTTCCCAAATAAGTTTTTCGCATTTCAAGATATGCTTTGTTGGCTGTTAGTAGTCGGTAATTGCTGTCGATAGACCAAATTAAATCGCTAGTGTTTTCAATTAGGGCATTGAGGTTCGCTTCGTTTTTACGTAATTCTCGTTCGGCGTTAATTTTCGCATTTAAAGAAATGTAAATTACTACACAAATAGTGACGTAAACAGCTATTACAATTGAGTTTTGTAAATCAGAAGGAGGGGCGTAAATGGTTGCTATGGCACATGAAAAAATGTTGAAGAGCAAATAATAATTAAGGTCTATTTTTCTTTTAAAAACCAGAGAGGTTCCAAAAAGAACCATGATCACACCCACAAAGTGAGCCGATTTAAAGCCAATAACACTACCAATATACAGAAGGTGACCAATGGCTATGTATGCAAATGAGATGATTACAATATAAAATATTTTTTTTACAAAAGTTGAAAAGATTGAAACCAGAAGTGCAATGCATATTAATGCTGCAAATACGATCCTTTGAATAAACAGACTTTCATTTTCGATGGAAGGAGAAACAACATAAAGATTGATATAGCCAAAAGCAGGATAGAGCACTGCTGATATCAAAAGAAGCATTTGTTTCATTCTTAATTCGCTTCGTTTTTTTATAGAGAGCTCGGCATTTTCAGCAACAGCTGCAGCTATGTCTTGTGGTTTCATTATGGCTTAATTTGAAAGCATTGTTACGAGGGTGTGTTCTTTTAGTTCAATTATCCGTTATAATGTTGTTAATGTTTAGTATGAATAACTTACCTTGCGGTGGTTGAGCATCAAACTATTTGCAGTAAAAATGTTGCAGACTATTTAGAGCATCACAATTATATTTTTTATATACTTGTTTTTTTCAAGTGGTAAACAATGGACCAAAAGAGAAAAATCATATTGCATTATATGGCTTTAGTTGGAGCGTTAGCTTCAATGGTGCAGACCTTTGTGTATATTTTTGTGGTAGGGTCAATTTTGTGGAGCGTCATGTGTTTTGTTTCCGGCCTCATGTTCGGTTTGGTTTATTTGCTCAATAAATACGAAAAACACAATGAAGCACGTGTTCTATATTTTTGTTTTGCTAGCTTGTTTATACTTGCATTCGGACTCTTCCTTGGCTCTGGGAATGGAATGCATTATTATTACATTCCTCTATTAAGTGTCTTGTTTGTGTTGTATGATTACAGCCAAAGCAAAAGAATCATATTCTATTTATCATTATTCATATTGGTTGCCATTCTATTGTTGATTGTTTTAGAAGGTAAATTTAATTTAATAAATGTTGAGCCTTCTTTTATGAGGCTAATTTACTTGTCGAATTTCATTACATCATTGGTGGTTACTTTAATGGCTGTTTATCATGTGGTTACAATAAATATGGCCATTGAGAAGAAAATGAGTCATGTGGAGTCGAATTTAAAAGCGGTTTTCAACAATGCCACAGAAACGCTATTCATCATAGGTGCCGATTATAAATTAATAGAATTTAATAGGGCTGCAGCTAAACAAGTAAAGTTGTACAGTGGCTTAGAGTTAAAAACAGGAGAAAATGTTTTTGATTTTATCAAGGATGAAGATGATTTTAAGACAGAATTAGATAGAGCTTTGATGGGGGAGGCTATTGATTATGTTAAGGAAGTTCAATTTATAAATGGCGAGGCAAATTATTACCATATAAAGATTACGCCCATTAGAAATATTTGCAATGAAATCGTGGCGGTATCAAGCACCGGTTTAAATGTTACAGAAAAAGTATTAGCAGAAAAGGAAGTAAAGAGAAGAAAGAAATTGTTGGCTACAATAATTGATGAATTGCCTGACGCTATTTTTCTCACCGACGCACACACCAAGAAAATACTGTCCTGTAATACTGGTGCGATTCAACTTTTTCAAGTAGACAGTGAGGAAGAGTTGAAATCGGTTAAAGGAGAGGTTTTTCATAAACATGTTCCCGACAAGACTTTTTTTCAAATGATAGAAGAGTCTTTGCAAACAAGACATGTTTGGAGGTCGGAAGTTGAGTATGTTACCAAGAAAGGAAAAGAGTTTTGGGGTGCTTTGTTCATTAAACGAATAGTGATTGATGCGAATACCTACGATTTGGTGAGAATTAGTGATATTTCGAAAAAGGTGAAAGAGAAAGAAGATTTATTGGCTTTTGTAGAAATGAAGAAAAGAGATATAGCCAATCAGCAAAAACAAAAGAACTTGTCATTAATAATTCATGGGCAGGAGAAGGAGAGACAGCGGTTTAGCAAGGAGTTGCACGATGGTATAGGTCAAATGCTCACCGCAATTCGTTTGCAGGTTTCTGCATTAGAGGCGGGAGACAATGAAGCAACGCAAGCACAACGGCAAAAAATAAACAAAACTATCGATAGCACAATTGCTGAAGTGAAAAGAATTTCTTCTAATTTAATGCCTAGTGCTATTGAAGACTTTGGTTTGCTTGGTGCCATAGAACATTTATGCAATTTGGTGCCACCAACGATGGTTGTAGAGTTTGTTCACGATGCGCAGTTGGATAGTATAAATCTTACTCAGAAAGAGAAGTTTGCCATTTACAGAATTGCCCAAGAGGCCATCAATAATGCGGTAAAATATTCAGGAGCATCAAAGATGAAGGTGTTGTTTACACAAGTTAAAGTAGATGAGTCTATGCTTCAGATTCAAGACAATGGAAAAGGTTTTAAACAAGATAAATTAATGGCCTTTTATCAAAATCATACCATTGGTAGTGGATTAAGTAATATGAAAGAAAGAGCCGATTTAATTCAAGCTCGTTTTAGTATAAATTCGCAAGTGGGAGAAGGTACTTCTATAAATTTATTTATTCCCTTGCATAAAAAAGCAGAATAGTATGTCGACAAAAATAAAAGTAGTTTTAGCAGATGACCATCTTTTGGTGATGGAAGGTTTTAGAGATTTACTTAATAAAGCACCAAACATAGAAATAGTGGGAGAAGCTGCCGATGGTGAGCAGGCTGTTTTTTTAGCCACCAACAGAAAACCTAATGTGGTTTTGATGGATATTAACATGCCTGTTTTAGATGGTATTAGTGCGGCGCAAAGAATAACCAAAGCCAGTAAAGAGGTTAAGGTAGTGATGCTATCTATGCACCATGAAGACAGGTATATCATTATGGCAGATCAAGCAGGTGCCTCGGGTTATTTGCTCAAAAATATTGACAAGGAAGAATTGCTGCATGCAGTTGAAATGGTGGCTTCGGGTGAGGTTTATTACAGCAAAGCTATTCCAGAAAGTTTGGTAAAAAGAGTTGTAAGTAAGCAATACCAAGCAGATGGAGGATATAGAAATGAATTGACCTCTCGCGAGGTAGAAATATTGAGAGAGATTTCGAAAGGATTAACCAACAAAGAAATTGGTGATAAGCTTTTTATTAGTGATAGAACTGTAAATGCGCATCGAACCAATATTATGGCAAAGTTACAAGCTAAAAATGCGGTTGAGTTGGTGGTGAAAGCAATGGAGATGAAGATAATTTAATTCAAAGCTTCTCAATTTTATAAGGCGGTCATTTGATCGCCTTTTTTTATAGTGCGTTTGCTCTATTTGTTATTGCGTATAAGTTAAATCACATATGTGAAGGAGATTATAAGTAACCTATTTGTGGTAATTCACCAGCCGTCATCAGATATTTATAAAATGTTCGACAAAATGTTCATCCTCGATGTGGGTGGATATTGTGTTTATTATGGTAATCCGGTTGAAGCATTAACTTATTTCAAACAAAAATCAAATCAAGTTGATCAAGCATCGGGTGAATGTGTGGCCTGCGGTAACGTCAATCCCGAATTGGTTTTCAATATCATTGATGCTAAGTTGGTAGATGATTATGGTCGTCACCTCGACAAACGTAAAGCGTCTCCCGAACAATGGAACAGATATTTTGAGGAGGAAATGCGTGTGGAGGTGATTGAAGATGCCAAAGACGCGCCACCTAACTCTTTGTATATTCTTTCGAGAATAAAGCAATGGTGGATTTTTGTAACACGTGATGTGTTGTCGAAATTAAAGAACAATCAGTACATGATGATCAATAGCTTAGAAGCTCCTGCTCTGGCTTTTGTGTTGGCAATGATTGTTATGAATGCAATCGATTCAAGTGAATATGTGTTTTATAAAAACGACAATATTCCTGCCTACATCTTTATGAGTATTGTGGTGGCCTTGTTTATGGGGCTCACAATTTCTGCTGAAGAGATTATTAAGGATAGAAGAATTTTGAAGAGAGAGAAGTTTTTGAACTTGAGTAGAATTTCTTATTTGTTCTCTAAAGTGGCTATTTTATTTACTATTTCGGCGGTGCAGGCTTTGCTGTTTGTGTTGGTGGGGAATTATATTTTAGAGATTCGCGGACTCACCTTTGAATACTGGTTTGTACTATTTTCTGTAGGGTGTTTTGCTAATATTTTGGGTTTAAATATTTCGGCAAGTTTCAACTCGGCGGTTACCATTTACATCTTGGTTCCTTTAATCTTGATTCCTCAAATGATTTTGTCGGGAGCGATGTTCAACTTCGATAAAATAAACAAGATTTTAGGTGAGGAAACCAAAGTGCCATACTTAGCCGAAGTGATGGTTTCTCGTTGGGCTTTTGAAGCCTTGGCTGTAGAACAATACAAAGCCAATAAGTTTGAAAAAGACATGTTTATTTGGGATAAGTTGGAAAGCGATTTGAACTATCGTTTGGCCTATTATATTCCCGAAGTGAAGGCACGTTTGAATCAGTGTACTCAGTTGAAAGAAGTGAAAACCGATGAGGCAACAGAGATTTTCGATGAGAATTTAGCAGCCATCCGTCACGCAGTGGAGAGAGAAAACAAACGTTTGCCTAAAGACATGCAGTTTTCTCAAACCAATTTAATTACACCAAAAAACTTCAATGAAGAAGCTTCTTCTAAATTGAAAGTATATATGGATTCTTTAAATGGCTAATACTCTAAATATTTTGGTGATGTAACCAACTTGATTGAGAAGAAGAAAGATGCTTTATCGAAATTAAAGGGCGAAGAAAATTACAACTATCTGAAAGAGCATTATGCCAACGAAAGCTTAGAGAATTTGGTTAGAAATACTACTGCAAGCAGAAGGATTAAGGTCATCAACGGAAGATTAGAACAAGTAATTGACCCTGTTTTTAGAACGCCTTATGTTACCAAATACGGTTTAAGAACACACTTTTACTCTAGCATTAAAGCGATTCCTTTTACCACGCAATATATATCAACCTACTGGGCCAATATTGCAGTGATTTGGGTGATGAGTATTTTTGCTTTATTTGCCTTGTATTACGAGTGGTTGAAACGATTTATTGATAGAGCAGCCAAAGTTAAAATGCCTAAAATTAAAGTGCCAATCGTGCATCAGTTGTTGGTAGGTGTTGCTTGGTTGTTTAAAAAAATAGCTTCTGTTTTCAAACGCAAAAAGAAGGTGGTGGCAGAGGTTAAGGCAGAAGATAAAGCTGTGGAAAAACCAGCAGAAAAAGTGGTGGAAAAGCCTAAAGTAGAAGTTAAACCAGAAGTGAAAAAAGAGGAACCTAAGAAGGACGATACACCGCCAACTCCTCCCGCAACGGCATAATTTATATTGTATGAAAAATATTTTTGTAATAGCATTTGTTGTTTTGTCGCTAAACGTTTTTGCACAAAAACCTGCCGCCAAAGAACAAGAAAGAGAAACCACCAAAGAGATTGGTGATTCTTTGTTGGATGTAATAGACAATGAATTTGAAACCGCTACCACATATCACGATGATGGGGCTAAAAAATCGGAAGGTAAAATTCTTCGATTTGGCAAATGGACCTATTTTCATCCCAACGGTAAGGTAGAGTTGGAAGGAAATTTTAAAGCCAATAAGAAAGATAGTATTTGGCTGCGCTTCGATGAAGAAGGCAATAAATTAGTTTCTGGTAATTTTTCTAATGGCGTGAAAAATGGTTTGTGGACCATCTATTTTCCCAATGGTAAAAAGCATTACGAAGTAACTTTTGTGAATGGAAAACTTAATGGTAAAGTGCAAGCTTGGCACGAAACAGGTATTTTGTTTAAGGAAGAAGCTTATGTGAATGGAAGCAAAGAAGGCTTATTTAAACATGGTACAACACAGGTAAAATAAAACAAGAGGGGGCTTATTTAAACAATTTAAAAACTGGTTTTTGGCAAACATGGCATTGGAACGGTAAAGTGGAAACAGAAGAGGAGTAAGATAGAGATAAAAAAAACTGGTCGTTGGACCAAATATGATGATCAAGGAGAAATCTTAGAAAGAAAGAATTTACCAAAGGTTAATTAATACATCGAGCATAGTATAATAAAAGGCATCGCAACGATGCCTTTTTTCTTTTTAAAACTTAATATAAAGGTTCGGGCTCTTTTTCTTATTTTTACGCCCCTTATTAAAAGTTATGATTCAAATTACTTTGCCAGATGGTTCTGTTCGTGAGTATCCTCAAGGGGTTACTGGAATGGATATCGCTAAAAGCATATCAGAAGGATTGGCGCGCAATTGCCTTTCTATTAAAGTGAACGGAGAAGTACAAGATTTATCGCGAACGATTCATACCAATGCTGCGATAGTTTTAAATACATGGAACGATAACGATGGTAAAGCTACTATGTGGCATTCATCGGCGCATTTATTGGCCGAGGCTATTGAAGCACTTTACCCTGGGACTAAATTTGGAATTGGTCCGGCTATTGAAAATGGTTTCTACTACGACATCGATTTAGGTGGAAGAACTATCACCGATGCCGATTTCAAAAAGATTGAAGATAAAATGCTCGACCTAGCTCGCTTGAAAAGTGAGTACAAAAGAACTTCTGTTTCTAAGGCCGATGCTATTGCTTACTTCACCGAAAAAGGTGACGAATATAAATTAGAGTTGTTGGAAGGCTTAAACGATGGGGAGATTACTTTTTATTCTCAAGGAAATTTCACCGATTTGTGTCGCGGACCACATATTCCCGATACTTCTTTTATTAAAGCCGCTAAGGTGATGAAAGTTGCTGGTGCTTATTGGAGAGGTGATGAAAAACGAAAACAGCTAACACGTTTATATGCCATTACTTTTCCTAAACAAAAGGAACTCACCGATTACTTGGCGATGTTGGAAGAGGCCTTAAAACGCGACCATCGTAAGCTAGGTAAAGAATTAGAGTTGTTTACTTTTTCTCAAAAAGTTGGGCAAGGTCTTCCATTGTGGTTGCCTAAAGGTGCAGATTTAAGAGATAGGCTGACCAATTTCTTGAAGAAGGCGCAAGCGCAAGCTGGTTATCAGCCTGTAATTACGCCGCATATTGGTAATGTGGAGTTGTACAAAACTTCGGGACATTACGAAAAATACGGTAAAGATTCATTTCAACCTATAGAAACTCCTCAAGAAGGCGAACAGTTTTTCTTGAAACCGATGAACTGTCCGCACCACTGCGAGATCTACAAAACTAAACCTCGTTCATACAAAGATTTGCCAGTTCGCTTTGCCGAGTTTGGTACTGTGTACCGTTACGAGCAAAGTGGTGAGTTACATGGGTTAACTCGTGTGAGAGGCTTTACTCAAGATGATGCGCATATTTTCTGCCGTCAAGACCAATTGAATGAAGAGTTCGAAAAGGTAATTGACTTAGTTCAATACGTATTTAAAGTATTTGGCTTTAACGAATACACTGCTCAAATCTCCTTGCGCGATAAAGAAGACCGTTCTAAATATATAGGTAGCGACGAAAATTGGGAGCAAGCAGAACAAGCTATTATTGATTCGGCTGCCAAAAAAGGATTGAAAACGGTTACCGAATATGGTGAAGCGGCTTTCTATGGTCCGAAGCTGGATTTCATGGTAAAAGACGTGATTGGCAGAAAATGGCAGTTGGGTACTATTCAGGTGGATTACAATTTACCAGAGCGTTTTGATCTAGAATATATAGGTAGCGACGATAAAAAACACCGTCCGGTAATGATTCACCGCGCTCCTTTTGGTTCATTAGAAAGATTTATCGCCATTTTGATAGAGCATTGTGCAGGAAACTTCCCATTGTGGTTGATGCCCGACCAGCTTGCAATCTTACCTTTAAGTGAAAAATTCAATTCAGAGGCCGAAAATATTTTGAGTTTGCTAAATAATTCCGATATTCGCGGATTCGTTGACAACCGTGACGAGACGATGGGCAAGAAAATTCGTGAGGCGGAGATGAAAAAAGTTCCTTATATGCTTGTGCTAGGAGAGAAGGAAATCAGCGAAGGAGTAGTAGCTGTGAGGAAACATGGAGGCGAAGATTTAGGGAAAATGAAATTGGAAGATTTTGTAGAATTGATAAAAAAAGAAATTAATAACGCGTTAGAAAAATAGATGAGACAACCAGGAGGCTTTAATCCCAATTTCAAAAAACCAGCAGGTAGTGCACCAGGTGGTGGAGGAAATAATTTCCAACGTCCGAGAGGCGGAAGATTCATTAAAAAGAATCCACACCGTATCAACGAGGAGATTACAAATCGTGAAGTTAGGGTAGTAGGTGAAGGTATTGATTCTGCTGTATATCCAATCAGAGAAGCAATAGCTTTAGCTAAAGAAATGGAGCTCGACTTGGTGGAGATTTCACCTAACGCTGAACCTCCTGTTTGTAAAATTACTGACTATAAGAAGTTTTTATACCAGCAGAAGAAGAAACAGAAGGAGATTAAGAAAAATACTCAGGCTGTAGTTATTAAAGAGATTCGTTTTGGGCCCAATACCGATGAACATGACTTTAACTTTAAGTTGAAACATGCTCAGGAGTTTTTGGAAGATGGAGCGAAAGTGAAGGCTTACGTGTTCTTTAAAGGTAGAGCGATTGTTTACAAAGAAAGAGGTCAGATTTTATTGTTGAAGTTTGTAAACGAATTGGAAGAGTGGGGTAAAGCTGAAGGAATGCCGCAGTTAGAAGGGAAGAAGATGATTGTAATGATTGCACCAAAGAAATAGGAATTAAGAATTTTATATAAATAGAGTGTTATGCCAAAAATGAAGAAGAATTCCAGCGCTAAGAAGAGATTCGAAGTTACTGGTTCTGGAAAATTGAAAAGAAAACATGCTTACAAACGTCATATCTTGACTAAGAAAAGCACGAAAAGAAAAAGAGCTTTGACGGCAACCGGAATGGTAGATGTTACCAACGAAGGAAGAATCAAATTGCTTTTAACCATAGGGAAATAATTCCCTTGTTATTGTTTAACCAGATGTTTAGCCAACAAGCGTTGTCTTAATAGATAGCCGCTAACCATCAAAAAACTAAGATTGTATGCCTAGATCAACAAACTCAGTCGCTAGTAAAGCGAAAAAGAAAAAGGCCCTCAAGCACGCCAAGGGGTACTTTGGTAGAGCGAAAAACGTGTGGTCGGTTGCGAAAAACGCAATTGAAAAAGGTTTGACTTACGCTTATAGCGGACGTAAACAAAAGAAAAGAAACTACAGAGCTCTTTGGATTCAAAGAATTAATGCTGGTGCTCGTGAGCACGGTATGTCTTACTCTGAATTCATTGGTAAAGTAGGTAAATCAGGAATTGAATTGAACAGAAAAACTTTAGCTGATTTAGCAGCTAATCATCCAGAGGCTTTCAAAGCTGTGGTTGATTCTGTAAACAAATAATCTTCTTTGGTTGATATATAGAAAGCTTCCGTCGGTTGACGGGAGCTTTTTGTTTTACTAACGGTTTGATGTTCATTGTTTCCTCTCTTTTTACTTTAAACCACTCATAATTAAACTAATTTTAAAAAGGCAGCGTATAAGAATCGTTCTGCTTTAATTTTACATTTGACATTTGTGAATCTCCATAAGAAAAAGATGAAATATCTACTATTTCTGTTTTGCTTGCTTAGCGCGGGCTTTACTTCATTTTCTCAAACCTTAAGCAGTAAAGAATTTAGGCCGCAAGTGGGCTTTGGTGCCGGCTACTTTAGCTTCTACGGTGAGGTGAATAATAAAAAAGCCAATTCGCCTTTGGTTGGTCAAATGGGCTTTTCCTTCGATGTGTCGCGTAAAATAAATTCTTATTTTGATTTAGGCTTTATCTACATCAATGGTACCATGACAGGAAATCAAAACAGTGGTGCTTACCTTAACTTTCAAACACGGGTCAATTCTTTCTCTGCTTATGGTTTATACAATTGGGGACATTTTATACACAGTAAAGTAGTTCAACCTTATACTTCTATCGGTTTTGAAACTTTTGAGTTCAACTCTAAAGCCGATTTGGTAAATGCTGCCGGAAACACTTACTTTCATTGGGATGACGGCTCTATCAAAAACATAGCGCAAGATGCACCTAATGCGGTGGACGCTATTGAACTTAAAAGAGATTACGATTACGAAAGTGACTTGCGAGGGATGAATTTAGATGGCTTAGGCAATTATGCTAGAGTTAGCTTTTCTGTTCCAGTTGGTTTAGGTTTACAGTTCAACATTAGCGATAGATTTACTTTGCGAATGGGCTCTTCTTTCCATTATACTTTTACCGATAATGTTGACAATGTTTCTGAGGCGGGAAAAGGCTTGCGTGCAGGAAACGCCAGCAATGATTATTTCTTTTACAACTCGGTTTCATTGCATTATGATTTATTGGGCGGTGCGGCTAGAGCCAAGAAAGATTTTCAATTTGTTGATTATTTTGCTATTAATACAACCGATACCGACAATGATGGCGTTTTCGATTGGTACGATCGCTGTTTAGCAACTCCTAAAGGCGTTGCGGTAGACAGTAGTGGTTGTCCGTTAGATGGCGACAAAGACGGTGTGCCCGATTATTTAGACAAAGAAGAATCGGCTGCCAAAGCTTTTGTAAATGCCAACGGTGTTGAAATGACCGATGCCGATTACGAAAAATGGTACCGCAGATACATTGATTCATTAGATATACCTTACGAAATATTGGTGAAATTGGCCGATGCCAATCGAAGTGGAAGTGCTATTTACAGAGTCTTGGTGGGCGAATACGCAAAAAAAATTCCTGATCATTTGGCCGATAAATTTTTAGCCCAACCCGATATTATCGCTGCTCCGATGAACGACACCATCACTGGTTATTTGGTGGGTAAATTCGCCGATATTGAATTGGCTAAGGCTCGTCAGAAACAATTGTTAGACGATAAGTTTCCAATGGCCAAAATCGTGATGCAGAAAGGAAATTCATTCATTCCTGTTGAGGATTTTGATAAAGCTGCTGAACTTGAAAAGCAAGAACAAGAAAAAGGAAAATTAAAAGACAAGGAAGGTCAGTACGCCATACATTTGGGCACAACACCTGCCAGCGCCAATGCCGAAGATAAAGCGAAGTTTATCACTGCCGATAAGGATGTTAAAGCAGTATCTGGCGAAAAGAATTCTACTCAGTTTATTGTTGGCAAATACAAAGATTTAACTTCGGCTTCTATCGATTTACCTACTTTCAAAAAAGAGTTCAAAGATGCTAAGGTTGTGAAGATTCAAGATGGAAAAGTACTCGACGATAAAGACTCTACGTTCTTTAAAGCTCCTGTGATTAAACAGCCAACTGATTTAGAGTTGATGGAAGGTAAATATGCTGTGAAGACCACGAAAATTACTCCAATTACTTCCGCGGCTGAGCAGCAAAAAATCGACAAGCTTTTGCCAAAAAATGTAAAGGTGGATAATGTTGATGGAACTAAAGATGTGTTGAGTTCGAATTCGGGCTTCGAATCTATAGAATCGGCACAAAAAGAAGCAGCGCTTTTAAAACAAAAAGGATTCAAAACAGAGATTGTTAAGGTGGAAGAAGGAAAGTTAAATCCGGTCACCGTTACACCTCCAGTAAAAGACAAACCAGTAACAACAACTCCGGTAGTTACCACGCCAACCACCAAGAAATTGAAAGATGGAGAGTACGCAGTTAAAATTGGAAGAATTGATTCTACAACATCTCCTGAAGTTAAAGCAAAATTAGAGGCTACAGTAGGTGCTGTTAAAGTGAAAAACGAAGATGGTTCTGAAGATGTAGTAGTGGGTACTTTCCCAGATTTGTCGATAGCGACTAAAAAATTAAATGAACAAAAAGCCAAAGGCATTAAAGCGCCAGAATTGGTGAAAGTGCAAGATGGTAAATTGGTGAAAGCATCAGGAACAAAAGAGCCTACAGTTGTTAATACACCGATAGATTCTGTAAAAAACAAGGAACTAATTGACAAGTTTACAGTGAAGGTGGGTGAATTCGACAAAGGGGTGAGTACTAAGGAAATGGATAAAATCTTAAACATTCCAGATGTTAAAGGAACAGAGACTTTCGATCCAAACAAAACAACCTATACGGCAGGAAATTATGTAAGCCTAGATTCTGCAAAAGTTCGTGCTAAAAAATTGAGTGATCAAGGGTTCAATACCGAAGTAGTAAAATACGATGGTACACAATTTAAACAAATTCCAAATACAAAAATTGCGGCTAAACAAGATGCGGTTAAAGATGGTAAAGTGGTGTATCGTGTGCAGTTGGGGGCATTCAAAAATAAAGTGAATGAGGCAGTCTTTAAAGGTGTACAGGTGGTTCGTTTCGACGGACAAGATGGTTTGGTGCGCTATGCCGTAGGTTCTCTAGATAATTATAAGCAAGCTCAAGAATTAAAAATAGCTATGCGTGATAAAGGTTTTACAGACGCATTTGTTACTGCTTATAAAGATGGAGCAAGAGTTTCTGTTGCTGATTTGGTGGGCGCCGATGAATTTAAAAAAGCACCAGTCGATTCTACTCAAAAACAAGTTTCTCCAAAACAAAATACTGAGGTGACGGCTATCGAAGAAAAGAAAGTGGATGTTACGCCAAAACAACGTGCAACCCCTAAAGATTCTGCTAATTTAGCTTTCCTTAAAATTCAAGTACAGGTTGGTTTGTTTGCAGGCGAGCCACCAGCTGAGGTTCAAAAAATATTGGCAACCATTCCCGATTTAAAAATAGAAACCACTGAACAAGGATTGAAAAGATACATCACTGGTGAATTTAAAAATCCGGCAGAGGCTTCTGCTTACAAAGAGAGTTTAAAAGCTAAAGGCTTGCAAGATTCTTTCTTGATTGCTTTCTACAAAGGGGTGAAAATAAATATGACTACTGCAATTCAGTATTACGAGAAGATGAAATAGGGAGTTTGTTTGATGGAATTATTTAGTTGCCTCAGTGAGCAATTGCGCCTTGTCCACCGGCACAACACCAACTTTCTCGCAAACTAAGCCTCCTGCAAGATTTGATATTCTAACAATTTCTTCGTCGCTTAAACCCGATGATAAGGCCAAGGAAGCAACAGCGATAACAGTGTCGCCTGCGCCGCTAACATCGGCGATATTGCGTATTTCAGCAGGGACATGAATTTCTTTTTCTCCGCAGATTAATGCTCCCTTTTCAGATAAAGTGATGAGCAATTTGTCGATATTTAATTCTTCTTTAAATTTTTTGGCTTTCTCTTTAAGGGTATCCAAATTAAAGACTTCCCAATCTATTTTAGTGCCTTCAACAAACTCCTTTAAGTTAGGTTTGAACATCGTCGCACCTTTGTACAAAAAGAAATTCGATTTTTTAGGGTCAACAGTAACAGGAATGTTTTTGGCTTTCGCCATAGCGATGGTTTCGCTGATTACCTTCTCGGTTAAAACACCTTTGTTGTAATCTTCTAAAATAACAACATCAATTTTTTGGGTGTTCAACAATGCCGAAATCTTATCTAAAAAAGCTTTTTCTGATGCTGAATCTAAGTATTCTGTAGTTTCTTCATCCACGCGCAACATGTGATGCGCTGAGCTGATGATGCGGGTTTTAGAAGTGGTTTTTCTTTTTTTGTCGATCACCATTCCTTCTGCAGAAAGATTACTTTCTTTTAATAGTTCTAAGAATGATTCACCTTTGCTGTCGTTGCCAATTACTCCGCAAAGTATAGGCTTTGCGCCCAAGGCAACAATGTTTAAAGCTACGTTGGCAGCGCCACCTAAACGATTTTCGCGCTTGCTAATAGATACCACAGGAACAGGAGCTTCAGGAGAGATTCGGGAAACGTGTCCCCATAAATAAGCATCCACCATTGAATCTCCAACAATCAAAACTGTTTGATTGTTGAAGGATTCAAAGGCTTTTTCTATGGATGCTTTCGACATTTTTATGATTTCAATTTCGCTAAAGAAGCTTTAATTCTTCCAATCGCTTTCACTAAAACATCATCAGATGTTGCGTAAGAAATACGAATACATTCAGGAGAACCAAATGAATCACCACCTACACAAGCTACCAATGCATCTTCTAATAGGAAGTTAGCTAAATCATCACCTGTTTTAATGGCTTTACCGTTGAAAGTAGTACCCAAATAGTAAGACGCATCAGGGAAAATATAAAATGCTCCGGCTGGAACGTTGGTTTTCAATCCTGGAATTTCTTTCAATAAACCTAAAACCAAGTCTCTTCTTCTCAGGAAAGCCACTCTCATTTCGCCTGTTAAGTTAACGCCTTCGTTCACCGCAGTGATAGTAGCTTGTTGAGCAATGGTACATGCGCCAGAAGTAATTTGTCCTTGTAGTTTTGTACAAGCTTTAGCAATCCAATCCGGACCAGCCAAATATCCTATTCTCCAACCAGTCATGGCAGCACCTTTAGCTACTCCGTTTACCGTGAATACGCGGTCTTTAACGAAGTCGAAAGAAGCCATACTAGCTGTAGGCTCGCCTGTAAAGTTGATGTATTCGTAAATTTCATCAGCCAATACATATAACTCATCATGTTTAACCACCACTCTTGCCAATGCTTCCAACTCTGCTTTAGAATATACAGAACCTGAAGGGTTGCAAGGTGAAGAATAAACTACCAATCTTGTTTTAGGTGTGATAGCAGCTTCCAATTGAGCAGGAGTGATTTTAAAATCGTTCTCAATAGTAGCTTTAACTTCTACCACAACACCACCTGCCAATTTTACTAAGTCGGCATAGCTAACCCAGTAAGGAGCAGGTAAAATAACTTCATCACCAGGGTTGATACAAGCCAACATTACATTCGCGATAGAATGTTTAGCACCTGTAGAAACTACAATTTGGTTCGGTTTGTATTCAACGTTGTTTTCTCTTTTCAATTTATTGGCAATAGCCTGCTGTAACTCAAGGTAACCTGGTACAGGAGGGTACTTACTAAAGTTTTTATCGATAGCTGTTTTAGCAGCTTCTTTAACGACATCAGGAGTGTTAAAATCGGGTTCGCCGATACTTAAACTGATAACATCTAATCCTTGTGCTTTTAACTCGCGGCTTTTCGCTGTCATAGCGATAGTAGCCGATTCGATAAGGTCTTGTACTCTTTGTGATACGTGAGCCATTGTTTTTGATTTTAAATTAGTGGGGCAAAAATAGTAAATTAATTTACCTTTACACCCCATGCAGAAAATTGTAGAAAATATTAGAAACCGTCACGACAACATCTATAAAGTGTTGTTGTTTTTGGGAACCATTGCTTTTATTGTGTTTTTGCTGCCAAGAGAGGTGTCGTTTAAGTACGAATTTCAAAAGAACAAAGCATGGCAATACAGCGATTTGTTTGCACCTTATTCCATACCCTTAAACAAGAACTCCGATGACCTCAGAATAGAGAGCAAACAGCTAGAATCGAAGAAAAAACTTTATTTCAAGTTCAATGAAGATGTGTACGACCAAAAGGCTGTTGAATTTGAATTGGAGTTGATGCGCCAGCTTGCTGAAAAAACAGAAAAAGATAAGCTTGAAGAATTGAAACTGCAGTACCTAAGCATTGCCGAACCTGTGTTAAAGGGAATTTATAAAAAAGGGTTGGCCGATGCGCATGGTGAATTAAGTACTTTGAGTGATAGCACAGTTTTTTATGTTGTGAAGAACAATGTGGCCGGAGCATACACCAAAGACGATGTGTTTACTCTTAAAAGTGCTGTTGAATTTGCCGAGTACAATTTGCGTAAAGAGTACGAAAGCAAAGAAATCATATTAAAAGTGCTAGAGCAGGTGTTGCGAAAGGATGCTGCCAACGTGTTGTATGATGCCCGCAAAACGCAATTGGTGCTCAATGCCGAATTGGCCAAATTAGAAACCGATGCGGGCACATGGGAGCAAGGTCGCTTAATCATTAGAAGAGGGGAGAACATAGATCAGGAGAAACTAGAGATTTTAAATTCTTTTAAAGCCAAATACGAATCTCAAATTCTAGAGAAAAACAAGCGCTTAGTGGTGATTTTTGCTCAACTCATTTTGGTTACCGTGGCTTTGGGTTGCTTCTTCTTGTTTTTGTATTATTTCCGTAAAGAGATTTTCTTCAACAATCGTCATTTGGTGTTCTTGCTGCTCTTGCTCAATATTTTTGTATTGGCAACAGTAATTGCCCTGCGCGTTAGTTGGTTGAAGGTGTATGTAGTTCCTTTCTGCTTGATTCCCGTTGTTGTGCGCTCTTTCTTTGATACACGAACGGCTTTCTTTGCGCATTTGGTGACGTTGATGATTGTGGGCTTTATGGTAGCCGACAGCTTTTCTTTTGTGTTTTATCAATTCGTGGCAGGCATCATGGCTATTTTCGGGTTCGCCAATTTCCGTCGACGCTCTCAATTGCTCTTAACCTCGGGAATGGTGTTCGCTGCCTATAGCATTACTTTTTTTGCGCTTACACTTTTGCAAGAAGGAGATTTTACTAGAATTATGTGGAGAGATTTTATGTGGTTTGGTATCAGTTCTATGCTTATCATGTTTGCGTATCCTTTGATTTTTGCTTTCGAAAAAATGTTCGGATTCGTTTCTGATATGACTCTTTTAGAGCTTTCCGATACCAACAACAAATTACTTCGCGAATTGTCGCTAAAAGCACCTGGCACCTTTCAGCATTCTTTGCAAGTGGCCAACTTAGCTGAGGCTGCTATTTATCAAGTGGGTGGTAATGCTTTGCTCATTAGAACTGCTGCCTTATACCACGATATAGGCAAAATGGAAAGACCTATGTACTTCATCGAAAATCAGGTGACGGGCGTAAATCCGCATCATGAATTGTCGAGCGAAGAAAGTGCGCGTATCATCATCGAGCACGTGATTCACGGTATCGAAATAGCCAAGAAACATCGTTTGCCCGAGCAGGTGATTGATTTCATTCGCACGCATCACGGAACTACTAAAGCCGAGTATTTTTATAGAAAAGCGAAAGAAGATTTTCCAGAAGAATCGCCAGAAATTGAGAGGTACACTTATCCCGGACCGATTCCTTTCTCCAAAGAAACGGCGGTGTTGATGATGGCCGATTCTGTGGAGGCTGCTTCTCGTAGTTTGAAAGAAGTTAACTCAGAAAAGATCGAGCAATTGGTGGAAAAAATAATTCATAAACAAATGGAGGAAGGACAGTTTGTGAATGCCGATATTACGCTAAAAGAAATATCTCAAATCAAGAAGATTTTGAAAAAGATGTTGATGAATATTTATCATGTTCGAATTGAATATCCTAATGCCTAATATGAGAATATCTCTGCTTTTTATTGTGCTTGCTTTGATGGCTGCATCATGTGCCGATGAAGAATATACCAGCAAATATTCTAAAACATTTCTTGATACAAGTGCCGCTTCCGTAATCTTTACACATCAAGCTTCACAGGGATACGCTACAGCTTATCCAGCAAAAAACAATTTGTTTTACACAGATGTAATTAATTGCAGTGATTCGAATGATATAGATACTCTGAGTGTGAAAATTATTTTTAATAACACCTATCAAAATTTTAGTGGCTATACTTTTTTTCTCGATGGTATTAAACAACAAAGTTTAGTGAATGATGCTTTCGTTTTTCGTTTTCCAAGAAAGGCAAAAGAAAATATATATCATGTTTTAAATGTGCAGGTCGACTCATCTGTTTATTCTATGAAAGTGAGTTTCGATCCTAAACAGTTTTTGGTTGACAATGGCAAAACTACTTCTGAAAACGGTTTCTTTATACACGAAACCAACATTACTTTTCAGGAAATACCAAGTGCTAAGTTTATTGCGTTCACTTTAAACGAGCAAGAAAAAAATGAAGCACGAAAAGAATTTGCTATTCCCTTGCAAGAAACTAAAACAGCAAAGGAAAAAGTACAAAGAATAACTTCTTATTTGTTAGATAAATTGGCAAAAAGCAGAGGTGTTCCTTCTGATTCAATGAATGGCATTTCGCCTTTAGAGCAATACAAAAGAGCCCTTTGCGGAAAAGATGAAGTTTGGTGTGGTAATTTGGCCAATATCTTTCTTTACGCATGCGCAACGTATGATGTGCCTGCTCGATTAATTAGTTTAGGAAACACCTTTAAAGAGGTGGGCGATCCTTTGGTTTATCACGCCGATCATCACAGCATTGCCGAGGTTTATTATGATGAAACATGGCACTTGGTAGATATGAGTTTTTATATTCTCGATGCAAAGTTGAAAGATGGTAGGGTTTTAAATTTCATCGATTTTTGGCACTTAATGAACATACCTCAAGAAAGAAAAAATATTGTAATTACTCACTATGATTTTAACAAGAAAAGATTGCTAGATATCCCCGTGGAGAATGCTACAAAGTTCGATAGATTGATGACTTATTATAAGCAAAACCAAAAATTCAGTTTTGTTTATAGTAAGGAAAACGGAGTGGGATTTTATACTTTTTAGTAGAGACGGAAAATCTTCCGTCTCTACGCTAAAGATTCTTTGATGAATTTAATAATTTCATCTTTTTGTGTCGGTACAAACCAATGTGCTTCTTCGTTTTTCTTAAACCAAGTGATTTGGCGTTTCGCGTAATTTCTGCTGTTTTGCTTGATTTTATCAATGGCGAAATCTAGTGTGGAATTACCGTTGAGGTAATCGAAAATCTCTTTGTATCCTACTGTATTGAGTGCATTGTTTTGTTGATGATTTACCAATCCTTTTACTTCTTCTAGGAGTCCGTTTTTCATCATCACATCAACACGTGTATTTATTTTATTGTACAATTTTTCTCTGTCGGTATTCAACACAATAAAGATGGTTTTAAAGGGGCGAGGTTTTGCTTTTTTCTGCAGCAATTGAGAGTAGGGAGCACCCGTAACCATACTTACTTCAATGGCACGCATCATGCGGTGATGATTGCCTTTGTCTATTTTGTTAAAAGTCACTTCATCTAATTCCTGCAATTTTTTTTGCAGCCATTCTATGCCGTGCAATTGAAATTGTTCTTCTAAAAAAGTTCTTGTTTTTTCATCGCTGGGTGGTAGTTCATCGAAGCCGTAAATCACTCCATTGATATACAAACCCGAACCACCTACCATAATGGCTACATCGTTTTTTTGATGCAATTCATCAATCACTTTCAGTGCTTCTTTTTCGAAATCACCTACACTAAAATGTTCGTTGATAGAAAGATTGTTGATGAAATGATGCGGTATGTTTTGCATTTCCTCTTGCGTGGGCTTGGCTGTGCCAATGCTCATTTCACGGTAGAACTGCCTAGAGTCGGCAGATAGTATTTCGCAAGAAAATTCGCGTGCTAAATCAATAGCCAATTGTGATTTGCCGATCGCTGTAGGACCGGCAATTACGATGAGATGTTTATTCTTCAGCATTTTGTAAAAAGACTAAGTTTTTAAACGACTAAATAAAATATGCAGTACGTCATTGCGAGATTTTTGTACCCAAAAATGAAGCAACCTCCTTATTAGGATATATTCCGTCTAAATTTAAAGCGGAAATCTTTTTAAGGAGGTTGCTTCGTCGCGAGTACGCTTCTCGCAATGACGTACTGGTGTACTATAAATCGTGGTCGTCTATATTGTCGAAATTGTCAGATTCAAATGAAAAGTCGTCATCGCCACCAACAAAATCTTCTTCACCTTCAAATCCGCCACCAAAATCATCGTCGTCGCCGCCTCCCATATCGTAGTCGTCTTCAAATTCACTTTTAAAATCATCGTCATCGTCGGCCAATATAGAGCCAGCCATTGCTACGCATAAAGGATATATTTCTCCTTTTTTAGGTTTAGCTTCTTTGATTTTACTCACATGAAAAGTTTGGTAGGTTAAGAAATCGTACACGTAAATTAAATTGTCCACCTCTTCTGTAGTTACTTTGCTAATAGGTACTTCAGCCATTACCAAGTTCACCACTTCATGTTCTTTAACTTTCATGTCGAACAAGGTGATTTCAACGCCTTTGTTCCATTCGTCATCGCTTAAATAAAAACTAGCCATTTCGCCCGGAGTGATTTCGTAGGCATCTAAAATTGCGTAGTGTAAGTCTTCAAACGATTGGTCTTCTGTGATGGTAATGTCTCTGTAAATCTCTTCTCCATCGATTTCTTTTTCAGGAGTAACTCTATAAGTAATGGCCTTCATGGTTAAGTTTTTATTTCGATGTCAAACCTAGTTCTTTTCCTTTTAAAATCATAAAATCTAGCGCCTCTTTTCTATCATTTTTTATAACACCTTCTAGTATGGCTTCGGTGATGGCGTCTTTAATGATGCCTATTTGTTTCCCCGGACTAAGGCTAAATGCTTGCATAATGTCTTCGCCGCTTACAGGAGGTTTCCAGTTTCTTAGCGAATCTTTTTCTTCCACTTCTTTCAATTTATTTCTAACAATTTGAAAGTTTTGCATGTAGCGCTCTACCTTGTCTTTGTTTTTTGAAGTGATATCGGCATCGCACAAAATCATTAAATCATCGATGTCTTCACCTGCGTCGAAAAGCAATCTGCGAATAGCCGAATCGGTAACTGTTTCTTTTACCAATGCAATGGGACGAAGATGTAACAAAACCAATTTTTGCACATACTTCATTTTCTCATTTAATGGCAATTTTAAATTCGCGAAAATACCCGGGACCATTTTACTTCCCTTGAATTCGTGGCCGTGGAAAGTCCAACCTTGTTCTTTGTAATAGCGCTGTGTCGCAGGCTTTGCAATATCATGCAAAATAGCAGCCCAGCGCAACCACAAATCTTTGGTGTTTAACGAAATGTTATCGAGTACTTTTAATGTATGGTAAAAATTATCTTTGTGCGCTTTCCCATCAATCACTTTAACGCCATGTAAGTTGGCCATTTCAGGAAAGATGATGTGCAATAATCCTGTATCAAAAAGCAATTTAAATCCCAAAGAAGGAACAGGCGATAAAATGATTTTATTCAATTCATCGGTGATTCTTTCTGTAGAAACAATCTTGATGCGCTCCTTATTTTTTGCGATAGCATCGTAAGCTTCACGTGTAAGAGTGAAATCCAATTGCGATGCAAAACGAATTCCGCGCATCATGCGCAAAGGGTCGTCGCTAAAGGTAATGCCAGGTTCTAGCGGAGTGCGTAATATCTTATTTTTCAAATCACTCATGCCATCAAATGGGTCGATGAGTTCTCCGAAATTTTCTTTGTTTAAAGAAAGGGCCAAAGCATTGATGGTGAAATCTCTTCTGTTTTGATCTTCTTTGATGGTGCCGTCTTCAACAATTGGTTTGCGCGAATCACTGCGGTAACTTTCTTTACGAGCGCCTACAAATTCAACATCCCAATCGTCGAAATTAAACTGGGCTGTGCCAAATGATTTAAAAACATTTACGTTTCTAATGCCTAAGTTTTTGGCAGCTCTTTGTGCCAATTCAATGCCGCTGCCTTCTACAACAATATCAATGTCTTTCGACGGACGTTCCAAATACAAATCGCGCACAAATCCGCCAATCACAAAAGCGTTCACTTTTAGTTCGGCAGCGGCCTGCATCACGGCCGAAAATACTTTATGTTGTAAATGTTGTTTCAATCTCTAAGTGTAATAAATTCGCCATCCTCAGTAATCTTAATGATTCTCGATGGTTCGGCCACTCTATCTTGAGCGGCGGGCAAATTTACTACATAATCTACCCCCTGCAAAATAGAAGCTCTAATATCTATGAAGGTAGAGGGAGACGGTTCTCCGCTAATGTTGGCAGAAGTGGAAATCAAAGGTGTTTTTATTTCTTTCAGTAAGGCGTTGCAAAAGGGATGATTGATGATGCGAATGGCCACCGATCCATCATCTGCCAAAACTGCTTTGGGTAAATTTTTGGTTTTAGGATAGATAACAGTGGTGGGCCTATCATTGGGAATTTTAGCAAACCATTCTTCTTTGTAATCCAACAAAATATCTTTTAAATCTTCAACCGAGTTCACCAAAATGATGTAGCTTTTGTTGCTCGCACGATTCTTCAACTTCGCAATTCTTTCAATCGCTTTTTCGTCACGCGCATCACAACCCAATCCGTAAACGGTATCGGTAGGGTAGAGTAGAACGCCCCCTTTTTTAATGATGTCGATGGCGATAGGTAATTCGTTGGTCATTGCTTGTTGTTTTTCAGCAGAACTAAAATAAGAAATTATGCTTAGTTGAGAGCATGGTTGTGTTTTTTTACCGTGGAAATAGGATAGAGAAATAATTTTAACCACAGAGGCACAGAGGGCGCGGAGTTTCGCAGAGAATAATATTATTATAATTTTCGCAGAGGCGCTTTGCTTTAAAGAGTTCGCAGGGGATTTTCAGCACTAAACTTCATTAGTTGCACAAAATTTGAATTTACCACTTCATTGTCATAGAAGCACGAACCCCCCGCTTTTGCAAAACGGCTGTTAGCACCAGTAAATCTTTCAGTCAAGTTGAATTTCATTTGTTTTTAAATAGTTTTCAAAGTTGTCGTATTTGTCTTGGGTTGCAAGATAAAGTGACCAATGTTTTGCGATTAGTTCCCATTCAGTCAAAACATTTTCCCATATATTTTTTGTGTCGCATTGTTGCCAGTATTGTCTAAAAGTCATTAACGCCTTGTCTAAAGCGTCAGGGTCAACAAGAACACCAATTGGAACTTCGTGTGTATAATAGTTTATGTCCTGAGCAATTCTTTTAAGTAATAATTCAAGTGTCTTTTGATTATTGTCAATGGAAAAAGATTTCTCAAAAAAATGTCTTGTTTCAAAATTCCCTTCAATATCTAACTCTCTTAGAAAAACTTGTGTTGTCGCAAAGTCAGAATAGAAAAACTGTTCAAATTGTCCAATCCATCTGATGTGTTTTGCACTGTCCTTTTTATATTGGTCTATAAGCACTGGCAGAACAATTTCTTTAAAAAGTGGATGTTGAATTCTTATGTCTTTGTCCGATACTTCGTTTCCGTTATTGTCTATTATTTTGTGGTTTTCGTCCAAAGTCAAACTGCAAAGATTGTCAACGAAAATTTTGATGTACTTTTCGTCTTGTTGTTTCAATAAGTCAATGTGTTCCAATAAAAGTTTATTAGCAGATTTTTTGTCGCCAGCCACTCTTACTTTGTTGTATTTGTGCCAAATGTCAGTCAGTTTGTTATTTGTTGTTGTGTCGTCCATTTTATTGGTGCTAACG
>JBMTCG010000003.1:0-106981 GCA_049430665.1 Flavobacteriales bacterium | reverse complement strand
AAATTGAGACTGTTTATTTTTCATACAATAAGAATAGCAGCAATACTAAACAAGTAGACACTGTTTATACAAAAGTATATTCCGGTACTTTTTTCGACAATGCGCCCGAAACAACTTCTATTGATACAAATATTGATCCTTTCGTCTGGTTTGAATTCTCAATGCGATACAACATAAAAAACGACAATTATCACCAAAATTCAAACAACTATCCTTTAGGCAGAGTAAAAATTATATCTTCTTATAACAATTAATTTAGAAGTGATTTAAATGACTAATGCGTGCAAGGAGTTATATTCGGTGGATGTGAAAACAACTTCCATTACATTGAAGGATTAGGCGGTCCATATTTTGGAGAATATTTTAATTGCTTGAATTTCAGTTCAGCATCTCATTATTTAATGTATTATAAAAAAGGAAATGAAACTTGGGGAACCCCATTAAGTTTTACCACTTCACAAGAAACAATAGAACAAATACAACTTACTATTTTCCCAAACCCTGCTTCTAATGAAGTGAATTTCATTTCCTCCCACTTTGGACTAAATACACTTTTTCAATTGTATAATTCTCTGGGTAAATTGATAGAAGAAAAAAATATTACAACCTCCTACTTCACTTATAAAAATGAAAAAAACTTACAAGGAATTTATTTCTATCACATTACTAATGCGAATGGAAAGGCAAGCGGGAAGATAATTTTCAATTAGTTCTCAGTTCAACAAGATTGTATGAAACAACTTAATACAAGACTACTTTAAGTAGAATTAACTCAAGAGATACGAAGTAACAACATCGTGAAAACAAAAAACCATATTTTGAATTTTCTCTTTGAACAATTAAAACAAATCGAACAACCTTACATAATCTCTATGATTTGTTGAATGGCAACTCACACATCCATTTCCTTTGTTTGTGATTTTATAAATCTCTTTACCTGTAGAATCATACTCTATCCACAACCAACCTTTATTGCTATCGGCATTCGCGCTTTCCTTTTTCAAAACAGAATACAAAACAATATTTCCAGTTTGAGAATCATATAAATCTTTTACGATAATTGAACCTTCGGGAAACGTACCGTTCGCAGGAAGTTTTCCATTATCGGTTAGTGCAGCCGATGCGATGGAATTGAATCGAACCCTAAAAAAAGCATTGTGCGCCGATTGAGGTGATGAGGGAACCACACTCGGATCTCCTTTGTAAAAAGTATAGTTTTTACCTACGGTGATATCTTCATAAATTGATTGATTTGTATTTTCATTCTTCTCTTCCTCTTTAGAGCAAGCAAAAACGAATACAATTAAACACATTAGAGTTGCGAATACCTGTTTCATAGTAAATATTTTTAAGGGTAGTCGGAAAAGATTTTTATTCCTGACAAAGAATTAAAATTTAATTTTAAGAAAGTCGATAATTTCTGCTTTCTTGTTTAAGAAAGCAAAATGCCTTTCCTCTTCAAAAAACAAATGATTCACTAATGGATGCTCTCTCATATACTTTTTATTTTGTTCACTAAAACTATCTTTCATTCCACAAATAACATTAATTCTTTTAAGTTGATATGCTTCGGGATATGCTGAAATAAACGTGAAACTTTTAAAATTATGCGAAAAATTATTTAGCGCTACATTCACTCCACTACCTCCATTAGAGAGTCCGATTAAATGAACATCCTCCAAATTTAATTTTACTTGTTCGCCAATCATTGGCAAGTAAACATTAATAATTTGCCTTATATCATTTTCTTTCCACCTACCATTCAAATCATTGGTTGATGGAGCAAGCACTACTGTATTTTCTAATGATTTAAAATAATTCAAATAAAACTGGAAATTCCCCATATAACCATGCAAAAACACCACCACCCTCATTGGTTTAGCATTTGGTAAATGCTTGGGAATATGGCAATAAAAATGACGAATACCTTTATACAATCCTATATCTTGAAACAATTGAAATGGTGTTACCTGACTCACACAAGGCTTCTCTGTTGATTCATCGTATTCTCTAGTGAAAATATTATTTCGTTTATCCATTTCATTCCATTCATCCACAATCACTCCTCCTGCAGGTAGGGGTAAAACAGAAGAATAGAATTTTAATATAGAGACCAAATCACCTTCCGTAATGAAATTGAGCAAATAAGAAGGCAAAGGTTCTTGTATTCTAGTTCCACTTTCGCTTAAAAAGATGCTCTCAGGAGATATTTCACTAATTTTTCTAGAGGGATAAAACAACACCAAAAAGAACAAACACAAGGCGCTCGCTAATCCCGAAATAATTCGAATATTCCTGTTTAATTTCTTCTGAAAAGGATAAATAAGCGCAGTGAAGAAGCTAATGAAGAATAACAGAAAGCACCTAAAAATTAAAGAATAAGATGGAATAATTAAGAGAAGAAAAATGATTAAAAGTAAAATATAGAAGATTTTTCTTAGCATATGATGAGCTTGCTTCGTCGTGAGTACACTCCTCGCAATGACGTATTGGGTTTACAAACTCACTCTCAACTGTCTTCCTTTAACCAAAACGCTTTTCTTGCCTAAGCCGTTTAGTTTATTTAGTTGAGCTACGGTGATGCCGTATTGAGCTGCTATTTTATAAGGATAATCTCCTTTTTTTACCGTGTGATAAACCAATCCTTGAGGACGAACAGTAAAGCCATTTTTGGTCTTTTTAATTACTACAGCTTCACTTACCAATTCTCTTTTTTTCAAGTCAATCACATATCTAGGATTTACAGGAATTCCTTTAAAACGCATTTCGAAATGCAAGTGACTTCCACGAGAACGACCTGTATTACCGCCTAAGCCAATTAGTTGTCCCGGGTCTACAATATCACCAGGTTTAACATCAATTCTAGACAAATGAGCGTAAACTGTTTCAAAACCATTGTAATGACGAATAACTACTACATTACCAAAACTACTGTAAAATTTAGCTACACGAACCATACCTACAAATGCAGCCTTTACAGTATCACCTGTTTCTAAATCGATATCGATACCATTATGCATTCTTCCATCACGCGGACCAAATGTTGAAGTTATAATTCCATCAGCTGGCATTACAAATCCGCAAAAATTCATAGAATCTGTTAATGCAAAGTTGAATGAAGTATCGTTGGTAGATAAACTTGGTGAATAACAATTAGGATGTTCTGTATCCCAAAAAGTATACAACTCATGCGCAGGATAAGGAGTGGTATCTATTGGCAATTGGTAGAAAGCCTGAGTTGCCATTAATTTTTTGTTCAAAGCATCTAACACTCTAGTTGAAACAGAATCAGTTTCTAATAATGAATCAATAATACTTACTATGCGTTCGCGAGATAAAGATGTATTTTGAATATAGCTTACAAAGGCGTCTTCTGAACTACTTTCATTCGCCGAATTTTCAGCTCCTGATGAGTTCGAGGAAAACAATAGTAATCCCAGTATAAAAGTTATATTTAAAAATAAAATTTTCATTATCCCGTTTAAGTTTCACTTGAGGGAGCCGCAAGATAGTAAAATTATTTTAACCGCCAAAGCCCACTTCAAAAAAGGTTACAATTATTTTACATTTACCTTATAAATCGGGCTATTCAGAAGCACACTATGGAATTTTCCAGCTACTCCAAACTCTACTTTATATTCTCCTTTTTCAATGTTCATGGGCAACACAAAAGGAATTTTTTTTCCACTAATAAAATCAACTTCTCTGCATTTTCCAATAGGCACTGGATCCAAATGATCTCCTTTTTCATTAATGAAAACTGCGTAAAGTCTGCACTCCACAGTATCATATTTTAATTCTTTATCAAAAGGATTTATAACCTGCAATTCTTCCTTTAATGCATCTCCATGCTTAATTGAAAACTCTTTTCTCTCTAAATTGAAGGTAAGATAACCATGGGTTTTTAATGCTGGTACCATTTCATAAAAAACACTGTCGTTGTTAAAATATTCGGCTGTGCATCCATCGAAACGCGATAAACCCACAGTCATAGCAGCTTTATTTTGTATCTCTTTTTGAATGGGCCATTTATCGAATTGATTTCTTCTGTACCAATAGCAATTCAAAGTAATTGAAGGCTGGTTGAAATAAAAATAATACTTCGATGCTTTTTGATAATTGTTGCAAAACACCACATTTCTATCTCCTGCTCTCTTGTGAATTTCTTCGTAATATTCTCGTCCTCTTCCAAACTGTTCGGTCACCAAAAATATTTTTTTGTCGATAGGTGAAATCAAGAAAATTCTAAAAAGAAAAAGAACAGAAACTACCACTATAGATGAATATTTTATCACTCCATTTAACTTTTCTTCTAATGATGCGTGCACCAATAGCAAGGCGGCAACATAACCCATAGCTACCCAATTGGCTTCTATAAAAACCCTAAACGAATTGAGAAAAAAGAAAAGAAAAAAACCAAGCGCTGCCCACTTTAAAGTGCTGGCAAAAGGAAATTGAATAGCGCGAATTTTCGCGAAAAACATTAGCATTAATACTGGTCCGCAAAACAGCAATTGTCCCAAAACATAATCTGTTGTATATCTAAATTGATACTGACCTCTAACTCTATCAAACAAATGAAAATACACTGAGACATAATCGTTTTGAGCTTGCCACCAAATGTGTGGAAAGAAAAACAACAACGACAAAAAGAAAACCAAATAAAATGATTTTCTGCCTAGCAATTTATAGTTAGGAATCAACGTAAAAATAACCAACAATAAACCATGATACTTGCTATACATTAATGCAGCAATCACCAAAGAAAGTGCTGCAATATTTTTCACCGAATCTTCTTCTAAATACTTTTTAAATCGATACAAATACCAAGTACCAAACAACAGCATAGGTACATCGGGCGCAGAAATAAAGCCCAAGGCATGAAAAGCAGGCACCGTTAAAAACAATAAGAAAAGTTGTGCTGTTCTTTTGAATTCACTCAACTGAAACAAAATCCACAAAGTTAAAGAAGACGCAACAACAGTAAAAAAACGAATGGAGATTTCGTTTTGAAAAATCCATCCTCCCGCTTTTATCATTAATGCAATCATCGGCGGATGATCAAAATATCCCCAATCTAAAAATTTAGCGTACACCCAGTAATAGGCTTCATCATCGGCCAAAGGAGTGAATACAGAAACAATGAAATTAAGCAGAAACCAGCCCAACACAAACACTACTGCTTTTTGCTTTTCACTATAATTCTTCATCATAAGCGCAAAAATAAGTAATATTGAAAGATGATAGTGGAAAAACTTTTTGAACTCACTGGACACAACGCAGCCATCTACTGCATTGAAAAAGGCATTGGCAAAAACACTATATTTTCGGGTAGCGGAGATAAAATTTCCACTGCTTGGGATTTAGAAAAACGCGAGAATATTCCTTTTACTATTCAAAACAAAGCAGCTGTTTTGGCATTAAAGTATGTGGAGAAATACAATTACTTGTTAATTGGACTCTTCAACGGAAACCTGCATGTAATAGACACATTAAATAGAAAGGAAATCAAGTTTATTCCATACCATAAGGAAGCTTTATTTCACATTAATTACGATGAGATTCACGACAGATTTTTCTTACTCAGTGGCGATGGAACAGTATCTGTTTGGAGCAGCGATTTTAAACTACTTAAATCAATAGCTGTTGCAAAAGATAAAATACGCTCCATGGAAATTCAGCAAGATAAAGGAATTGCTGTTTTGGCTTGTGGCGATGGATTTGTGCGTATCATGAATTTATTTACCCTAGAAATTGTACACGAATTTTTAGCACACGACAAAGTAAATATAGCACGCTTCCACCCTACTAAAAATGTTTTGCTTACAGGTGGAAAAGACGCGATGTTGAAGGTTTGGAAAACCGATGTGAACTATCAACATGTGTTAACCATACCAGCCCACAACTGGGCCTTGTATGGAATTTTGTTTAGTGAGGATGGAAAATACATGATCACTTCTTCTCGCGATAAAACCATGAAAATTTGGGATGCTCAATCTCTTGATTTAATTGAACGTATCGACTATAGAAGTCACAAAGGTCACACCCATTCGGTAAATTGCCTGCACTGGCCCCATGGTGAAGATTTTTTTGTTAGTGGTAGTGACGACAAGAAAATTATTGGATGGAAGATAATCTCCTAAAGAAGTATCTCCATTTTGTAGATAACAAAAAAGCCTTCTGTCGTTTGACAGAAGGCTTTTTCTTTTTGTTTATTGAAACCGCTTACTTACCTTTTTCAGCTTTGTCCATTGCATCTTTCAAGTTTGATAAAACATCTAGGTCACCCAAAGTTGTTTTCTCTTGCTTGTTCTCTGCTTCTTTAGTTGCTTTTTTAGCAGCTTTAGGAGCAGCAGTTTTTGCTTTGCTTGCAGCGGCAGCTTTTGTTTCTTCAGCAGTAGCTTCTTTGTAAACTCTAGTGTGAGATACAACGATTTTTTTAGCTTCCTTATTGAATTCAATTACTTTGAAATCCAATGCTTCGTCAGCTTTAGCTGTAGAACCATCTTCTTTCACCAACTGAGCTTTAGGAGCGAATGCTTCAACACCATAAGTCATTGAAACGATAGCGCCTTTGTCTTGTAAGTCGATGATTGTTCCTTGGTGAACTGAATCAACAGCGAACATAGTTTCAAACACATCCCATGGATTTTCTTCCAATTGTTTGTGTCCTAAAGATAATTTTCTGTTGTCAACATCGATTTCTAAAACAACAACATCAATCTTGTCGCCTAATTTAGCGAACTCAGAAGGATGTTTGATTTTTTTAGACCATGAAAGATCTGAGATATGAATCAAACCATCAATACCTTCTTCCATCTCAACGAAGATTCCGAAGTTAGTGAAGTTACGAACTGTAGCAGAGTGCTTAGAACCCACAGGGAATTTCTGAGCCACTTGTTGCCAAGGATCTTGGTTCAATTGTTTGATACCTAAAGACATTTTTCTTTCGTCTCTGTTCAAAGTAAGAATTTCAGCCTCAACTGTATCACCTACTTTTAAGAAATCTTGAGCCGAACGTAAGTGTTGAGACCAAGACATTTCAGAAACGTGAATTAAACCTTCTACACCTGGAGCGATTTCAACAAAAGCACCGTAGTCAGCTAAAACAACAACTTTTCCAGAGATTTTATCGCCCACTTTTAATTCAGTGTTCAATGCATCCCAAGGATGAGATTGTAATTGTTTCAAGCCCAATGCAATTCTTTTCTTATCGTTATCGAAGTCAAGAATAACCACATTGATTTTTTGATCCAATTTAACGATCTCTTCAGGGTGATTGATACGTCCCCAAGAAAGGTCAGTAATATGGATTAAACCATCTACACCACCTAAGTCGATGAACACACCGTAAGATGTAATATTTTTAACAGTACCTTCAAGAACTTGTCCTTTCTCTAATTTACCGATAATTTCTTTTTTCTGTAATTCTAATTCAGCCTCGATTAACGCTTTATGAGAAACTACAACGTTTTTAAATTCATTGTTGATTTTAACAACTTTGAACTCCATTGTTTTGTTTACATAAACATCGTAATCACGAATTGGTTTAACATCAATTTGAGAACCAGGCAAGAAAGCCTCAATTCCAAATACGTCAACGATCAAACCACCTTTAGTTCTGCATTTCACATAACCTTTGATGATCTCATCAGTTTCCAATGCTAAGTTAACTCTGTTCCATGCAGTTAAAGCACGAGCTTTAGCATGAGAAAGAACCAACTGACCTTGTTTGTTTTCTTGAGATTCAACGTAAACGTCTACTCTGTCACCTGCTCTAAGTTCAGGATTGTAACGGAATTCAGAAACACTGATGATACCTTCAGATTTGAATCCGATGTTTACAACAACTTCTCTTTTTGATTTAGAAATCACTTCACCAGAAACCACTTGGTTTTCTTGGATAGCGTTTACTGTTTCAGCGTACGCAGCTTCTTGTTTCGCTCTGTCTTCTTTAGAATAGATGTCCTCACCTTTTCCTAGTCCCGACCAATCAAAACCTTCCAATACACTCACCTGTAAAGGACGAGGAGCACGTGGAGTTTTTACTGTTTCTTCTGCTTGTTGTTTTGCCTCAGCTTTAGCCGCTGTTGCACCGATGGTAGCTTTTTTAGCCATTTTAATTTACTTGTATATCTAAGGGGTAATAGCCTTTAGATAGCCTTTGTTTTTGCGGGTTTTGAAAGTTTACCTATTACGCTTTTCAAAGCCCTCCCGATTTTCGGGATGGCAAAGATAGTAGGATAACTTAAAAGTCAAAAGGAAAAAGCCAAAAAATACTGAAAAACAGAAAATTACATGTTCGATGCAACTGTTCAAATTATTTTGAATCTTTGTAACAACAAAATTCTTTTGATGAAAAAATTGGTATTCGCTATCCTCCTCGCACTTACTCCCACACTCACTCTTCTTGCTCAGGATCCTGTTTTCACGCAGGCATACTCTGCAGGAATGTATTTAAATCCCGCATTAGCGGGAGAGCAAAAGGGATTTAAGCTTAATATCAATCATAGAAATCAATGGCCCTCGATAAGTGGATTTTATAAAACCACCAATATAGGTTTACAAAAAAGATGGGATAAATACGGTTGGGGTTTTGGTATAATGTTTCAAGGCGATAATTCGAGTGACGTTATTTTCACTTCAAACCTTGGTTTGGTAATTTCCAAATGGTTTAGAATAAATGACAAGACATCTTTAAGTTTCGGACTCAATTCCTCATACCAATCCAAAGGAGTCGATTTTAGCAAACTTACATTTGGCGATCCGCTCGACCCTTTAGCAAATAATCAAGCTGGCTATCAGCAAATCAGTTACCCAAATTTTTCATTGGGTACTTTGTTTAAATACAAAATGGGGAATCTGGGACTAGTAGCAAACAATTTTCTGGCACCTAACCAAAGCTTCTACCCAGGAGGAAACGTATCTCTACCAATGAGGCTTACAGCACACCACACCATTGAATTTCCTTTAGGTGAAAAATGGAAAATAGGTAACACCATAATTTTGCACACACAAGCAGGTGCAGAAGCCGCAATCACATACTTCACAGCTCAATACAAGTGGCTAAAATGGTGTGCGGGTTACTATGCAGGAAATGCTGCAATTGGCGGAATTGGACTTGTTTTTCCACGATTCAACATTAATTACACTTACGAATACACTGTTAGCAAACTAACCAACGCAACAGGTGGTTCTCATGAAATTGGAATGAGTTTTAGATTTGGGAATAAAAAGGAATATGGTGATAAAGGAAGTTTGTCGTTTTAGTTAAATTCTGAAACAAAGCATCATAATTTACTTCTTCAATTTCTTAATTAGCTTCTCTACCCTAACAATTTTAGTGGGCGTTTGCATTTTATCTATTCTCGATTCTAACACTTGAAGCAAAACCTTTTTGTAATCTCCTTCTATTACTGGCATTGCATTTTCGGCATAAGTAGGAAACTGATTTTCGGGCGCAGAATTAATGAAATCAATCAATATTGGCAAAGTGATATTACGGTACTTTTTATGTTGAGAAAGGGAAGTCAGTATTTTAGCTGCATGATCTTTAGCGATTACTGAAGCTGAATCGGATGCTTGAATAATGACCGAAAGATTTTTGAAAATTACATCAGGATGCTCCTCTAATTCATTATTCCTTTGATTGTCTTGCATAAAATTCTAATTCCTTCTGAATAGGACAATATTTTCTTCGTTCCTCAGAATGACAAATACGACCTAAAAACCAGTATCTAGTAACCGCTTAAATTTCAATACCTCCCCTGCCTCCAATAATTCGCCACCCACTGATAAGCCATAAAACCTATCAAATAAATTAATGACACTTCGTTTTCAAGAGTGCCCGTCATGTGAGTCATCGCCACAGCCGACACACCTACAACGGCCATTCCTAATGCATAGTAATTGAGTTTCTTTTCATTTTCATCGCCTGAGAACAATCCCGACAAAGGCACCATCATCGTGAAACCGAACACCGTTAAGGCTAAAGCTGCTTCAGAGAAAGTGATTAGAAACAAAACTAAGCCGATAGCGAAAACCAACATAGATATTCCTACATAAATAGAAACCTTGGTTTGATTTTCATTGAGTGCGTATCGTCCGTATTTATTGAGTCGGAGAAATAAATTCGACAAAGGATCTATCACCCAAGTTAAGAAGGCAAAAAGGGCAATTAAGATGATGATGGGTAAAACATAGGGTTGAACTGCTGGATAGGTTTCTGCTAAATAATTTAGCACTCTCGACAACACATAAATACCAATGATCAATCCCCATTGCATATTACGGCTTTGCTTCGCCATCCAAAAACGATAGTTTAAAAACCATCTGTATATGAAATACTTAGCCTTCATTGCTTCAATCATTCCTGCACGCGCATAATCCATTTGAGGACTCAAACGCAAAGCTTCACGAAAATGAACCAAAGCTTTTTCGTGTTCTCTTTTTTCTAGCAAGCCCCAACCATAATTGGCGTGGGTAAAAGCGTTATCTGGATCTTCATTCAACGCACCTTCAATGGTACTGAAAGCATCGTGCTTTTGATTCAACTTTACATGAGCAGCCGATTTTGCATTCAAGCAATGCACGTTAGCTGGATCACGACGCAAACCTTCGTCGGCCTTCTCTAATGCTTCGGCATATTTCTTTTGAAACATTTTAATATCGCTCCAAACCGCAAAATATTCTGCTTCTGCCGGATTGATAGTAACAGCCAAAGCAATGAATTCTTCGGCCTCTTTGTCCTTGTCTCTATTAATTAAAATGATGGCTTTAATGTAAAAGAAAAAACCTTCGTAGGCATTCAATCTTATCGCCTCTTCAATGGTTTTTTGAGCCTCGTCGTATTGCTGAGCGCGCAAATAAATTTGAGCCAACAAAGCTATTCCATAAGCATGTTC
This sequence comes from Flavobacteriales bacterium, assembly GCA_049430665.1. Taxonomy (GTDB): domain Bacteria; phylum Bacteroidota; class Bacteroidia; order Flavobacteriales_C; genus JAHEZL01. The sequence goes on along the minus strand of JBMTCG010000003.1, from coordinate 96,077 downwards.
GGGATATTCGGAAAGATGCTTTTTAATTTCTTTTTCGGCATCTTGTAATCGTCCCTGACTCAACAGCAACTCGGCTCTTTCGTAATAAGGCGTCATTATTTCTTGATATTTAAATAAGCCAAAATCTCGTCGTACAATCCCGATTCATTCGCATACAAAGCGTAATTCTTTGCCGAGTTGAACCAATCTTTGGTAGATGCTTTATGTACCTTAATTGCATTCAACAAATCTTTGGTAGTTAGCGGCTGCGGAATTCCAGTTTTGATAGCGTCTTCCAATTTCGATTCAATTGCAATGTCAATCATAGCCGTAATATCTGCTCCCGAAAACTCAATGGCTTTCTTCGCAATCTCTTTGTAATCGATATCTTTAACAGGTTTGTCTTTTAGTTTTATTTTGAGAATTACCTCTCTGCTTTCAGCATCGGGCGGAGAAACGAAGATTATTCTATCGAATCTTCCCGGACGGCGAAAGGCTGGGTCTAAATTCCACGGAGCGTTAGTAGCGCCCAAAACCAAAATACCGTCGTTGTTGCCATCAACACCATCCAACTCCGATAAAAACTGGTTGATTAAATGTCGGCCACCCGATTGTTTCATATCAGAACGACTAGCACCCAAAGCATCAATCTCATCGAAGAAAAGCACACAAGGCGTGTTTCTGCGGGCATATTCAAAAATCTGATTAAGGTTCTTTTCACTATTGCCAATCCACATATCCAGCACATCACTAATAGTAATATTGATGAATTTTGCTTTCACCTCACCTGCTGTTGCTCTTGCCAAATGGGTTTTTCCGCAGCCCGGAGGTCCGTACAACAAAATCCCTCCACCTATCTTTTTGCCATAAGCCTTATAAATTTCGGGATTCTTCAAAGGTTGAATAATCTTCAAATCAATCTCCTTCTTTACTCTATCCATTCCACCAACGTCACTGAAGTCGATACCCGGATTTTCAACGATTCTATACGCCGCATCTTCATCGAACATATCTTCATCGTCCTCATCGTCGCCATTGTAAGTCGCTTGGTTTCGCAATTCACCATCTAACTCACTGTCGCTGTAGTTGGGCTGAATTTGCAAAACACGCTTATAGGCCTCAATTGCCTCGCCTATCGCCTTATCTCGCAAATGCGCTTTGGCTCTTAAAACCTGCGCTTCTAGATTGAATTCAAACTGTTTTTCCTCAGCAATGATAATGGTTGCAGAGTAGTTACCTTGCATCAAAAAACATTTCGCTAGTAACAATTTTGCTTTTTCGTTCGCCGCATCTTTAGCCAAAACACCATTGAATTCCACAATTGCTTCTGCGTATTCCTTTTCTTGTAAAAGCATTTCTCCTAAATGCAACTTTAATGGAATATTATCGGGAGAATGTTTAAGTGCTTCTCTTAAATTATTGATTGCTTCTGATGCCATATTATAAATTGATTCCCTTTGTTCTTCTAATTTGATGCACTGCGATTTTCAAAATATCGAAAGCTACTTCGGCCATCTTATTTCCTTTGTTATCTAAGGTTGGATTGATTTCCACCATTTCGAAACAACATACTTTAGGATTTTTCAAAACCTCTTTCACGATTTTCTCTGCTTCGTGCGCCCAAAATCCTCCTGGTACCGGCGTTCCTGTTCCTACAGAGATAGATGAATCTAAACAATCTACATCGAAAGAAACATAAATAATATCGCAGGCCGAAAGGTATTCGGTAATCTCCTTGCCCATTTTATCTACGCCCATATTGCGGAAATTATCTACCGTATAGTTTCTTAAGTTGTTGATTTCCATCAACTCATCTTCCGCAGGCTCGGTATCGCGCACTCCAATGTAAACCAAGTCGGTAGGCAAAATATCGGCGCCTTCACCGCCGAGTTTTTTGAATTTCTCCCAATATTCAATGGTTTCTTTGCTTGGATCGTGTAGCTGATGTTCTTTATGGTCAATACCCAAAGACACGCAAAGCGGCATACCGTGCATGTTTCCCGAAGGCGTAGTGTAAGGCGTGTGAATATCGGCATGCGCATCAATCCAAATCACTCCGATTCGTTTTCCCGGATTTGCTTTACGAATTCCAGCAATGGTACCAGCGGCTGGAGAGTGATCGCCTGAGATGACTACTGGAAAATATTTTCCTTCTTTCATCACCGAAGCAACTTCATCAGATAAGCGAGTACACAACGAAAGTATTTTATCTATTCTTCGGGCATAACGATAAGGAGTTTCTTCAAACAAAGTATCGTTCTCATCTTGAATCTTAACGCTGGGATATTGTCCGAAAAAAGGATCTTGCAATGTCTTAGCCACTGTTTTCAAGGCATCTATGCCCATTCCGGCACCCCATTTGGCTGCGCCAATCTCCGATTTATTTTCTATAATTTTTACCGTCTCCATATTCTTTTAATAATTATATTTGTCGCGTTTTAAAAAATGTAACTCACTTACATTGTAATATTAACTTTAAAGTAACTTCATTACTATGTTGCAATCATACTACGAACTACAAAAAGAAGTACTCGAGGAAAACAATCCCGAATTCGAAGTTATAGATAATGAATTACATTTTCATAAAATTCCATTAATGGATGTTATCAAGCAATATGGTACTCCTTTAAGAATAAGTTATCTGCCTAATATCAGCAAGCAAATACAAAGAGCCAAAACCTTCTTTAAAGTGGCTATTGCAAAGCAAAATTACCAAGGTGGCTACACGTATTGCTACTGCACCAAAAGTTCGCATTTTTCTTTTGTGTTGGAAGAAGCGTTGAAGAACGATATTCACATTGAAACATCATCGGCTTTTGATTTGCACATCATCAAAACCTTGTACCAAAACAAAAAGATTACAAAAGATACTTTCATTATATCTAACGGATTTAAGCGTCCGGCTTACACCCAAGGCATCGTTAAACTCATCAACGAAGGATTCAACTGTATTCCGGTGATTGACGATATCAGTGAAATTAAAGCTTACGAGAAAATTAAAAAGCCTTTCAATGTAGGTATTCGTATTGCAACAGAGGAACAACCAAACTTCGATTTCTATACCTCTCGATTGGGAATCAATCCAAATAAGATTGTTGAGTTTTACAAAGAACGTATTAAGCCCAACAAGAACATCAAGTTAAAGATGTTGCATTTCTTCATCAATACAGGGGTTCAAGACAATGACTACTATTGGAATGAATTGAACAAATGTTTGCAAGTATATGTTCAGCTGAAAAAGATTTGTCCCACTTTAGATTCGTTAAACATTGGTGGTGGATTTCCTATTAAATCATCGTTAAGTTTTGAGTGGGATTACGAATACATGGCTGAAGGAATTGTTGAAACAATTAAGAAAGCTTGCGACGAAGAAGATTTACCACATCCAATCCTCTTTACAGAATTTGGAAGTTTTACCGTGGGTGAAAGCGGAATCATGCTGTACAGTATTTTGAACCAAAAACAACAAAACGATAGAGAGTTGTGGTACATGATTAACAACTCATTCATGACTACCCTACCCGATGTTTGGGCTATCGACCAACGTTACCCAATGTTGGCCATTAACAATTGGGATAAGGAATGTCAGCGTGTTTTCTTAGGAGGATTAACCTGCGACAGCGAAGATTTCTACAATGCAGAAAAACACAACAACAAAATATTCTTGCCTAAAATCGGACCGAAAGATAAACCATTACACTTAGGTTTCTTCTACACGGGCGCTTACCAAGAATCGTTGAGTGGTTATGGCGGATTGAAACACTGCTTAATTCCTGCACCAAAACACATCATCATCACCAAGCCCGATGAAGACGATCAGGAAGAGTATGTTACAAAATTGTTTTCTAAGGAGCAAAGTGCTAAATCGATGATGAAAATATTGGGGTATTAATATTCTCTGAAGAAAATAACACATCCATGACATTTTAACGCGCATTTGAAATATCTTTGCGCCCATGGCGCGCGAAAAAAGACCAAAAGTTGATATAAAAAAAGCGAAGAGTTTTCTCTCTTTCCTAAAACCTTATTATCCTCAGTACGCCTTAGGTTTTGTATTCTTGGTAGGCACTTCCATTATTTCGGTTGCTATGCCTATGCTCATCGCTAAGCTACTGGGAAGCGACTATGCCAGCAATGTTCCTTTTGAATTTGAACTGGGTGCTACAGATACTGTTTATGGGGTGTTGATTACCCTAGCGATATTGATGCCTGCATTGGCTATTTTCTCTTTCTTTAGAGTGTATTTGTTTAGTTGGGTAACACAAGGCACTCTTCGCGATTTACGTTTGGCAGCATTTACACATTTGGTGAGCTCTCCAATTTCTTTCTTCGATAAAAACAAAGTGGGTGAATTAACTTCACGTATTGCTACCGACACGAATATGATTGAAGAAACATTGACCACTAGTATCGCCGAATTTATTCGTCAGTTGATTGTAGTTTCGTTTAGTGTGGTGATCATCTTCATTTACAGCACCAAATTGGCCTTAATCATGCTTTCTGTAATTCCAGTGGTGGCTATCGTAGCAATGATATTTGGCAAATACATCAAAAAACTATCTCGTGCTGCCCAAGATGAAGCTGCTAAATCGAACTCAGTAGTGGAAGAAGCCCTAATGGGAATCAAAAACTTGAAAGCCTACACCAATGAATTTTTTGAAATTAACAATTACAAAAAAACTGTTGATGACATTAAGAAACTGTCGATGAAATCGGCATTGTGGCGCGGATTGTTCATCGCCTTCATCATGGTTGTTATGTTTGGGGCTATCGTTTTCATTATGTGGCAAGGTATTGAACAAGTGAAATCGGGAGATTTAGAACAAGCTCATTTCTTTCAATTTTTATTTTTAACGGTTATGTTGGGTACTTCAATAGGCTCAATTCCCGACCTCTACTCTAAAATTCAAAAATCATTAGGTGCGACCGAAAACCTAATGAATTTAATGCAAGAAACGCTCGAACCTGTAAACACCTCTCACTCTACAAATTCACAAGATCCCTTAAAGGGAGATATTGAAATGAAAGACGTTTCTTTCTATTACGAAACAAGAAAGAATGTGCAGGTATTAAACAAAGTAAACTTGCGTATTAATCAAGGTGAAACTGTTGCTTTGGTGGGTTCATCTGGTTCGGGAAAATCAACTTTGGCTTCTTTACTATTGGGATTTTATGAAACCACAGAAGGCACCATACTTTTCGATGGAAAAGAAAAAAACTCATACAACCTCAGCGAATTGAGAAGTAACATTGCATATGTACCTCAAGAGGTGATTTTGTTTGGCGGTACGATTGAAGAAAACATTCGCTATGGCAAACCATCTGCTGGTAAAGAAGAAGTAATTGAAGCAGCTAAAAAAGCCAATGCGCATAATTTTGTAAATGGCTTTCCTGAAGGATACCAAACTTTGGTGGGCGACAGAGGAATTCAACTATCGGGCGGACAAAAACAGCGCATCGCCATTGCACGTGCAGTATTGAAAAATCCATCAATTTTGATTTTAGATGAGGCAACAAGCGCATTAGATTCAGAATCTGAACAACTGGTGCAAGAGGCTTTAGACAATTTGATGCAAAACAGAACATCGGTCGTTATTGCGCACCGACTATCCACCATCAAAAATGCCAATCAGATTTTGGTTTTACAAAATGGTGAGATTGTTGAAAAAGGTACACATCATGAACTTTCAGGAAAAGAAAACGGAGTTTACAAAAAGTTGAGCGAACTGCAATTCAGCAACAACAATTAACGCTTCATAGGAATTTCTCTTTCTTCCACCACTGCACCATTTTTCATTCTTGTAAATAGGTAGGTATTGTCGTCTTTCTTTCCAATGAAAACCAATTTATCGAAATGAATAGAATTAACATACGATGAAAATTCTTCTAAGGAAGGAAAACTTTTAACATTTCGTTTACTATAAAACATCATCTCGGGAGATACATAAAAAACAGTAGCCACCAGCTCATCTTCCTTCACCTTTTGCTTGATAATTTCCCCTAAGTTGAACTGATCAACGTTCCTATTTTCATTACTATTTACCGAATAATACTCTTGAACAGACAAGCAAGAAAGAATGAACAACAAAGCAGCAAGTATTTTTTTTGCACTTTCAACAAACTGAGGTTTACGATCGGTAATAAAAATCATTAACTCATGATATGAAAAAGCAATAAAAATGGAGAATAAAGTACTCGATTTCAAAGTTGAAAAATCATGAACTGACGTGAAATTGAAAAATATAAAATGATGCATTAAAATACCCAGAACCAACAACAATAGCACTTCACCTAAAAGCATGTTTCTCGCAAAAATATCTGCTCTCTTTTTTCGATTGAGTAATAAGAGAAACAAGAAAAACAAACAAAGCACAAACATGAGTCTTACCCAACCGTAGTTTAAACTATAATGCTCATCAATACTCAAAAATGAATCGAATTCATAATAACTTCTATTGTATTCTGCAGCGTCCTTAACCATTCCACTGCGCTGTTCAATTTTTGAAGTTTCCTCCTCCAACAATTTATCTATTCCAGCAATAGAACTGTATTGAAAAAAGGTGAGCGCTAGCGACAAAACAACACCCGATGAAAGAGCCAGAAGCGGTTTCCAATAGCTTTTGTCTTTTCTCGCCTTAAGCAACATGAAAACACCAAAAGCAATGGAAAGAAAAAACATGAGCCATTCGGTATAAACGCCAAGAAAAAAGATTACAAAAAAAAGTATTAATGATTTCTTTGTGGAATATTCACCTTTAGAAAACTTAACCAAAACATAAAATGCTGATAACACAAAAAGCTGCACTAAGGTATCGGCAAAATAAACATTCGAATGAAACCATAAATTTCCGGGTGCAAACAAATAGACAATATAACCAACAAGCGATGGCAAGTAAAACCCATCACTTAATTTCTTTTTGAAAAGTGCATTCAAAAGTGAAATGACAAGTAAGGCACAACAAAAATGTATACATAAGGAAAACAACCTAATGGCAGCAACCGACGGACCTCCAAAAGGAATTTGCCAAAAATAAGCTGCTAAAAAACTAAATGGTGGATAAGACACATAGTACTGCACATTATTATCATCATGAATAAAATACTTAGGAACTAATCTATCTGCTTTATTATTAAAAGTATATGCAGGTGAAAAATGCAAGGCAAACAATCCGTCGTTCTCAAAATTTGTGTTAGCTGTTAAAACATGTCCCGTAATGAACTCATGATGTTTTCCCATGTGCTGCGTAAGATTATCTAAGCGCACAATAACCGAAAGGAGAAACAGACTAATTAGAACTGAAATATAGAGTTTTCTCGCAGTCATTTATTTCTTTTGCAAACCCGTTTTGGTAATTACCGACGACTCTTGATAACTCTCGTAATCGGTATTGATTTCCCACAAATTGTGTTTCGTATTCTCTAAAATATTTTCGGCAGCCAACATCCCCATTAAAATACTATGATCTTGATTGTTGTATTTAAAAGCACCATATCTGCCAATTACATGAAGATTTTCAATGGTAGATAAATAATCTTCTACTATCTTCAATTTACTTTGATAACCCGATGAATACACTGGATAACATCGTGGAATTTTATATACCGAACCTGCAGTAATTTGAGCATCGCCAATCAAGCCTGTTTCGAGCAATTCTTCTTTCGCCAATTCAATCAATTTATTGTCATCCCATTTCCAAAAATCATCTTCATTGTAGCACCAATACTCTAAAGCGCAAATAGTACTATTTTCATTTCCATACAATTGTGGAACCCAATTTCTAAAGTTAGTTAAGCGTCCCATTTTCAATTTATCTGAATGGATGTACAACCAATTGTCGGGAAACAAATCTTTTTGATTTACATTCAAATAAACGATGATGGTATTTCTAAATTTCAAACTCGCCGCAGCTTCTTTCACCTTATCGGGTACTTCTGGCAAACGATCTACCATTAAAGTAAGAGGCATAGATGACACCACATAATCGTAGTCTTTTACAGTACCATCTTCAAATTCTAAAGCTTTTATTTTATTGTTTTTGGTGATGATGCGATGAACAGGTGTACTCAAATTAACCTCTCCTCCTTGCTTCTTCACAAAAGAAGCCATTCTTTCATACACCATACCTGTGCCTCCGTGCGGATATGCAAACTGATCTACTAAAGTTTTGTGTTCTCCTTTATTACCAAACAATGCAGTTTTTACGGCTTCACCCAAACTAAATTTTTTGATTCTTTGTGCTGCAAAATCGGCATCCAATTCGGTACAAGGAATACCCCACAACTTCTCGGTGTAGGTTTTAAAGAAAATTTGATACAAACGTTTACCAAAACGATTGGTCACCCACCCTTCAAAAGAAGAAATATCTTTTGTTGGATTGATCTTTTCAATGCCATAATGCGCCATACAGCGCGTTGCCTCAATGATTCCTAAATTCTTAAGTGCATCCATTCCTTTGATAGGGTAATGAAAAAACTTTTTGTTGTAATAAATGCGCGTTAAGCGATCCACCATTTCGTAGTCTTTACCTACCACTTCAAGCCACAATTCATTGATTCTATTGTCGGAGGAAAAAAATCGGTGTGGACCGATATCTACTTTTTGGTTCCAAAGCTCAATGGTTTTAGCCATTCCACCTACCGAAGAACTCGCCTCAAAAACTTCAACTTGTTTTATTTTTTTTGACAACTCGTACCCAGCGGTCATACCTGCGGGTCCGGCACCAATAACTGCTACTTTCATGTGCTAGGGGTCTGAAAAAAATGCTCGTTTAAAAACTTAAATGTAATTAGAGTAGAAAAATACTCCAAATCTTTTCACATACACAACTTTCTTTGTGTCGAAGAACTCTTCGCTAAAGAAATCGCTGATATTGAAAAGCTTTGTTTTATTTACCACAGATGAAATTTCTTCATCCAGGTTGCCTCCTTTTAGATAAAGGAGTCCGTTTGGCATATCATTAAAACTCTTTATTAAGTATTTATTTTGCACCCACGCCATAAAATCGGGAAGTGTAGTAACTGCACGACTCACAACAAAATCAAACTTCTCATCTACTTCTTCGGCGCGGATGTGCATTGCTCTTAAATTCTTTAAACCTATGGCGACAGAAACTTCTTTAACCACTTTTATTTTCTTACCAATTGAATCCACCAACAAGAAGTCAGCTTCTGGAAAAAGTATAGCTAGTGGTATACCTGGAAAACCTCCACCAGTGCCTACATCCATAATTTTTGTACCTTTTTTAAACTGAATTACTTTAGCAATTGCTAAAGAATGTAAGATGTGACGTTCGTACAAATGCTCAATATCTTTTCTCGAAATAACATTGATTTGTTCATTCCACAAAGTGTAAAGTGGAAGACATTGTTCAAATTGTTGAACTTGTTTAGGAGTTAAATCGGGGAAATATTTTTTAAGCAGTTCCAATTAAATACTTCCTTCTGTATTTTTCATGATTTGAAACAAGAACTCACGAGCTCTAAACAACTGTGCCTTAACTGTACCTAAAGGCAAGTCCAATTGCTCAGCAATCTCCTCGTAAGACAATTCTTTGAAATATCTCAACTCAACCAAAGTGCGGTAACGTGGTTTTAATTTTTTTACCATATCTTGCATCATTTGGATTTTTTGATCTCTAATGTAATTTTCTTCTGGATCTAAAACATCGGCTTTAATATCCATTTCCATTTCTCCGCCATCTTCATCAACAGAACGATTTAAAGAGAAAGTGTTTTTCTTTTTCTTTCTAATGAAATCGATACAGTTATTAGAAGCAATTTTAAACAACCATGTACTAAATGCGTAGTTGGGAGTGTATTGATGTAATTTTCTAAATGCTTTACCAAAAGCCTCAATGGTTAAATCATCGGCATCATCTTTACTGTTCACCATTTTCAAAAGCATGAAATAAATGGAATCTCTGTATCGATCCATTAGTTCGGCATATGCTCTTTCAGATTTGTTATTGATAGCTTCTTGCACCAAACGATAATCGTGCATCGCTTTGTCAGAAAGATTCGGTCCTGGTACTACCATTTGTTTTTTTTAATTATCAAATTTCTATAAGCAACCGCTTGGTTAAGTATCATTAATATATTACCAAACATAAGCGATAAAATTAAATTTACTCCTGAAGCAAGCTTTAGTAATGCAGATTTAAAGGTATAATAATGTAAGATAAGTTTTAACAACCAAACCGCCAAAACTACCAACACTAAATTGTTTAAAAGCAAATTAAGCCACAACAGCAAAGGAAAAGCCAAGAAGCTAGTACTAATTACAGAAAGGTGAAAAAGCAATTTTCCTTTGTACCATTTACCCGTTGAAAGGTGGCGGGTTTTTTGAAACCAGTATTGCTCAAAATTTTCTTTACCAACCGAGATAGTATGCGAATCGGTATGCATCATTATTGCTGTATTCTCTTTGGTTGCAGCTTGCATCACAAACAAATCATCATCTCCGCTAGCAATACTTTCGTGCGATGCGAAACCGCCTTGCCTTTCAAATAAACTTTTTTTGTAAGCAATGTTTCTTCCAACCCCCATGTATGGCAAGCCCGCTAAAGCAAAAGAAAAATACTGAATGGCCACAAAAAAGGTATCGTATTGCACCAACTTGTTTACCCAACCTGCTCGTTTTTCATATTTACCAAAACCCAAAACAATTTCTTTTCCTGGGGTAAATGCGCTCATCATGTAATTCATCCAATCTTTACTCTGCGGGCGGCAATCGGCATCAGTAAGCAATAAATGTTCGTTTTTCGCTTCGGCAATCCCTCTGCTCAAAGGATATTTTTTCCCCACACCTCTTTTCTCCTGCTCACTAATATCTATCAACTTCAAATTCGAATATTGTTTCATGAAACTTAAAACCACATCGCGCGAAGCATCTGTCGACCTATCGTTTACCACTATCACCTCATAAGAAGCATAATCTTGCTCTAAAATAAAGGGAAGATTTTTCTTTAGGTTCAAGGCCTCATTATGCGCACAAACAATTACAGAAACAGGCACCATACTTTTTTCAAGTGGCAACTCTTTGTACTTGTTAATTCTTCTTACAAAATACAGCAAGAAGAATATGATAGAAATAGTACAAGCTAAATAAAGGTAGAATATAAGACTTAAGAAAACCGGCATACCCTGTAAAATTAAAAATCTTGCGCTTACTTTCCGCTTTTCTTAAAATAAAGGTGCATTTTCTGTTTATATTTGCCACACAATGAATTTCACTCTTCAACATAAAGACGCGAACAGCAAAGCCCGCGCAGGTTTAATTGAAACCGATCATGGCGTTATAGAAACCCCCATTTTCATGCCTGTTGGTACAGCGGCTACAGTTAAAACTGTTCATCAGCGTGAATTAGATGAAGATATAAAGGCTCAAATCATTTTAGGAAATACCTATCATTTGTATTTAAGACCGGGATTGGATGTGATTCGTGCGGCAGGCGGACTCCATAAATTCAACGGGTGGAAAAAACCTTTGCTTACCGATAGTGGCGGTTATCAAGTGTATTCATTGGCCGATAAAAGAAAACTAACAGAGGAAGGCGCTAAATTTCAATCGCATATTGATGGTTCATACCACATGTTTACTCCCGAAAACGTGATGGATATTCAGCGCATCATTGGCGCCGACATCATTATGGCTTTTGATGAATGCACTCCTTACCCTTGCGAATACAGTTACGCGGCAAAAAGTTTAGACCTCACCCATCGTTGGTTAAAAAGATGTTTCGATAGATTCAACAGCACAGAGCCTTTGTATGGCTACAATCAAACCCTCTTTCCTATCGTTCAAGGAAGCGTTTACAAAGATTTGCGCCAGAAATCAGCTGAAGTCATCGCCAAATTTGAAGCAGAAGGAAATGCCATTGGCGGATTATCGGTTGGTGAACCTCATGAAGACATGTATGCCATGAGTGAACTAGTTTGCAACATCTTACCTGTTACAAAACCTAGATACTTAATGGGTGTTGGTACCCCTGTAAACATTTTAGAAAACATCGCTTTAGGAATTGATATGTTCGATTGTGTGATGCCAACTCGTAACGCCAGAAACGGAATGCTATTCACTAGCGAAGGAATCATCAACATCAAAAACAAAAAATGGGAAAGTGATTTTTCTCCTTTAGACGCAAACGGAACAAGCTATGTAGATAAAGAATATTCTAAAGCATATATGCGTCACCTTTTTGTATGCGACGAAATTTTAGGAAAACAAATTGCCAGTATTCACAACTTAGCTTTTTATGTGTGGCTGACCAATGAAGCGCGCAAGCAAATTTTAAACAACACTTTTGCATCATGGAAAAACACCATGGTTAAAAAACTAGCCAATAGATTGTAGTGCTTAAGAAACTCGACATATATATCATCAAGAAATTTTTGGGGACTTTTTTCTTCATTATCGGTATTTTTATTTTGATTACCATAGTGTTCGACGTAAGCGAAAAAATTGATGATTTCTTAGGAAACAACGCTCCAGTTGAAGCCATCATTTTTGATTACTATTGCACCTTTATTCCTTGGCTATACAGCATACTTAGTGCACTCATTATCTTTTTAGCGGTTATCTTTTTTACTTCTAAACTGGCAAGCACCAACGAAATTGTAGCTATTCTAAGTTCAGGAATTAGTTATCAACGTTTCTTGCGTCCTTACCTCATCGCAGGTGGTTTTTTATTCCTCGTTTCTCTGTTCACCAATCATTTTGTAATTCCAATAAGCAACAAAACAAAACTTGAGTTCGAAAATCGCTACTATAGAGACGATCAAAATATAGATGTAGGCTCAAACATTCATCGGATACTTTCTCCAGGCATAGACATGTACATTAGCAACTACGGTAAAAACACCAATACTGGCTATAACTTTAGCATTAGAAAAATGGAAAACGGAGAGCTGAAATCTATGTTTTCTGCTGATAGAATTGTTTGGGATACTTTAAAGGCAAAATGGATTGCCAAGACATGGCGAGAAAGAACCCTCAATGGTGTGGAAGAAAAAGAAATTCGCGGCGATAGCAAAGACACCATCTTCCCCTTCTCTCCCGAAGATTTCAGCTCTAAGCCCAGCAGTATTCAAACCATGAATTATTTTGAGATTTCTCAATTTATCGACGAAGAAGAAAAGAAAGGTTCCAATTTGGTGAAAAGATTTCGATTAGAATTGCACAAAAGAACTGCTATTCCCTTCTCTATATTGATTTTAACAGTAATTGGCGCATGTATTTCCTCTAGAAAAATAAAAGGAGGCTTGGGTATGCATTTGGTGTATGGCATTGGTCTCGGACTCGTTTACGTTTTCCTTTCTAGAGTTGGTGAAGTATTTGCCACCAACAGTAGTCTGTCCCCGGTAGTTGCGGTTTGGCTGCCCAACATGTTTTTCTCCTTCATTGCTTTTTTCATCTACAAAAACGCTCCTAAATAATCTCCGTTTTTTATTGTTTTACTAAATGCTTTTAGTGTATTTTTGCAGCAGAAAATGGTATACTAGGCGAAATGAAAAAAATTCTCTTAACAACAGATTTATCTGGAGCAGCAGCAAACGCAGCCGATTTCGCTGTTTACCTAGCCAATAAAACTGGAGCCGAACTACATTTACTTTACTGCTACAAAACGAAATACGAAGAGCACATTCAAAGAAAAATGGATGAACTAGACCCCGACAAGATGATGTATGGGGAAATCACCGACTTTAGAGATGCCGCTTCCTTCTTACTGCGCCGATATTCTGCCGATTTGAGAATGCGCGTTAAGTCTTCGCTTCACGAACATATTGTTGATGGCTCTTTTCAAGATATCGTTTTCGATTTTATAGAAAACGAACAAGTGGATTTAGTGGTGATGGCTTCTCAGGGAATTAACTCTATTGAAGACCGACTATTCGGCTCAAACGCTCTTAAAATATTGAGAAGCAGTGTTTGTCCAGTCCTTATTATTCCCCACAAATACAACGATGTTAAAATTGAGAAAATCCTATATTCTACCGAGATAAGCAATAAAGACAAAGCTATTGAGCATTACCTAGTTTGGTTTGCCCAAATGTTTGAAGCACATTTAACTTTGCTACATATAGATGATGGGAAACATATCATTAACGCTAAAGATTTAGTGCAATTTCAAAGAAAAGTGCTGCATTTCAACTATGAAAAAATTTCAGCAGAAATTGAACCTAGCGTGAGCATTTCTGATGGTATTAAAGAGTATATTGAAAATCACGGTGCCGATTTACTTTGTATTACTTCCCACACCAACACCTTTATAGATAGATTTTTTAAAACCAGTACGGTAAAAAACACGCTGGCTAAAATCAGCATCCCTGTTTTAGGCTTCAACATAGAAAGCTTAAAACGTATCGAAAAAAATAGAAAGAAATAAAATTCCCTATAAACACTTTATCACCATCTCTGCCGTAGCTTCGTTACAAGCCACAGGTATGTTGTATACACTGCACAGCCTTAGTAAAGCCTTTACATCTGGGTCGTGAGGCATTGGTTCTAAAGGATCCCAAAAGAAGATCAATGCATCCAATTTTTGCTCTGCAATTAAAGCACCTATTTGCTGATCACCTCCTAACGGACCACTTTTATATTTCTTAAGCTTCAAACCAGTTGCTTCCTCTACCCTTTTACCCGTGGTTCCAGTTGCTACAAGTTTATAGTTTTTCAACTTATGTACATGTCGCTCTGCCCATGCAACCAACAATGGTTTCATGTTATCATGAGCAATTAACGCTACCAACTTCCCTTTACTATCAATGTTTTTCATATTATCTCACTACCATTTAAAAGTTGTCTTTAGGCTAAATTTAAGCTAAAAAAACGTACAATTTGTGAAAAAATAAATTTTGAGAAGTAGACTTTTTTTCTAACCTTAGGAATCCCTTTAAGAGGGGGAACTATTAATTAACTATTATTTTTTAACTATGAAAAAAATCAATTACTATTTGACTTTTGGTTTTGCCTTGCTAGCCTTTGGCTTGTTTGCTCAGAACAAAAAAGTTATCGGGTACTTCCCTTCGTACCGATCAACAACTGATGTGTCGGCGCAATGCGACAAGTTAACCGACATCATTTTCTCATTCATCAACCCTAATACTGATGGAACTCTAATTACCAATAACCCAGGTGATGCGTTGTACGGTTTCGATATGAACAAGTATACCGTAGTTCGTGATGCCGCAAACAACAAAGGAACAAACCTTTGGTTGTCTTTAGGTGGTGCAGATCCAGGTGAACAAAGAGCTGCGCGCTTAAGCTCAGTTTGTCAAAACTCAACTTTCAGAAACAATTTAGCTACTGCCTTGGTAAATTTCGCTACAAATTCTAGCACTAGTTGTTATGGTTTGTCTATCGACTGGGAGTTTCCTAAAGACCCAACGGCAATTACAGCTCACAAAGATTTTATGATCCTATTAGATCAGAAAATCGCTGCATCAAGCAACCCTAACTTGAAAGTGGCTGTTGCTGTAGGTGGTGAAACAAAAAACACTGTTAATCACACCAAATACATTGACCCTTCATTTTTCAATACCAATGCCGGACTTGTAGACGAATGGCACATCATGGCGTACGATTTTCCTTCTGGAAACAACTACGATGTAACAAACCACGCTTCATATAATGATGCTAACTCTTCTATGGTTGACTGGAATGCATTAGGTGTTCCTTACAACAAAATGTACTTAGGTGTTCCATTCTATGCTAGAGGTACTTCTAACAGAAGCTCTGAAGCTATGTACAGAGACTGGACGCCAAGCAACACTATCTACACTAGTGATGTTAATGGTTCTTATGGATACAATGGTATCAACACCCTTAAATCAAAAATTGATTTAGTTGTAAACAAAGGCGCTGCTGGTATCTTAATTTGGGATTTGGGTCAGGATTTAGCGCCAAGCCACCAATACTCTTTACTAGCTGGTATAGATACTTACTTAAGTACTCTTTGTAATATCCCAAAACCTAATATGGGTCCGGACAAAGGCATTTGTGCTCCAAACACCGTAACTTTAGATCCAGGTGTTGCTACAGCAAGTGGTAGAACTTTCGCTTGGTATAAAGACAATGCATTACAAGGTGGACAAACTGGAACAACATTCACAGCTAGTGCAGCTGGAACATATAAAGTTGTTATCTCTCAAGGTTCTGGTTGTACAAAAGAAGATGAAATCGTTATTGTTGCCGGTGCTCCTTTTAGTACAAGTGGTGCTAATGGATGTGCTGGAACAAGTTTAACTTTATCGATTACCAATCCTGTGGGCGGAAAAACTTATGACTGGTACGACGCAGCTGTATCTGGTACTAAAGTAGGAACCGGAACAACATTGACTCAAGTATTCAACACTAATACTACGTATTATGCTGAAGAAAAAGCTGCAGGTGTAAATACTTATACGTCACCTATCGCTACATACTCAGATGTTACTGGAGCATCATTCTGGACACAAACCACTGCTGAGTATAGAGCGCAAAGAATTGCAGTTACTAAAGATTTAACTATAAAATTTGCTCGTGTGTATGTATCTCATACTTCTGGTGCAACTTTTAGAATTAAAGTATCGAATTCATCTAACAATTCATTTGTTGCGCAATCTCCTCAATACACTTATGGCACAAAAACGTCAACAGGGGATGGCTATGATATTCAAGATGTTCCTGTTGATATTACTTTAACTCCTGGTGACTATTTCATCTACGTTGAATTAACTTCTGGTGCAATTGGCTTCTCTGCAATGAAAGGTGCCGGCTTCGCTCAATCTGGTGTTTTTGATATTGAGAAAAATTCATACACTGACTTTAATGGTGCTACAGGGGGTGCTGTGTTCTCTACGGCAGAAAAAACAGATGTTGGTGCACACGTTCACTACGGTTGTTTATACAAATTTGTAATTGAAACTGGAGCTAATGCATCTTGTGGAAGAACGCCTGCTACTGCAACAGTAGTAACTTGCGGACCTCCAGCAATCACTATTACAAAACCTACCAACAATCAAAACTTTGATTACGCGGTAAGTATAGATTTACAAGCTACTGTAACCGATGAAGGTTCTGTTGCTTCGGTTTCTTTTGAAATTTGGGATGGTGTTAATAAAATTGCTACTCTTACTCCTGGTGATTCGGGTTCAACTTATTCTTCAACTTGGACTCCAACTACTTACTACCCATCTAGAACATATACATTAAAAGTTATTGCTACAGACAACTCTTCTAATAGCTCT
Source organism: Flavobacteriales bacterium (assembly GCA_049430665.1). Lineage (GTDB taxonomy): Bacteria > Bacteroidota > Bacteroidia > Flavobacteriales_C > JAHEZL01. The sequence goes on along the minus strand of JBMTCG010000003.1, from coordinate 78,872 downwards.
AATTCATCTGTAAACTTCAATGTAATCTCTGGTGTTAGCGTTAATGAGCTTGCTCCGGTAACAGTTACTTCTGTTAACTTGTTCCCTAACCCATCTAACAGCAACTTAAACATCAATGTTTCTGCTGTTAAAGTTGGACTTAGCACAATTACAGTTTACGATTTAGCTGGTAGAGTGATGTTTAACAACGTTCAAAATTTGAGCGCTGGCGAAAACCTTTCTACTATCGACGTTAGCTCTTTAGCAGCTGGTTCTTACTTATTGAATGTTTCTGTTAACGGTGAAACTGTTAACAAAACTTTCTCTGTAGTTAAGTAATAAATAATAGTTTAAAAGCCTCCGTTCGTCAGCTGACGAACGGGGGCTTTTTTATTTGTCTTTGTGCAACAATACCATCCTTTTGAAAGTACAATATTCTCGGGCAAATGCCTTATTTTTGACATTCAAACTTTAGCAACAATGAGCGAACCTACAGTAGTGATTGATTTAGAAAAAGAAAAACAAGAGATTCTTAAAAGATACCGCGGACTGCTTAGAGCAGGTAAAAAGGCAAGAACCGACCAAGAAAAAAAATTAATTAGAAAGGCTTTAACAGTTGCCATCGATGCGCACAAAGATATGCGCCGAAAATCGGGTGAACCTTATATATACCACCCTATTGAAGTAGCAAGAATTACGGCCGATGAAATTGGTTTGGGTACTACTTCTATCATTTGTGCCTTACTGCACGATACGGTTGAAGATACTCACATCACTTTAGATGATATTAATTCAATGTTCGGTCCGAAAGTGACCAACATCGTAGACGGACTCACCAAAATATCATCAATGGCCGATACAGGAGAAAATCAATTCTCCATTCAGGCCGAAAACTTTAAACGAATATTACTTACGCTTTCCGACGACATAAGAGTAATCCTCATCAAACTAGCCGATCGTTTGCACAACATGCGAACGATGGAGTTTATGCCGCGACACAAGCAACTTAAAATTGCCTACGAAACATTAAACATCTACGCTCCTTTAGCCCATCGCTTGGGATTATATGCTATTAAAACCGAACTTGAAGATTTAGGCTTAAGGTACACCGAACCTGAATTGTACAAGAATATAGAGGAAAACCTTGCCTCTACCCAAAAGAAAAGAACGCGCTACATCAATAAATTTAGCTTACCTATTATTAATGCGTTAACCGACAAAGGTTTTGATTTCGATATTAAAGGTAGAACTAAAAGCATCTTTTCCATCGCTCAAAAGATGAAGAAAAAAGAGGTGACTTTTGATGAAGTGTACGACATTTTCGCCATTCGCATCATTTTAAATTCTAAACCCGAAGACGAAAAAACCGATTGTTGGAAAGTATATTCGAGCGTTACCGATTTATACACCCCTCGACCTGATAGATTGCGTGACTGGATCTCCACCCCAAAAGGAAATGGGTACGAATCACTGCATACTACAGTAATGGGCCAAGATGGTAAATGGGTAGAAGTTCAAATTCGCACCAAACGAATGGATGAAATTGCAGAGAAAGGATTAGCTGCACATTGGAAATACAAAGCATTAAATGCGGAACAAGAGAACCATTTAGATGTATGGATTTCTAAGATCACGAAGATGCTGGAGTCGGGTGACAACAATGCCTTAGAGTTCATCGACGACTTTAAAATGAACTTCTTCGCCGATGAGATTTACGCCTTTACTCCGGCAGGAGACATCAAAAATTTACCAGCAGGTTCAACCGCTCTCGACTTTGCGTACGAAATCCACTCACGTGTTGGTGACCAATGTATTGGCGCCAAAGTGAATCACAAATTAGTTCCATTAAACTACGAATTACAAAGTGGTGAGCAAATAGAGATTCTTACCTCTAAAAAGCAAACGCCAAAAGAAGAATGGTTGAATTTTGTAGTTACAGCTAAGGCCAAAAGCTGTATTAAAGAGGCTTTAAAAGAAGACCAAAAAAGGATTGCTATTGAAGGAAAAGAGATTTTCAAAACATGGATGGAGAAGCTGGATATTTTGGTGAATCCTAATGTTCTGGGACAACTCATTATGCACTTCCAGATAAAAGTAGCTACAGACTTGTATTACAAAATAGCTACTGATGCCATTAAATTCGAAGAACTAGAAAATTTCTTCAAACAGAAAGAAGAGAATAAAAAGAAAAAATCTGCAAAAGAAAAAGAACCATCGAAACCAGGCAAAATTGGTATGTTGAATATTGGTGCCGATGAAAACATCAAATATTCACTTTCACCTTGTTGCAATCCTATTCCTGGCGACGAAGTATTTGGTTTCAATAGCGCCGATGAAGGCATAAAAATTCACAAAACCAATTGCCCGAACGCAATGCATTTGCTTTCGAACTTCGCTTCTCGAACCATTAAAGCGCAATGGCATGGTAATCAAAATGTAGCATTCTTGACAGGTATTCAATTCATTGGTATAGATGACTTTGGTTTACTAAATAAGATAACGACCATCATTTCTATGGAAGAAAACATCAATATCAAATCGATATTTTTTACTTCTGAGGAAGGATTCTTTGAAGGCAAAATTATGCTTTACGTAACCAGCGTAGATCACTTGAAAAACTTAATGGAAAAATTCAAAGTAATTAATGGTGTGCATAAAGTAGAGCGCTTAATGGAAGCAACCGCTTAGTGTATTTGCACATTGCGAAATAAAAAAACCTTCCGTTGGTAGACGGAAGGTTTTTTATTTAATTCTTATTTGAAATTACTTCTTCAAAGCATAAACCGTAAGGTTTTTAGATTTGAAAGTAGATCTTGTGATTTTACTTTCCAACCACAACTCCATTAAGTAATTTTCTACTTTATCTTTATTTTGAGCAAACACTTTAGGTGCTTTAGCTTTAAACTGAGTCATTACCCATTCCAAAGATTTAACAGGCTCGGTCTCATCTGCCAAAACAGCCAATAGATTAGTTTTCACATCATCTGTCTCCTCTACAACCTTTTTCGTGAACTGACGAGCCACGGCAGTCAACTGCTCCATAAACTCTTGTCCGGTCATCACATCTTTAAAACGAATTTTCACAGCACCCTGTTTATTTTTCTCATCGGTACTAGAAAACAAATACTTTTTATCAATTACTCTGCAGTATTGACGTCCGCCAGAAGTTGCTTTAGGATTATCAAAAGACAAAATCCTGTTGTTTAGATACTCAGTATCTTTGATGATTTTTTGAGCTTCAGTTTGATTCATGTTGTTTTACTAAGGTTAAGGCAAAGTCCCTCACTTTGCGCAGTCAAATTTAAAGGTAAAAACGCATACCAAGCAAATTTTTCAACAACTTTAGTTTCAATTGTTAATAATGCTGGATGAAATTCATTCTCAAACACTTGATAGTAAAGGGAATTTACTTTTTGTCCTTGTAAAAATAAATAAGAAGTACTGGCAACAGCAGCATTTCACATATAATTGCAATCAATAGCGTAAGGCCTACTAACAACCCTACATAAAAAGTGCTGTTAAAATTCGATAGCAAAAGCGTTAAAAATCCGCACGACAAGATAACAGAAGTTACCACCACCGCTTTACCAGTAGATAAATAGGTTCGTTTTAACGCATATAAAAAAGATTTTCCTTTGTTTCTTTCTTGTTTTAGCCTACTCATAATATGTATAGTATCATCTACCGCGATACCAAAAGCTATGGAAAAAATAATGGAAGTAGAAATGCGTAGGTTGATGTCGGCAACCCCCATAAAACCAGCCACTACAAAGCCAGGGATGATGTTAGGAATAATACAAATAATGATCATTCTAATACTTCTAAATTGCCAGCCTACAATCAAAGCAATAAATGCTACCGAAAGCCACAATCCATTTATCATATTTTTTGATAAATATTCATTGTTTAAGTCAATTAAGTGCACTGTTCCTGTTAAGTGAACAGTAAGTAATTTTGAATCGATATTCTTCGCAGCGAAATGGTAAAAATCGCTATTGAGCTTCTTCATTTTTCGACCACCTAAATCTGGCATCTTTGCACTAATTCTAAGCGAATGACCGTCTCTAGAAATATAATTTTTAAGAATTTCTTCTGTTTTTTCGAAGGCTCCAAAAACATCAAGTTTCTCTTTAAGAGCCAAATATTTCTCTTTAGAATCAGGTAAATTGTAAAATTTCTGACTTGCAGAGTGTTGAGCTTTATTGGCTTCTTTTATAAAGGAAAGAGGTGATGTAATGTTGGTTAATTGATAGTTCTTAGCCAAGTACTTTTCAACGCTATCTATAGCAACCAATACTTCGTAGTCGAATGCGCTAGCGCTAGAGTCTTTTAGATCTAAAACAACTTCTAGCGGACGGGCACCGCCAAATTTTTCTTCAAAATAATCGAAATCTTGCTTTAGAGGATCGCTATCTGAAAAATCCTCCAATAAGTAATTGTCTATTTTAATGTTCAACATAGCAACCACACTCAAAGCTGTTACTATTCCACTAATAAGTAATATTCGCTTAGGGTATTTAATGGTCCACAACAAGGTAGTGCGTAATGCTTTCTGCCAAAGCGCATCGTTACCCTTACGCAAAACAATTTTAGGCGTTTTAACGTTCATTAAAACACTAGGCAACAGCAGAAAAGACATCAAATAAGCGATAATAACCCCAATACCGCAGTAGAGTCCGAAATCTTGAATTAGTTCAATATTTGCAGTCATTAAAGTAAAGAACCCAATAGCGGTAGAAACACAAGTTAAAAAGGTGGCAAATCCCACCTCTTTAATGGTAATTCTAATGGCTTCCTCCTTACTTTTTCCATTTCGTAATTCCTCGATGTAATTGGTGAGTATATGAACCACATCCGACATACCAACAATAAACACCATTGTAGGCAACAAGGAAGTAAGCACATTTAAATCCTTACCCATAAAATACATTACAGCTAAAGTCCAAACTAAAGAAACCAACACTGTAATTAGAGGCACTACAACACCCAAAGTTGAACGAAAAGAAAACCACAATACCACAATCAACATGAGTATAGATGCACTAATAAATAGCGAAAGCTCCTTACCCAAAACCTTTATTGCATAGGATTGACCGCGAATTCTAGAAACAGAATGAAATTCATCAAATGGTATTTTTTGCTGCAATCTATCTATATCTTTCAGCAATCTATCTGAAGGTTTTTTAGCCAATCTATCTTTTGTTTTAACATAAATACAAACAGCCTTCCTATCTTTAGAAAAGAAAGTACCAACTAGTTGAGGATTGTTAAATATTCGCAAGGAATCTTTTTGATAGAATTCGGGATCATTATGATGTAAATAAGGAAACTCATTAATATCACCAAAATCACCAGCCTTTATATAACTCAACTTTCTTGTAGGGGAAATAACTTCGGTAACGCTTGCCAGCAAAGCGAGAGAATCAGAAAGCGCACTCACATTTTGTAAAAACTTCTGATTGAAGACTCCTGCTTTGTTTTCGAGTCCAATAATTAAAAAATCGTTATCACTTCCAAACTCTTTGCTAAATTTTTGAAAGTAGTCGAGTTCTGCATCTCCTTTCGGAAAGAAATTCTCATAGCGATAATCAACCTTCACACTTGTAAGCACCAAATAAGTGAAAAACACAGTGCTTATTGACAAAAAAAGCAATATGATTCGGCTGGTTTTTAGCATGGCGGGGCAAAGATAACTTTTAATACCTTTGCTACTGTGAATTCAAATTTAAAATATATTAATCTCGATTTCTCTAGCCAAAGCGACGCTGAAATATGCAGCTACTGCGAAACACTTAAAGGCAGCAATGAAGAATGGATAAGAAAAGTCGCAGAATTCACAACACAGTGGCTAAACAGCAATGACTCTATAGTAGCGCATAGCTCGGGCACAACGGGAAAAGCAAAACTATTTACCATTCCAAAAAACAAAATAAAAAACAGCGCACTTTTAACGGCACAAACCTTTGCAATTAAAGAAGGCACAAAAGCTTTATTATGTCTATCTACCGATTTTATTGCGGGAAAAATGATGATAGCGCGAAGCGCAGTAAATCGTTGGAATTTATTTATCACCGAACCCCTATCAAATCCACTAAAAAATATCGATGTCGATTTGGATTTTGCCGCCTTTGTACCCAATCAAGTTTTTGAAATTTTGAGTTCATCTGAAAAATCAAAATTCAACAGGATAAAAAAAGTCATTATAGGCGGAGGGGAAATCAATGAAAGCTTGCATTCTTTATTAAAAGAAGTAAAAACAGAAGTATTTCAAACTTTTGGAATGACAGAAACTGTAAGTCATATTGCGGTTAAACAAATTTGGCCGCACCATCAACAGTACTACAAAGCACTCGAAGGAATTCATTTTGGTGTTAACGACAACAATTGCCTCATTATTTTCGCACCATCGCTAGATGCGAATGCTATTTACACCAACGATTGCGTAACACTCATCGATAAATTTTCATTTGAATGGAGAGGCAGATTCGACAACATCATCAACTCAGGAGGAGTTAAAATAAATCCTGAAAGCATAGAACAAAAAATCAAAAAACACATTGCCTCTGACTTCATTGTGAGCTCCATTCCCGATGATAAACTAATTAATAAACTAATTTTAATTGTAGAAGGGGAAGAAGAAATTTCTCTAGAAAAAGTGAATCAAGAACTCCATAAATTCGAGCAAATTAAAGAGATAGTGCATGTAGATAAATTGGAAAGAACAAGTAGCAATAAAATTAAAAGAAAACATTAGTACGTTGTCTCTCTATCGAACACCTGTTTGGTAATCGTATTATCATCTTTAAAGAAAAAGGTTCCACCCCAATTATACACTATCATTTTGTAGATAGACACTTTACCTGCTTTGCTCACTACAATTCTTTTCACTGTTCTATTCGATTCGGTAATCAACTCCTCGTACACTCCTTCTGGATAAGCTTTTTCAAGTTCCTTTATGCCTTTGTAAATTTTAGCTTTTTGTTCGGGACTAACAGCATTTTTCAACTCCTTTTGGTAAGCCTCCATTTGCACATTTAAATCTTTAACATTTCGAATAGGGGCCTTTTTAGATGCATCAATCTTTTTCTGTTTTTCTTCTTCCTGTTTCAATAAAGTGAGTTCGTTGTTGTATTCGTCTTCTTTTACTTTTATTTCTTTTTCTAAAGCATCAATTTCTTGTTTAATTTTCTCTCTCGATTGTATAATATTTTGATATTGAATTTGCAAAGAAGCATTAATCACATTGGTATCAATTTTCACATTGGTGCTTTCCAATTGTTTTTGTAAAACATTTAATTCCTGACGGATTTTATTAAGTTCTTCTTGTTTCTCTAAACGCGTTTGATAATTCTCTTTGGCTTTTAATTTCGATTCTAAAGCTTTTTTTTCCGACAATAATGCAGCGGTAGATTTTTTTAATTTCTCTACGCCTACTTTTTGATTGGCTTCATATTGCAATTGTTTAGAGCTCGCATTTTCTTTCACATAGCCTTGCAACACCAAAACCTCTTTGTCTTTGAGTCCGCTAATCTCTTGCTCTAAAACAACTTTCTGATTTGTTTTAGCTGCAATTTGTGCTTGTAAAGGCTTTTGTCGGTCGGCTTTAGATGCTAAAGCAGCATTAATAGAATCCTCTCTTGCTTTTTGTTTAGCCATCATCATTCGCTCACGCTCTATCGTTTTCATTCTTTGCTGCTCCATCATTTCTTTGCGTCGAGCTTCTTCTTTCATTTGCGCAGTGCGCGTTTCTAACTTTTTATTGTTTCTTAATTCCTCCTCATACTTCAAACGCGCTTCTTGAGCTTTTCTAGCCTCTTCACTCACCGCAACCTTATTGTTTTTATTTTTTAAAGCCTCTTCTTTCTGTTTTTGTAACTCTTGTTGTTGCTTTAAAATATCTTGATCTCTTTTCAATTTCAATAAAGTGTATTCATCTTGCATTTTTTTATTTTGCTCAAATGTTTTCATGGCCAATGAATCGAATTTCGATTTGTTTTGCGCATGCAAAGCATCTGCTCTTTTTTGAGATTTCAATACCGAATCGCGCAATGATCTTTCTCTTTCCGAACGCTCTCTCTCCAACTCGGCTTTAAAGCGTTTCTCGGCCATCATTCTCTCTTTCACTTCATTTTCTTTTCTAATGCGCTCTAGCTCTTGTTGTTTTTTTAGTTCTTGTAAATCGGCTGTTTTTTTGGCTTCGCTAATTGCTATTTCTTTCTCTTTTTTTATTCTTTCTTCTTCGGCAATTAATTTCTCTTGTTCTTGTTTCAACAACTCTTCTCTCTTCTCTTTTAAAGCCAATTCTTTGCGCTCATTTTCTAAAAGCATTTTGTCTTTTTCGAAGTTGGTAGCGCTTGCCTTCTGCTTATCAGAAAGTTCTTTTTTCGTTTTTTCCAACTCAGCTTTAGCCAATTCTTTTTGTTTGTTTATCTTTTCTATTCTATCCTTTTCGGCCATCGCCAATCTTTTCTTCTCGGCTTCATTTTTAGCTTTGGCATTGGCTGCTGCTAAAGCATCATTCTCCTTTTGTTTTCTTTTTTCTTCCTCAACAGCTTTCGCTTCATTCTCTTTGGCTATTGCATCAGAACTTTTTGCATTCGCCAAAGTAGTTGAAGAACCTCCATTTTCTTCTTTAGCCAATTCGGCTCTTAATCTTTTCAACTCTTCAACAGATTGCTGAACTTCAATTGATTTTTCGGCCACTTTTCTTTTCAATTTCGACTTCTCTATTTCATCATCAACAGAGGCTGAATACTCTAATTTCACCAATGATTTCTCATACTCATCTTTGGCATCGCTACCATTTTTTAATTTCAGTTCGGCGGCAGCAATTTTTTGTTTTAAATCTTGAATACGCAATTCTTCCTTTGAAATCTTTTTGTCTATGGCACCATCCTGTGCATTTAATTTCTCTAATTCTTTTGCTTTTTTAGCTTCAAATTCTTTCTCTCTTTTCACCAACTCTTCATCAACAGTATCTACTTTATTTTCTGTTTTAACTGCTTTAATTTTTTTCGCTTCTTTAGCTTTGATGGCTTTTTCTTCGGCCAACAATTTATCTTGCTCCTTTTGCGCTTTAAGTGCCGCTTTATCTTCTTCAATTTTCTTTTTCTTTTCAGCCAATTCTTTAGCAAATTGCTCTTCTTTGGCTTGCAATTCTTTTAATTTCTCTTCTTTGCTTTTTTGTTTTTCTTTGGCCAATTCTTGCTCTTTAAGTTTAGCCTCTAGCAATTTCAATTTCGCTTCTTCTTTTTCTCTTTTCAAACGAGCCTTTCTTTCCGATGGCAATTCAATTTTAGTTGCCGCCGTTTGCTCTTCTAATTTCTTTAAGCTCTCCTCACTTTGTTTAACCAGCTCTTCGCTTTTCTTTTTGGTACTTTCTTTTTTGCCCTTTTCTTGTTTCGCCAATTGCGTTTTTCTGCCTTTTAATTTTGCTATCTCTTCTTCAATACGCTCTACCTCTTTCTGTTTTTCATCTGATTGTTTTTTAAGGATATTTTTCTCAAGCGCGATGTTGGTTCCAGATAAACCCGACTCTTCAATTTTTTTCAAATTATTATCTACTATATTCTTGGCTTCTTTTTCTACAAGCAATTGCTCTTCTAACTCCTTTAATTTATTGTTGATGTACTTTTGCTCTTTAGCAGCATTCATTGCTCCTTGCGACGCTTTAGCTTGATCGGCTTTAATTTTAGCCAACCTGTTCGCAATCGAATCTTTTTTCTGTTGCAAAGCTATTTCTTGTTTCTCTCGGTAAGCCAATAGAATTCTTTCTTTTTCTGCTTTTTTGAATCCGCCTATTTTCTTTCCGTCATAGTAATCTTTAATCACTTGCTCCTCAAAAGTCAGTTTCTTTTTTGGTCCGGCAGTAGCCAAAGAATCTTCAACTTTCAATTTGTTTTTCAATTCTTCGGTTTCTTTATTTTCCTTCTCTTGTAATTTTTTAAGTTTATCTTCTTTGGCTTTTTTCACCAAATCATCTTGATTCTTTTTAGATACTTTTTCTTTTGCCTCTGTTTGAATTTTATTCTTAATCTCGGCTTCTTTTTGTTTTTCGGCTGTTTTATTCAATTCCGCTTTAAGCTTTTCTGTTTTGGCTTTTTCTTCGGCCACCAAAGCCTCTGCTTTTTCCTTTTCTTTTTGCGCTTTTAATTCACGAGATTTAGCTTGTAAAGCTTCTCTTTCATTTTTGGCCGCTAACTTTATTTCCTCTTCTTTAGCTTTCTCTTCTTTTATTTTGGCCAATTCTTTATCCTTCTCGGCTTGTTTTTGAGCCAAAATTTCTTTCTTTTTTTGCAACTCTTTTTCTTTGAGAGCTAATACTTCTTGCTCCTTAGCTAAGCGCTGTTGTTCTTTTACTGTTTTGTCTTTTTCGGCAGCAATACTTTTTTCATTTTCTTGTTTCTGACGCTCAATATCATCTTTTAACTTTTGTTTTTTGGCTTCAAAATCTTTTGCTTTCGCCAATTCTTCTGCTTTTTTCTTTTCTTCTAAAATTTTCTTTTCGTATTCTTTTCTAAGACGCGCCTCTTCTTGAGCGTTTTTGGCAGTATCTTTTTCTTTCAAAGCTTTCTCCTCCTGAGCTTTTTTATCGGCACGTTCTTTATAGTCTTTTTCAGCATTCTTTTTACCCGACTCTATCTCTTCTTTAGTAGCGACTTTCGTATTCTCTTCTGCCTTTTTCTTTGCCTCTTCTTTCGCTTTGGCTTGTAATTCCTGTCTTTTCTTTTCTTCTTCTCTTTTTATCTCGTCGGCTTGCTTCTTTAATAGTCGGGCTTCTTCCTCCAACTTTAACATTTCTTCGGTCTCTTTCTTTATTTGTTCTGCTCGTTTAGCATCAGCCATAGCCTTATCTACTTTCGCCGCCTCTTTTGCACGCAACTTCTCTTGTTCTTCTTTTTCTTTCTCAGCTTTTAATTCGGCTTTCTTTTTCTCGAATTCGGCTTTCTTTTTCTCTGCCGCTTCTTGTTTTAGCAACTTCGCATCATCGTCATCACCTCCCTCTTTATCCAATAATTTTTCTTCTTTTAAGCGAAGTGCCTCTAATTTTTTCGCTTCTTTTTCTTTGCGTTTTTCCTCACGCGCCTTCATCGCAGCCATTTCCCTATCTTGCTCTGCTTTCAAATCGTTTTCGGCTTTAGCTGCAGCTTCAGCAGCTAATTTCAACTTCTCATTGCCCGATGCACGCGCTTCGGCCAAACGTTTTTCTTGTTCTTCTTTTAATAAGCGTAAACGCTCAGCTTCAGCTTTTTCAGCCGCTTCTTTCTTTAAACGCGCCAACTCTTCTGCACTTGATTCGGCCTTTTTTTGCTCTTCAAACTGTTTAGCCAATTCGGACTCTTTGTCTTTATTTTTGGCTTTAAATTCGGCAATCTCTTTCTGACGTTGTAATTCTTCTTGTTTTTCCTTCAACTTTTGAGCAAACTCAGCTTCTTCTTGTTCTCTGCGCGCTTTAGCCTCCTCTTTAAACTTTCTAATTTGTTCTTGCGCCAGTCTTTCCTTTTCTTGAAACTCCTGAATTTTTCTTTGCACCTCAGCCTCCTCAGCCCTTATTTGAGCCTTTTCTTTCTCGGCAGCTAAAGACGCATCAATTTTCTTTTTCTCTTCGGCTTTTAATCTTTCTGCCTCCTGTTTGGCTTTTTGAGCTGCCGCCTCTTTTTGCGCTTCACTAAGGTCGCTTAACTTACTTTTCTTCGATTCTTGATATTTTTTTTGCTTTTCTGCTTGCTTTGCGGCTTCGGCCAAAGCTTTCTCTTCTTGCTTCTTAATAGCCTCTTCCTTTTTAGAAAGCTTCTCTTTTCTAGCCAAAGCTTCGGCCTCTCTTTTCTTTTCGGCTTCTTTCTCTCTTTCTTGCAAAGCCTTGATGGCCTCTTGTATTTTACGTTCGGCATCCAACTGCTTTCTTTGCTTTTCTTGTTGAGCCAATTCTCTTCGTGCCAAATCGGCCTTTCTTTTTTCTTCTTGCACGGCTTGTTTGGCTTTAGCCAACTCAAGCTCTCTATCGCGCTTAATCTTAGCTTCTAAATCTTTTTGGGCTCTCTCTCTCTCTTTCAACCTCGATTGCTTGGCAATTTTGGTCTCTTTTTTTATTTGAGCCTCTTTGGCTTTGGCTTCCTTTCTCTTTTGAGCAATTCTTTCTTCTTGCTCTTTCAACTCTTTCTTTCTCTTTTCTTCTTTGAGCTTTGCTTCTTCCTTTAGTTTTTTCTTGATTTCTGAAGCACTTGGCGCATTGGGGTTTGGTTGAGCATAAGACACAGTATTGGCAGCCAGCATAAAAACCAGCAACACAAATAATAGCCTATGATGCAAACATTTCATAAGCAAGTGCGTAATATACAATAACTTAAACTCTTTCTTCATCTAAAAGCCTTATCACTAGAGACAATCGTTTTACGAACATTTACCTAGAAAGTTATACCCCCTAATAAGAAGCATAAATACTGCTTGTTCTTATATAGAGGTAAAGACCAAGCTTCTATTTATCAACCACGCATAGTGAAAATCACAACTTAAAAAAAAGTCTTGCAAATTGATTTTTATTTCGTAATATTGCCCTCCCCAATTTAGGGGCTAAAAATTTTACAGAGATGGACTTATTGAAACAGATTACATTAGAACTGTCGGAAACCAAGAAATGGCAAGACTTTTCAGCAGGCGACACTATCACAGTTTATTATAAAATTACTGAGGGTGCTAAAACTAGAACCCAGTTTTTTCAAGGAGTAGTTTTACAAAAAAGAGGTCATGGCATCACAGAAACCTTTACAATTAGAAAAATTTCTGGTGGTGTAGGTGTAGAAAGAATTTTCCCAATCAACTCTCCAATCATCGAGAAAATTGAAGTGAATAAGAGAGGTAAAGTAAGAAGAGCAAGATTGTTCTACTTAAGAGAATTGACTGGTAAAAAATCAAGAATCAAAGAAAGAAGAAATACTGTTGACGCTACTGAGGCTTAGTATTACCAAATATTCAATAAAAAAACTCCAGTCGATTGACTGGAGTTTTTTTATGTCTTGCCGCAGAGACGAAATGCTTTCGTCTTAAATAGAAAATCTTCCAATAAATTTATGTAAAAGGAATTTACTCTTTTAAAGACGAAAGCATTTCGACTCTACAAAGACTATTAGAATTTCACGAAACCATCTAACATCGTGCTCAACACGTTTTTGGTAACTTCATCCTGTATTCCATCTTGTTCATTCCCCAACTCTCCTACTCTTGACACAGGCACTTTATCGAAATAAACAGGCATTTTCATGTAGTGACACACATTAGTAAGATAATCTAAACCTCTTAAATTGCCCGAACGGCCCGAAGCCACTCCTACCAAAGCCACTTTTTGTCCGCTTAACTTCTTAGGATTCCATCCATCTATAAAACTTTTCAAAATACCACTAAAGCCACCATTGTACTCAGGCGAAACCATTACCACCTTTGAACTACTATAAATATAATCGCTTACAATTTGTTCAAAAAGCTCGTTTTTATTTCCATATAAAGCGGTAAAAAGGAAATCGGGAGGCAGATTTTGTAAGTCCAACAACTTCACCTCAACACCCTTCTCTGTTAATAAATCGCGAATTAAGGTTGAAACATGAAAAGTCATGCTTCCCTTTCTATTCGTGCCCGAAACCACTGTTATCACACTCATCTTTAACAAATTTATGTTTAAAATTACTCCGTAAAAAACATCGGTTTTGAACTACCTTTACAGAGAATTTCAAAGTTAGAAGTTTTAATGAAGAGCACAATAACACTTTTCATTATATTGCAATAGAAAACGAAGACATAAATAAGAGAAAAGATGGGCAAGATTATTTCGATTACAAATCAAAAAGGCGGTGTAGGAAAAACTACTACAGCCATCAATTTAGCGGCATGTTTGGGTGTGCTTGAAAAAAAGGTGTTGTTGGTGGATGCCGATCCGCAAGCCAATTCAACGTCGGGCTTAGGTTTCGACCCTCGCAACATCAAAATGGGGACTTACGAGTGCATCATCAATGAGGCCGAGCCTAAAGACATTATCTTAAAAACAGAAACACCTAACGTAGATATTATTCCTGCCAATATTGATTTAGTGGGTGCCGAAATAGAAATTATTAATGTGCCTAACCGTGAGAAAATGATGAAGTTGGCTTTAGATAAGGTGCGTGATGATTACGACTTTATCATTATCGACTGCTCTCCATCTTTGGGTTTGATTACCATTAACTCACTTACAGCATCTGATTCTGTGGTTATTCCAGTTCAATGTGAGTATTTCGCATTGGAAGGTTTAGGTAAATTGTTGAATACCGTGAAAATTGTGCAATCACGATTGAACCCTGAATTGCGCATTGAAGGCATCTTATTAACGATGTATGATACTCGCTTACGCTTGTCGAATCAAGTAGTTGATGAAGTTAAAACGCATTTTCAAGATATGGTTTTCGATACCATTATTCAAAGAAATACCAAGTTGAGTGAAGCGCCAAGTTTCGGTCACTCTATTTTAACACACGATGCTAGTTGCAAAGGTTCGGTGAACTACTTAAATTTAGCCAGAGAAGTGTTGCAAAAAAACAACATGACCAGAATAGCGCAAGAAGATAAAGTGATTAATGTAGAAGATGAGCTCAATTAAAAAAAATAGTTCTTTAGGTCGCGGCTTAAGCTCCCTATTAGAAAACTCAGGTACCGATATCACATCGAGTTTGCCTGCCGATAAAGCCAACCAAACTGCTGGAAGCATCGCCAATATTCGTGTTGAACACATTGAGGCCAACCCGTTTCAACCTCGAACCGAGTTTGAGAAAGAGGCTCTTTTAGAGTTGGCACAATCTATTAAAGAATTGGGCATTATTCAGCCCATCACGGTTAGAAAACTGGGCTACGATAAGTTTCAAATTATCTCTGGTGAGAGAAGATTTAGAGCTTCTCAAGTTGCCGGTTTGACTGAAATACCTGCTTACATTCGCATTGCCAACGATCAGGCTATGCTAGAAATGGCCTTGGTAGAGAATATTCAACGCCAGGAATTAAACCCTATTGAAGTTGCTTTAAGCTACAAACGTTTGATAGACGAATGTCATTTAACGCAAGAAGAGTTAGGCGAACGTGTTGGCAAAAACCGTTCTACAACAGCCAACTACCTTCGTTTATTGAAATTACCTGCTCAAATTCAAGCTTCATTAAAAGCACAAGAGATCACCATGGGCCACGCCCGCGCTTTGTTGGCTATTGATGATGAAGATGTGTTGTTGTACATCTTCAGAAAAATAGTAGCCGAAAACTTAAGCGTTCGTAAGGTTGAGGAATTGGCTCGTCAAACTGGCGAAGAACAACCTGCTGCTCCCGCTTCTAAGAAAAAAGGTGCTGGTTTGTCTTTCGATGAACAAAAACTAAAAGAAGATTTAAGCGCCTTGTTTGGCAATAAAATAAAACTAAAAAAGAATCCCGAAGGCAATGGAAACATTGTTATTCCGTTCAAATCTGAACAAGATTTAATAAGAATTAAAGACCTTTTGGGTTTATAGCAGTGCGTTTTTGGGCGACATATCTTTTGTGTTTTTTATCTATTGCACTTTCGGCGCAAACCACTATAGATACTGATAGCACGAAGACAGATACTACCGCTTTTCAACCTGTTCAAGAAAAACAATCTGTAGTTCGCAAAAGAAATGAAGACCATTCGCCTAAAAAAGCGGCGATGTTGTCGGCAATAGTTCCCGGACTCGGGCAAGTTTACAACCGTAAATATTGGAAAGTACCCATCGTTTATGGGATACTGGGTGGAGTTGGTTATTTGGCTTACAACAACACTCGATATTACAAATTTTGGCATGATGGCTTGATCATTAAAAATGCTATTACTAACGGACAAAAAACGAATGCCGATTTCATGCATTTCGCCACCACACATAAATACAGAAACATTGCCACCAATTTAGATGCAGATGAATTGAGTTTGTTGAGCGAAGCCCAATTTCAAACCGAAAACGATTCCTATAGAAGAAGCCGCGATTTATCTTTCTTCTTTTTGGGTATTCTTTACATGTGTAATGTGCTAGACGCTTCAGTAGACGGCCACTTGTACAACTTCAACGTGAGCTACGACTTGTCTTTTCATGTTCAACCAACCTACATCTCTTCTTTTTCTTATTATAACTCGCCAGGAATGGGCTTGAGTATTAGCGCGAAGTTTTAATCTATTTCTTTTTACCTAGTCCGTCAGTGCTGCAGAGGTTCAATAATTAAAGTACATTTTCTATATACCTATTTATTCTTCTCCTCTATCCATTTCGACAAATACTTTGTGCTTTGTAAAGTATGATGCATGAGCATAGAACCCACGAAATTCTTGCTGCGGTGTTCTTGTAGATTTTGTAGCAAATGATTGATGTGCGTAATGAAATCTTGCTCTTTTTGAAAAGTTTCAAATCGTTTTTCTATGATGGAAAATCCGTTTTGCTGAGCTTCATTAAATTTGTTTTTATCTTGATAGAACTCTACTGCCGCGTCTACAAAAGCATTCACATCTTCTGTTATTATTCCATTCCAAGGCATATCACCACTTAGGCCTTCTGCCCCTACAGCTGTTGTTACGCTTGGTGTTCCGCATAACATCGCCTCTGCCAATTTACCTTTAATGCCTGCACCAAAACGCAAAGGAGCCAAACAAACACGTGCTTTTTTCATCACCGCCAAAGCATCTTCTGCCCTACCTAAAACATGAAAACCTTCACTCGGTTTATGCAGCTGTAAAACCTTTGCGCCAGCATAAGAACCATACACATGCAATTGTGCTTGCGGCATTTTAGCGCGAATCAAAGGCCATATGGTTTCTTTTAAATAGCGCACAGAATCCCAGTTGGGTTCGTGTTTAAAATTACCAATGGTTACAAAATGTTCGCGCTCTTCAAATGAAGTAAGATTGTTTTTTTCTTCAGCGCTTAACGAAGGTATTTTATATGGTAAATAGTACAGTTGTTCTAATGGAAATCGAAATACATTTTGTAAAATAGGAATCTCTTCATCGGAGATAATCAAATTCAAATCACTTCTAAAATAACAGGCCAATTCTCTTTTTGCGGTATCGTTTTTTAAAAGAGTACTGGCTAAATTCTCTCCTGATTTCAACATCTCTTGTCGGGAAGTTCGCAAGCAATGCAAATCGATGGTTTCTATAATTCGTAAAGCATTGGGCACATTTTCGGCCACTCTCCATCCATATTGTTCTTCGCTCATAAATCTATCGAAAACAACTACGTTAGGATTGAGTTTTTTTACGAATTCATCGAAAGAAGAATTGTTCAATTCAATGCTTACTTTATCGATACCAAGCGAAATGATATCCTCGGCAAACTCGCTATCTGCCGCCGACGAAGCAAAAGTAATTTGCCAATGGTTGCGCAAGAACATATGCAGCAATTGCATCATGCGAATACCGCCAGCCGATGATTTGGGTTCGGGCCACACAGCCCCAATAAACAATACCTTTTGCATGCGCTAAAGGTAAGTATAAATAGAGTGTTTTCAATAGCGCTAACAAAATGACAGCACTACGATAGCAACGCCTATTCCCAATAAAAAAATGATTTCGAATTTGTTTTCAGCTCCCTTTTCCATAGGCTACTTTTTATAGTAACGCAGAAAAATTAAAAAGTGACATATCGATTTTTATTTCTCCTTTTTCTTTCGAGTAAACAATTCTTTTAAGGTATCGAATTCTTTGCGAATGAAAACGCTGGCCCCTTGCGTAGGTACAGAACCCTCTTGGTCTTTTTGATTTTGTTGTGATTTACGAAAAGCTTTTACAGTAACATCTTTGGTTATTTTGTACTGAACTTCCATATCTGAGGCGTCTTTACCCAAATCGAAAGTTCCTGAAACCACTAGTTTATCGTTGTATAAATTTTTACTTACGTTCATACTCACGGTGGATAAACTATCTGATGCGCCATTGTAATCGAAACCAACATTGATGGCTTCTCCTGTAATTTGAGATAAGTAGTTATTTACTTGTCCGGTGATAAACTGACCCGCATTCGACAACCCAGCACTAAGCACCGACGAACCCGATGCTGAGTTATCGGGAATGATAAACGCACCTTGCATAAGTAGCGAAACCGCCTGCTTTGCCTTTTCACTTTCACCAATAATATTGTCGGCCACTATCTCTGTAGCATGCGCATTGGCATTGTTTAGCTCTAAATCTAATGAGGTAGTAGGTTTCCATAAATTGCCTTTCATGTACATCACCACATCTACCGGAACATTGGTATTCATTTCTTCTATTTGAGCAGGCGTGTATTTTATAGGGTCCATGATGGTGCTCACTCGTGTGCGCAGGGTATATAAAGCTTTCAAATCGACATCGGCCTCCATGGGGTCGCCGTGCCAAGCGACTGTACCGCCCTGACTCACCTTAAATTTTTTACCCAAGAAGTTTTTTACGGTAAAAAAGTATTCTCCTTTTTCCACTTCGTAAACACCATTCATGGTAAACTTACCATTGGTATTTATTTGAAATTGCATATCGGCATTACCCTGCGCAATTATTTCGTCGCCCACACGCGAATCGAAAATCAGTTCAACTCTGGCATCTGGCGTTACATGAATATCTAAAGCCATATCTAACCATGGAACATCTAACATATTTCTCACTCCGCTCACTTTTTTGATTGTGTCTTTAGGATTTGCGAACTCAACAAAATCGAACATAGGCACATCTTCTTGTTGATCGAGCGGTAAAACCAATACGGTATAATCCACACTATTGAAAGATCGTTCATATTTTTCGGTGCTTAAATTGGCGTACATAATAATGTTTGATGGAGATCCCCCAATCATAATATCACCGCTCACAAAAGCTTTTCCGTAGTAATTTTTGTTGTGCGACAAATCGGTATTGAGTGCCATTAATTTTTTAGCATCAATACTTAAGTTGAAATAAAAATCGTGAAAACGGTTGTGTGTAATAACGCCGTTGATGTGTCCGATTCCTTCATTTTTCACCGCATTGTAATACGGAGCAAATGCCTTCACGGTAAAATTCTCGAAGTAAATTCCATCTTCTTTAAAATACACTTTATCGTTTAAATCGTAGGCAACATTTAGGTAGTCGATGGTAGGTGCAAAATCTTTAAATTGAAGTTCACCTAAAACAACCGGACTCTCTAATTCCCCCGTAACATTAAGCTTTCCGTAAACTTTGGCTTTGTTGATACCAGATAAGACCCCATCGAAATAAGGTTGTAACAAGGAGATTCTAAAGTTTTTAAAATCGATTTCACAATTGAGTTGATCTTTCTCTTTAAACGGAAAATAATCGCCCGCTAGCTTTAACAAATAACCATCGGCATCATTTCCACCCGTGATTCTTTTTACTTTAAGATCTACCCCTATTTTTTGTTCTTCAAAAGAATAAGAAGTATTGATAACGGTTTCTCCAAAAGGCTGATTGTTCATCACCAAATCTTTAAGAATAAGCGATGAGTTTACTTTAGGATTGCTAAGTACCGATGCTACATCAACATTACCTGTAACGCTTCCCGTAACTTTAACCGAAGGCAATACCAACTTTAAAAATTCTATAGAAACGCCATTGAAATCGAGACGCAAAACATCGTTGTCTTTAGAGCCCAATTTACCTTGAACAAACAATGTTTTGTCGTTCATACTCAATTGAAGATTATTGATTTCACCCGCGCTAGAATTCCACACTATACTATTTTCTTTGTTAAGTTTCCACAAGCGGTTTTGCAAATGAAAGTAAGTATCATTAAAATTTAAGGAGACGCTATCTATAGATTTAAACACCGCGTTCGCGCCAATGTGCGCATCGTTTTTAAGAGAATCGGAATCGTTATTCCAATCGCAAGTGAAGTCGGCAGTATTTTGAGCCACCGTAAATTTAAAATCGAAATGATTGAGTGGAATTTTGTTGCCTGGATAAATTTTTTCGGCTGTTAACTCAAGAGAATATGCACCTTGTAGGTTAGGCTTTGAAGACAAAGAAACCTGTTTCACATTAAAGCCAGGAAAAGAAGAACTGTCGGTATACAAATCGAACAGCAATCCGCTTTTATCAGAATACCTAAACAGCGCTTCTGTATTTTTTTCTAAATAAACATCGGGCAAGAACAAACGTTGAATCTGTTTAAAATCATCTATTTTAAAACTGATGTTTACATTCTGATTTTTTTGAACCATTACCTTTTGAGGTAAAACCTCGCGAGCAAATTGTTGAAAATAATGCACCACCAAATCGGGTAATTTTTCGATACTAAAATCGCCCCACACCGAAACATCGGCTACCTTGCTACTTAGGTCTAGCCGACGACCATATCTATTTTGAGAAGTAAGAAATTGAACTTTACCGAAGTCTTCATCGAACATTCCCTCTTTCCAACGCACACTATCTAAAATAGCTTTACCTCTAATTTCATCGATAGAATTACCCGATAAGTTCACTGTGGCAATAGCGGAAACCGATAAACTGGTATCTCTATCAAGCAAATGGAGTCGGGTTAAATTTGCTTTATTCAAACGTGTATTAAAATTGTAGACCACGCTGTCTCTCTTAACATTTACCTCTCCATCAAAATCGAAATCGAGATTTTTATCTTTTACAGAGAGCACACCCGCAAAATATTGATCGTGAGCAGATGCATCAACTTTGATGTGTTTGTAGTTGTATCCATTGAAATCGAAAGAATGAATATTACCATCGAAGGTAGCGTTAGGAGAATTTCCAAAATTGATTTTGGTAGTACCATTTACGCTCACTTTACCTAGTAAATTGTTGGAGAGCAGTCGGCCCAACTCAAAAGAAGGAACATTAATATAGCCATCCAATCGGTGTCCTGTTTTTTTGTTAACGCTTAACTGCACATCGCTAAACACCTCACCCAGCTTGGTTTTTAATTTACCGTTGGCCACAAATTCGTTTATGAATCCTGTAAACTCACCACTAAAATTAATGGTTCCTAAAGTACGCACCATGGCAGGAATCTCTATACTTTCAAAACGGTCGCCCATAGGAAAAGTGAGATTACTTAAGTCATCATAATCGGAAGTAAACTCGTGTAAGTCGGCATAAATAAAAGTATTTTCAATGGCAGGTAAGCCATCCATCTCCACTGTTCCGTTAAGTATGGTATTGTCACCAACCCCCAAAAAAACATCATTCAAGTGCAAAGAACTTACTCTACCCGCAACGGTTCCTTGTAGTTTAACATGCTCATTCCAGCCAATTAGAGAGGGCACAAAAAAACCAATGTCGCTCATCAAAACATCTGATTTAAGCACCAAAATTTTCATTTTTACCTTATTGATAAAATCGGCGTAAGCAAAATAATCGTTGTATTTAAAAGCAATATTTCCCTTAAAAAAAGAACGGTTGAAAGAAATATCTACATTTTGTAGCGACAACTCTTTAGATGAATTTTTCACTTCTGCATTAAGCTGATACAAAGAAAATCCGCTTTTTTCACGCAAACTCAGCTTACTTATTTTAGCCATTAAACTATCGCCTGCAAAACGAAGACTACATATCTCTCCATTAATATTTTTCAAATCAAGGTGATTAAAATCAACGCCATTAGGAGTTGGTGCAATATTCTCATTGCTAAAACGAAAGTCGATTTTGTTAAGCGCCAATTGTTTAGAATAGATGCTCCATTGCGGTGATGGTGTGGTATCATTCTTATCAATCCATTCACTCAAGAAAAAGGAAAATGTATTGATGGTGTCACCTTTATACACCTTAATATCCATCAAACCTTGGTTCAATTTAAGTAAGCGCGAATCAACAAAATGCTTGTCGATACCAAAGCTGTGGATATCAAAAACCAGTTCGTTCACAAACAGTAAGGTGTCGCCTCTATAATCTTTCACTAAAACGCCATCTAACGCCAAAGCACTATCTAAAAATTTGATATCAACACCTTCTAAACTGATTTTAGAACGATGGTCTTTATTGATGTAATTGGCAATTTTTTGAACCAAATAAGTTTGAAAGGTGGCACTTTTAAAAATACCGTAGGCCAAAGCAATTACCAGTAAAAGAAAAACAGCAAACCCAAACAAAAGTCGTTTCCACCATTTGCCTTTTTTATTAGGAATTGTATTTTGTATTTCTTCGCTCATTTGTTCTTGCACTAAAATAACCAATTATGTTTAATCAACTTAACTTTTAATTGAACTCTCAATATCTTACCTTATTTTAACTTACGTTGTAACTCGTATTTTCCATTTTCCAATTGGAGATACTTGAACTTAATTTTGCATTTAAATATTTTTGCATTATCTTAATGGCCATGAAGGAATTTGAATCTACTTTCAAAATCGTTTTACGGGCATTTTACTACAAGAAAATCAATTTTTTAGAACTACTTTTTTGGCTATATCTTTGTTTCGCGTCCTTTGATGTAAGAGGTCAACTCACCTGTACAACGAACATTAGTGATAGCGCGCATTCTGCTGATACTGAAAAGGTAGCAGAAGAGCTAGAGATATTCTATGGAGAGAACTTCATGTCACACGAATATTGGGATAAGCTGCAAAAACATTTCAAAGGAAACAACAACGAATATCTTGCTATTAGAGAGAAATTAGTGGTAAAAATGTATGCGCTTTACTCTGATTTTGGCGATAAATGTTTGCAAAAGAGAAGTATTACGGAAAGCGACAAAAGGCAATTCGAAATTGAGGCAGAAAAAGAATTGGCTACCTACATGAATGAACACTCTCTCCTCACTCCTGCCCCCGTGCCTTCCCCAACACCTACTCCTCCTTTAGAGTGCGAAAATATAGATTTTGAAAAGTGCGATTTTACAGGTTGGCAAATGTTTGAAGGAAATGTGATATCAAGCACTAGCGTAACTCCCCCTCCAAGTGCATTTAGTTACATCAACATTACTCCTACCGCCACCTCTGGTACTGGTTTTCCGGTTTTAAATCTCAATTTTGGCAGACAAGGAGTGCAGCACAGTATTATTTCTACTCCCGGATTAGACCCTAACGTTCCTATTCAAATGATTAAACCAGGAGGAGGTTGCTCGGCAATGATTGGCGATGGTTTTGGTAATAAATGGAAAGCAGCAAGTATCAAAAGAAACATTACCATTACACCCAACAATTACAATTTCTATTACAGCTACGCGGTGGTGATGCAAAATCCTAACCACGGTCAGGTAGATCAACCTTACTTTAGAATTCGATTGTACGACCAAAACAATCAATCAGTAGAATGCGCCAAGTACGATGTTTACGCAGGTAATGGCGATACAGCTTGGTTGTCTAGAGGCTCATTAGATTATGTTGATTGGAAATCGGCTTTCATTCCTTTGCAAGCTTATATGGGACAAACATTAACCATAGAATTTACTGTTGGAGATTGTACACAAGGCGGACACTCTTGCTATGCCTACATCGAAGGAGAGTGTGATGTACCAATAAAATTGAGCGACACCGCAACTTGCAAAGGTCACCCTGTATTAATAACAGCTCCCCCCGGCGCAAAAACATACTTATGGTCAACAGGCGCTACTACTCAAAGTATTTCCGTTGAGCAACAAGGTGAATACTGGGTAAAGATGGAAGGAACCGCCGGTGGATGTTTTTCATACGACACCGTTCATGTGGGCACCTATGACATCTCAACAGCGAGTTATGTTATGGATAATGCTTGCGTAGGCTCGGCAACCAAATTTACCGACAAAAGCTATCCAGCCGGAACTATAAGTCAGTGGGCCTGGAGTTTTCAAAATAATGGTAGTACGAATAGCACAGTTCAAAATCCTAGCTACACATATCCTTCATCGGGTACCCACAACGCCAAACTTACTATTACCAATATTCATGGATGCGTTGACGACACCATTCAGCAAATTTTTGTTGCACCAGCGCCTGTAGCAGCATTTAGTTCAAATCCGGTTTGCGCGAACGACTCCACTGTTTTTATCAATTCATCAACAGGAACCATCACTCAATACAAATGGGATTTCTTAAACAACAATCAGTTTTTCTCATCATTACAAAATCCAAAATACAAATATTCGGCTGTAGCTACTGCCAAGTTAAAAGTAACAACACAATTCGGATGCAGCGATTCTATTACACACCCTATTGTAATTAATCCTTTACCTGTAGCCAACTTCACCGTTCCCAACGTTTGTTTTCCAGAAGCAAGCGTTTTCACTAATACTTCTACAATAAGCTCTGGTTCTGTTGCACAATGGAATTGGAATTTTGGCGATGGCAATACCAACAACACTCAGAATCCTTCACATAACTACTCCACCTACGGCAACAAAACTGTGAAATTGGTGGTAGCCTCAAACTTAGGATGTAAAGACAGCATAAGCAAAACACTTAGTGTTTTTGAAAAACCTACCATTAATTTTAGCACCACTAGCGTGTGCGATAAAATAAGTAGTGCTTTGAGCAACTCTTCTACGCTTGCCTCTGCTGCAACTTTTGCTTCGTGGAATTGGGATATAATGAACGATGGCAGTACAGATTATTCAACCAAAAATGCAACGCATCTTTTTGCTTCGGCAGGTTCTTACCGCATATTATTAAAAGGAACGAGCAGTGATGGTTGTTGGGATACTATATCGAAACCTGTTACTATATATCCTTTGCCGCATGCCGACTTCAGTTCTAAAAATGTTTGTAAAGGGAAAGCTTCTTCTTACACTGATAAATCGACGGGAACAATTGTAACTTGGAAATGGGATTTCGACAATAACAATAGTGTAGAAAGCAGTAGTCAAAATCCAACTTACACCTTCGCCAACAAAGGAAGTTATAGTTCTAAACTAAAAGTGGTTTCTGATAAAGGTTGTGCAGACTCTATTGTGAAAACAGCCATTGTACATCCTTTACCTATCGCGGCTTATTCTGCCAATAATATGTGTATTCCTCATCCTGTTTCCTTTGCCAATTCATCATCTGTTACACTAGGAAACATCACTTATCAAAAATGGAAATTCACCAGTGATATTGGAGATACAACGAATAATTTCAACCCTACAAAAGCGTTTGACACCCACGGCACTTTCAATGTTAAATTATTGGTACGCAGCGACAGTGGTTGTGTTGACAGTATAACGAAATCCGTTTTATATTTTGAAAAACCAGTGGTTGATTTTACATTAAATGATTTGTGCGCTAATGCGACATTAAATTTAAACAACACCTCAACCCTTAGCAGCTCTACTTTTACTTCATGGAAATGGGATATTGACAATAACTCAAGTACCGACTACACAACACAAAACACTGTGCACAAATACACGCAACACGGTTTAAAAACCATTCAATTGATTGGTGCAACAGCTCAAGGATGTTTAGACACCATGATCAAAACAATGACGGTTCACCCTTTACCTATAGCCGATTTCTCACCAACACCAAACTGCGTTAACGATTCGGCTTCGTTTACTGAAAGCTGCAGCATACCAGCGGGAACGATTACCAATTACGACTGGAATTTCAATGAAGGAAATGGCGCGTTAGTTAAAGGTCCGAAAAAGAAATTCTCAACTCCCGGCAACAAACAAGTGCGCTTAATCATTACCTCTGATAAGAACTGTAAAGACACAGTGGATAAACCAGTAATGATATATCCTTTGCCTCAACCCAATTTCACAACAGCACCTGTTTGCCTTAATAGTCCAACAGTATTCAATAACTCAAGCGTAATTTCTTCTCAACATTCGCCCAACCAAATTGTTCAGCATCAATGGAAATTTGATGACGGACAATCGTTGTCTTCTCCTCAAGCACAGCATTTGTTTGCTGCACCAGGCAATCACAAAGTAACCTTAATAACCACATCGGCACACAACTGCAGAGATTCTATATCAAAAACCATTGTGGTGCATCCACTTCCTTCACCAAAATTTACCAGCAGTGCTCCCGAGGGTTGTGCTACTTGGTGTGTTGATTTCACCAATGCTACAAAAGTAGCTAGCGGAAGTATTGCTTCATACACTTGGAATTTTGGCGATGGCAATTCATCTGCCGCTCCAAATCCTAGCAATTGCTTTGAAAATGTTGGTAGCACTCCACTTTCTTTCGATATTTCGTTGAGAGCTACAACAGATAAAGGTTGTGTTAAAGACACCGTGATACAAAACATGATTACGGCAAACCCAATCACCCATGCCGACTTCACTTTCACTCCTGGTGAAATTACAGAAGACAACAATAAAGTATTTTTTAGCAATGCTTCTTCTGGTGAAAATTCATGGTTGTGGAAATACGATGATGATAGCACCGACGGCATTGAAAATCCCGAACATCAATTTACAAAAGTGGGCGACCATTTCATCACCTTGGTGGTTAACAATCAATACAATTGTGCCGATTCCATTACTAAAAAAATCACTCAAATACCAGTTTGGTCGTACCACATACCCAACGCCTTTACGCCAAACGGAGATGGATTAAATGATAAATTCTATGTGTATGGATATAACATCACAGAATTCAAATTATACATCTTTAATCGTTGGGGAGAATTAATTTTCACTTCTAACGATATCAGCGAAGGATGGGATGGCATTTACAATGGTTATGTGGTGCAAATAGACACCTACATCTACAAAGCTTATCTTACCGATATTTTTGGAGACAAACACAGCGAAGTGGGCATTGTAAACTGCATCAAATAATTGTTTAAATAAGTTAAATCTTAGTCCTTTTCTGTTACCATTTCATTTTAATCTATTCCTATAAAAACATTATTTATGGGAAATTTCATTGCAACATTATTTTTAAGCGCACTATTCATTTCTTGTTCGGCACAAAGCGATAGCAGCAAAACAAAAAAACCTAAAGCAAGCTTACTTTGTGCTCATTATCACAGCAAAAACAATAACGATTCTTTAGCCAGTATCTCTGGTGGCACCGAAGCAAATGGCACTTTAAGCAACGCCGCCTTAATGCCTCCAGCTGGTTATAATTTCTATTATTTTAGCGATCAAAGTTATTTGGCCGGACGAGCCTACACCAATTCTAAAGTTAAAAAATCGGTGTTGGCTATGTATGCCTCTTTAGCTAAAATTTATCCAAATAGAATTTTTCAATTGATGGAATGTTCTACCGAACATGTAGGAAAAATATGGCCACACCACACGCATCAAAATGGTTTAAGTGTTGACTTTATGATGCCACTTACCAAAGACAGTTTACCCTGCTACAAACTAGATGATTTAGGCAAAGAACATTATCTACTTAGCTTCGACAACGATGGTTGTTACAGCAACAATAAAAATGTGAAAATCGATTTCGATATTGTGGCAAAACAAATATTGATTCTTGATGAAAAAGCGAGAAAAAACCGTTTAAAGATTAAAAAGGTGATTATTAAAATAGAATTGAAAGACGAACTGTTTGCTACACCCAACGGCAAAAAATTAAAGGCAAGAGGCATTTATGTAGTTAAGGCATTAACGCCATTAATAAACGGTTTACATGATGATCATTTTCATATAGATTTTGAAAAAATCTAATGAGATTCATCTTCTTCCTTCTTATAAAAATACACAAACCTAAATTCTTCGTTTGCTTGCTGTTTAGCTATTTCTTCTTTTCGTTTTTCTTCGTCCCAATAATATTTACCATAACGCAATTCGTTGAATGAATCATCATCATTAATAATTCTTTTTACTCTTTGCGGACCATCTTTTCTAAAATAAATGGCCAACACAATACCCGATAAAAAGCCCGCCAAATGACCTTGCCATGAGATACCAGGCTTGCCAGGAAAAATGCCCCACACGATACCTTGGTGTAAAAATATCACCAAAAAAGTAATGGCCAATAGTCGCATTTCTTTTCTAAGAATTCCGCTCAATGTAAGAAAACCAAACAAACCGTAAATGATGGCGCTGGCACCAATATGATAACCACTGCTAGGAATACTCCAAGTCCATAAACCAGATATTAAAAACACCAACACGAATATTTTCAACGCAATCTCCTTATATGAAAAAAACAACAAGGTACCCAAGGTAAATATGCCTATAGTGTTGTTTAGAATATGTTCGATATCGCCATGTAAAAAAGGCATAAAAAACACTCCTCGCAAACCTTGTATGCTAAGCGATTTCACACCGAATGAATGGAAAGAAAACGGCAAGAACAACTCCACTACAAACACTACCCAACACAGCGCCAAAAACAACAAAGGAATTCTTGTAGCTTTTACAATATCATTTCTAAATTCTTTAAAAATATTAGCCATTTAAATATTACTTAACTTTATGCCTTCAACATTAAACTTTGCAAACAAATGATTTGGTATAAAAACTACACAATTGATGACCTACAAAAATTTATCCCAAATACTATTTTGGAACATATTGGCATAGAAATCACCGAACTTACCGACAATAGTGTGAGTGGAAAAATGCAAGTTGACCGCAGAACCATACAACCAGCGGGAATTTTACATGGTGGTTCATCGGTAGTTTTGGCAGAGTCGTTAGGCAGCATTGCTTCAGTTTTGGTGATCAATCAAGACAAATACAACGCAGTTGGTTTAGAAATCAATGCCAACCATGTTCGTCCGGTTAGCAAGGGCTATGTCTACGGCACCGCCACCCCTATTCATATTGGAGGGAAAACGCACATTTGGGAAATCAAAATTGTGAACGAGCAAGGAAAACTAGTGTGTATTAGTCGACTAACAATGGCTCTTCTACCTAAATAATGTAATGTTAATGCCGCAATATATGCTGGTTTGAACTATTTAATTAAGCCTTTATTGATTCTCTTTACCATTGCCGGACCTTCATAAATAAAACCTGTGTACACTTGAACCAAAGCAGCACCAGCATCTAATTTCTCTTGCGCATCGGCTACAGTGTAAATTCCACCAACGGCAATTACAGGAAAATCTTTACCCAAACGAGAACACAAATATTTCACTACTTCGGTAGAGCGCTGTCTTACTGGCTTTCCACTTAAACCGCCTGCACCTATACTTTCTACTATTGATTTGTCGGTGGTGAGTCCATCTCTACTAATCGTTGTGTTGGTAGCAATCAATCCCGACAATTTAACTTCGTTTGCGATGGCCACAATATCATCCAATTGAGAATCGGTTAAATCGGGTGCAATCTTTAACAACAAAGGTTTTGGCGCTTTGGTTTGTTGATTCATCTCTTGCACTTTCAACAACAAATTTTTAAGCGGCTCCTTGTCTTGAAGCTCTCTTAAACCTGGTGTATTGGGAGAACTCACATTTACCACAAAATAATCTACAAAAGGATAAAGTGCAGTAAAGCATTTTTCGTAATCATTTACCGCTTCTTCGTTGGGCGTAACTTTATTTTTACCAATGTTGCCACCAATAATAAACGATTTATCTCTTGCGCGTAAACGCTCAACAGCTGCTTGAACACCTTGGTTGTTGAACCCCATTCTATTGATTAATGCTTCATCTTTAGGCAAACGAAACGAACGAGGCTGCGGATTTCCGGGTTGACCCACGGGAGTTAAAGTACCTATCTCAATAAAGCCGAATCCTAAACAAGCCAATTCTTTGTACAACTTTGCATCTTTATCGAAACCAGCAGCCAAGCCCACCGGATTGGGGAATTTCAAACCAAAAACCGTACGTTCCAAACTTTTGTGTTTCACTTCAAAAACACTTCTTACTATAGGTTTTACCAGCGGAATAGCAAACAAAAACTTCAAAGATGAAAAAACAAGGTTGTGCGCTGTTTCTGGTTGAAAACGAAAAAGTATTGGTTTTATAATCGATTTGTACATAGTGCTATGGATTCAATGTTATACTCGCTTCAAATTTTTTCATGATTTCTTCTACCGACAAAGCATTAGGAAAATAACTCAATATCTTTTGCAAAACGCTGTCTACAGTTGAATCGGGACAAGATGCACCCGACGTTAAAATGATATTTACCACTTTTTTTTGAGGTAGAAAATTATTGGTTTTCACCAATTGATGATCGTGATAATGAAAATGCTGAATCTCCTTTTCACTCAAAATTTCCTTTTCTGAAGAGATGTAAAAAGTAGGGAATTTTGTTTCACACAACTCGGCCAAATGAGATGTATTTGAACTATTGTATCCACCAACTACAATTGCAATATCCACTGGTTGATCTAACAAGGCTATGGTTGCACTTTGATTGTCGTTGGTTGCATAACACAATGAATCTCGTGTGTCGGCAAATACTTCTTTAAAATCTTTTACCTCAAACACATCTTCCATCACACCTTTTAAATAGGCAGCAATTTCTTTGGTTTCAGTGGCCAACATAGTAGTTTGATTTACTACTCCTATTCTTTTTAAATCTCTTTCAACATCAAAACCTGCAGAATACTTACCCTTAAAAATTTGATAGAATTCATCTTTGGATATTTTACCCGAAATGATATCTGCTAACTTCTGAGCCTCTTCCATATCGCGCAAAATTAGAGCATGTCCGTATTTTACAGCATGAGAAAAAGTAGCTCGCGTTTCTTCGTGATTGTGCTTACCGTGAATTAAAATAGTATATTGCTCATCGCCTAGTTTTTTCGACATCTTCCATACTCTTTCAACAAACGGACAAGTGGTATTGTATTTATAAGGGTCGATAGACAAGGCCTTCAATTTGTCTTCAATTTCCAAAGTGGTTCCAAAAGCAGGAATTACCACCACATCATCACTAGTTAAAGTGCCCCAATCTATCAATGGATTACCAGCAGTATCCATCAAAAATTTCACCCCTCTAGAAACCAAATCTTTGTTTACTTCGGGATTGTGAATCATTTCTGAAAGCAAGAAGATTCGTTTCCCTTCATTCTCACTAATGGCTTTGTAAGCGATTTCTATTGCGTTTTCCACTCCGTAACAAAAGACGAAATGACGAGCTATGAAAAATTTTACCACACCGAAATCTAAAACAGTGGGAGTATAATCTTTTTTACGAGGGTCGCTGTCTTTGCGCAATTGTTTGATGCGAGAGATTATCGGACTCCTATAAAACTCTGGGACTTCAAATTTTTTCATCTATATTTATTGTGTTGCAAAAATAACCAATTGATTAGAAGAATCGTTATATCTTTAGCTTAATAAATTCACTATGCGAATATTTGTTTTAGTTTTTGTGCTAGCTCTGATGAGCATAACATTTTTACCATCTGCAACTACTGCCGGTTGTAAAATAGAAATGGAAGGTATTTACCACTCCCCTGTAGACTCTGTAACTTCAGCCTATTTGCGTTTTTATTCTGATGGCACAGTGTTGCATACCACATCCATCGAAAAACCGCAAGAAGTAATGAAATTCTTCAATAAAGAACATGCTAAACAAGTTTTAAAAGGCGACTATTCTTTTGGTAAATGCTATGTTACTTGCAGTGTTTACGGCAAAACAGGTAAAATGAAATTTGCTGGTAGTGTGAAAGGAGATAGTTTATTTTTAGAAGCTAAAAATTCTAGCAACGGCACTTCAACTCGATTAGCATTTGGATTCATTGAAGAGCCTATTCCTGCTACAAAAAAGAAATAAAAAAAGCCCCGAAAGTAAACTTTCGAGGCACCCCAAAACAACTATGAAAAAACTACCTATACGATTTTCACCGTACAAGTAATACGTTTAAGTCGTGATGCAAATGTATTAAGTTAAAGAACACCGCGCTCAATTATTTTTCAAAGGAACAAACTTAATCTTTAAACGGCTTTTTTTGAACGGTAAACGACCAAAATTTATCGACAACAAAATTTTATTCTAATTTAAATTTAACCTCAGAGAGTACTTTTTCTGTAAGAACCACCGATTTATTCACCTCTTCTCGTATTATTTCAATGTCGTTTTCTTGCTTGGCTTTGTATTCTATCAACTTCATTGACTCTTCCAGCTCTTTTAATCCCAGCAGAGCCAAAGGAGATCGATACTTATGGGCCAATTGCATTATTCTTTTGTAGTCATGTTCTTGAACAGCTTCTTGTAACTTCTTAATTAGCGGAGGTGTATCTTCATAGAAAATACCCAACATTTCTTTTACAAATTCATCGTTACCCTCCGAGATGTTTTTGAGATAATTCACATCTAACATACTTGGTGAAGCAGCATTGCTTATTTTTTTTCCAAATAAATATTCATAAATCAAGGCAAACAAATCATCCTTATGAATTGGTTTTGCTATGTGTTCATTCATTCCTGCAGCGATACAAGCATCGCGCTCTTCTTTAAAAGCATGAGCTGTCATCGCTATAACTGGAATATTTTTTTTCGGTGAAGAGAAAGTATTTCTCAATTCCTTTATTACTTCAAAGCCATCTTTATTGGGCATTTGGATATCTAATAATAAAATATCGAAATCTTTTTCTTTCATCATCTGTATGGCTTCTTCTCCATCCGAAGCCACAAACAATTTGGCTGGAGTTTTTTCAAAAATATTGATAATGAATTTTTGATTCATCCTATTATCTTCCGCCAACAAAATTGTTTTACCCTCCAAGAGATTAAAATCGATATTTACAACTTCTCCTTCCTTTTCTGGTTGCTGAGTTAAATCCAGCTTGTATTTAATCTCAAATTCAAAAACAGAACCTTCCCCCACTTTACTTGAGGCTTTTACAGTTCCTTTCTGTAGCTCAACCAATTTCTTTACGATAGACAAACCCAACCCTGTTCCTCCATACTTTCTAGTGGCGCCAGAACTCACTTGATTGAAACTTTCAAATATGTAATCAAGCTTATTCTTAGGAATACCAATTCCACTATCGATCACAAAAAACTTTAATCGAAATCGATCTTCTTTCTCCCAAGATTTTTCAACTTTAATTTTTACAAAACCCTTATCGGTAAACTTAATTGCATTGCCCACCAAATTCATTAAAACCTGATACAACCTATTGCTGTCACCAATAATATACCGAGGAACATTAGGAGCAACTTCGATAAAAAAATCTAATGATTTCTCGCTGGCTTTACCTTTTAAAACTCGCTCAATAGCATCTAGCACATTATGCAAAACAAAACTTTCCTTTTCTATAAATAGCTTACCTGCCTCTATCTTTGAAAAATCTAAAATATCGTTGATTAAGTTCAGCAAATTCTCTCCCGAAACCTTTATGGTATGAACATAATCTTTTTGAACATCATTCAAATTAGTTTCTTCCAACAAGCCGGTAAAACCAACAATAGCATTCATTGGTGTTCTTATTTCATGACTCATGTTGGCAATGAAATCTTGTTTGGCTTTGCTGGTTTGTTCGGCCAATATCTTGGCTTTCATCAGTGAATCTTCAGCCTCTGCCCTTTTGGTAATGTCGTTAGCAATACCAATTACTTCTACCAATTCTCCATGCTCATCGAAGCGGGGAGTGCAAGTAATTTGATACACTAAATTGCCAAAGTTCATCGACTGTGTTACCTCATTACCCGCCAAAGCGATTTTCGCCTGATTGGTAAATTCTTTTTTTCCTTCAAAAACATCAAAAATCGACTCTCCAATAATATCATCACTGAACCCTAAATTAGTTCCTTTAGCTAAGGTAATTTCTCCGTTTTTATCAAAAGAAAAAATGATGATTGGCGTAAATGAAATTACTGTTGACAATTTATCTTCAGCTGATTTTAAATGCAACTCTGCATTTTTACGCTGATTCTCTAGCTCAGAATAGCGAATTGAATTTCTTACACATTGTTCAATTCCATCGCTATTCAATAATGATTTTGGAATAAAGTCACTTGCACCCGACTGCATCATTTCCACTGCTATTTGTGGATCGGCATAATCGGTGATAAAGACAACCGGAATATTTATTTCCCTCGACCTTAGATTTCTAAGGAAGGAGAGACCGTTTTGCCCTGGTAAATGGTAATCTGAAAAAATAATATTGAACGATTGTTTTTTGACTTCCAGATACATTTCTTCAACATCGGGAACAATAGTTAAAGCAACTTTCAAAGAAGATTTCACGGTGAAAATTACGCGCATCGTTTTCATTAACTTCTATGTACAATAATTTTATAACCTCTTGCATGTAGCTTTTTATCCTGATAAAGTCAAAAGGTAGCAATTATTCCACTAAAATCCCATTCTTTTGGAGAAAAGAGTGAGTAATGAAGTTCTTCTTTCGGCCACCGATTTTTTCTTTAACACTTGGTAGACATTTTCCAACAATCTATCATAGCACCCTTCACCCTTCACTATAAAATCTGATGCACCACTTTTCATAGCTTGCACGGCTATGTGCATATGACTGTGACCAGTTAACATGTAGACCGCTGGCGACGGATTTTTCATTTTTAATTTAACCAGTAATGACAAGCCATTTGTATTAGACATTTGTTGCTCATACATATAATCTAACACCACAACTTCAGCATTGATGGCGCCTTTTTCAAAATCCTCATATTTCTTATAAGTACTAATTTCAACCCCC
Source organism: Flavobacteriales bacterium (assembly GCA_049430665.1). Taxonomy (GTDB): domain Bacteria; phylum Bacteroidota; class Bacteroidia; order Flavobacteriales_C; genus JAHEZL01. The sequence continues at coordinate 44,488 of JBMTCG010000003.1, read as the reverse complement.
GATTAAAAAGTGTTTCCAATTTATGCTTAGCTACCGTCAAACACATTTCATCATCATCAATCAAAGCAATTTGCAATTTTTTGCCATGTACTTTCTCAAATGCTGCCGTTACCTCTGCTGCATTTTTCACATTTAATTCTACTGAATAATCATTTCCCATATTCCTGCCGGTTTCAGTTTTTTTTAAAAACCCACTGATATTTTAACCCAATTATCATTTAATAGTTAGAAATAATGGGGTTTTTCAATCAACAGAACATTGTTGAATAACTTAACTTGACAAATAAAATTCGGCGATTATTTTTTCTGCTACTCCTTAATTATCAAGGCCGACGGAGCATCGACCAACCATTCACTATGACTCAACACCAGCTTTCTCCAGCTATCAATACTAATCAACATTAGGTCTTGTTGCGATAAAAATTCCTTTTCAATGGTGTTTTCTCCAAGAAACGTTAAATGATATGGATGTTCCTTTTCAATAACATTTACCTTCTCTTTAAACTCCATGTTGTTTTGAAAAATGCCCAGAGCGTCAACCAAAACTACCTTAGATCCCTTATTGTTAATGACCTTTTGAGCGTAGTTCAACAAGAATAAATCATTCTCTGAAAGAATAGGAATAAAAACCATCTCGGGTTTCTTCAATCCCTTATCGATAAAAATTCCTAAAGAGCCTTTAACCGTTTTAATAATGTTATTTACTCGCGTATTAAAAACACTTCCTTCAATAATATTCTCTTTACCTGTTAAGGTTTGAATCAATCTCTCTGGATTGATGATTTTTGAGGTGATGCCAATTACTCTACCCAACAAAGTACCTTCGTAAATAGACGGTCCCATGCCAATAATCAACAAATCATATTCTCCATTATTGGCAGTATCAACAATTTCTTTATCAATGTCTACTGTTGGCTTAAATGCTGTTTTAATGGCTAAATCTAGTTTTCCAGCCTGACTCTTTATGGGCTTGAATGTATCTCTTTCCAACTCCAACATATTGTACTGATGCAACTCGTTACTTAAACGAAGGTGCATGGCTGTAACTTCCGACCGAGCTTGTTCTTTGTGCATAAGGGCATCTGAAAGCACCACCATACTTTTACCTCTCTCTGGATCCCCGAACGAGAAGATGAGTCGGTATTTCTTATGCAATTCCTCACCTATTGAATCTATTGATTTGTCTTTGAATAGGAATTCGATAAAATCTAGGGCCGGACCAGTCATAAACGTAGTTACTAGCGCCATAATCACCATCATAGCAAAAAGTTCTGGACTCAAAACGCCCAAATCTAAGCCGATATTCAAAACAACCAACTCCATAAGCCCTCGCGTATTCATCAACGCCCCAATTAAAGCACTATCTTTCCATGAGTTACCTACAAATCGAGCTGCCAATCCACTACCTACATATTTTCCTAGTGACGCAAAAAGAATGATTACAGCACAAATTTGCCACAAAGCAAAATCATTAAGAAGTCCGATTTGCGTTCTTAATCCAGTAAAAACAAAAAACAACGGAAGTAGCAAAACCATTGAAACATCTTCTACTTTTTCAACAAACACATTTCTAAAATGCATACTTGGTGGCATAATTACTCCAGCTACAAACGCACCAAACAAAGCATGAATACCAATAATCTCAGTTAAATAGGAAGAAATTAAAAGCGTTACAAAAAATATTGCAACTACATTTTTGTCTAAAAAATCTTTCTTTGAATTAATATCTCCAATTCTCTTCAAGAATGGCTGCACAACTTTAAACATTAAAACAACATAAGCAATTGCCATGGCAATGGTATACAAAGAACTAACCACCGACCCTGCTTTCACTACCGCAATAACTGCCGCTAATAAACACCAAGCAGAAATATCATCAATGGCAGCTGAAGTAATGATTAATAAACCCAAACGTGATCTTGAAATTTGGCGTTCTTGAACAATTCTTGCCAACACTGGAAAAGCTGTAATACTAAGAGCCACACCCATAAATAAAGAGAATGGCAAAAATGCTACTTTTTGAGGAGCAAATTGAGCAAAAAGAAAATAAGCCAAAACAACACCAAAAGCAAAGGTTAAAATGATTCCACTATGACTTATAAACAAAGCCTCTTTAGCCCTTTTTCGAAGCACAGTAAAATCTAGCTCCATGCCTACAATGAACATAAATAGAATTAGTCCAATCTGACTCAAAAACTGCAAATTAGGAATCGAAGAAGGTGGGAACAATAGCAATGAAAACTCAGGAAAAAAGTAACCAACAAAAGAAGGTCCTAAGAAAATACCAGCAATAATTTCCCCAATTACAGAAGGCTGGCCAATCTTTCTAAACAAGAACGAAAACACTCGAGCCACGGCAATTACAGTAATAATTTGCAAAAGTAAAATAGCCAGCGGATGAATGATATTATGATGTAGAGTGTCTTTAATCTGATTCAATCCACCAAAATCGTCTGCACAAACTTTACTTAGAACGCCAATTTCCAGCTGCGAACCTTGTCCAATTAAAAAGTAGATAAGCAGAACCCCTCCCCCTATCACAAATAAATAAAATATGGCATCTTTCAATCCTTTCACCACGCGAATTTAATAAGAAAATCAAGCCCTCAACATTAATTTAAAATTAAGTTGCTTACTCTTCCATTTCCTTTAAAATTTTATTCACCTCTTCCTCAGTATTTTTCAATTTAAGGTTGCACGTTTTAATAATTTGCAAAGCCTTTTTCACATTTTCAGCCAACTCATCCACATCTACCTCTTCTCCTTCAATTTTGGCCACAATCTGCTCTAACTCTAAAATAGATTCGGCATAACTTGATTTCTTTTTGCTCATATTATATGATTTTACTTTTAATAGTTCCGTCTTTAAAAACAGTAGTTATCTCTTCATTTGATTTTAACCCTTGTGCCGATTTCACCACCTTTCCATCAACATAAGAAAGCGTATATCCTCTGGCCAAAACCTTTGCGGGGTCGAGTAAATTGACTTTTTGTCCCAATACCTTTATCTCAAATTTCTTTTGTTGAACAAACTTAGCCATGGCCACCGTAAGTGCTCTTAAGTTCTCTTTCGCGTCAAATTGTTTTTCGCGCAAAAGCTTCATGCTATCGTTTACAAGGTCTTTTTTGGCCTCAGATAAATTTCGTTTTTTATGCTCTAACAAACGTGCAAAAAACTCTTTCACATCTCTATTTAAAGAAGATATTTCTGTTTTCTTATCTTGAATAAACACCAATGACTTTCTGGCAATAACGTTTGATGCTTCATTGATAAAGGTATTTTCTTTGGTGAGTCGAAAAGCAAGTAATTCCTTCAAATTCAACTTTGCATCTATCAACATTTCCTCAAAACTCTGAAAATTCATTAAGATATATTCAGCTACAGCGGTAGGCGTTTTAAGTTTATGATGGGCAACCATATCGGCGATAGATTCATCACGTTCATGACCAATACCAGTTAAAACAGGCAATAAACAGTTGGCAATTGCCTTGCCCAACTCATAATCATCAAAAGCACTTAATTCTACCGTAGAACCACCACCTCGAACAATCACTACTACATCAAATCGAGCTGCAGAAGCTTCAATCTTATCTAAAGCCGCAATAATTGACGATGCAGTTTTATCACCCTGCATCAAAGCTTGAAATGTTTTTATTTCTATATGATATCCGTAAATATTATTCTCCAATTGATTCATAAAATCCTCATATCCAGCAGCTGTTTCCGAAGAAATTAAAGCAATGCGCTGAGGCACCAAAGGAAATTCCAATGTTTTATTTTTGTTGATCAACCCTTCTTGAAACAAACGCTCTTCCACCTCTTTTTTTCGTCGCGCCAAATCGCCCAAAGAATAAGAGGGATCAATACCTATCACATTTAAACTAATGCCATACAAAGGATGATACTGCACTTCGGCCAATAGCAAGGTTTTCATACCTGCTTGTAAAGTGCTACCTGTTACTTGAAAGAACTTGTTAAGAATATTTTGCAATTTAAACGACCAAATATTGGCGCGCATCTTGGCCAGCACCGACTTCTCTGACTTTTCCACCAACTCCAAATAACAATGTCCGCTACTTTGATTGATATTCATCGAAGCGATCTCCGCCACCACCCATATTTGCTGCATGAAGTTGCCTTCAATAGCGTCTTTGATATGGAGCGACAATTGATGCAGTGTAAGATGATCGTTATGTTCTTCTTGCTTGTTCAACGCTATTTAAAAAATACTGAGCGAAGTTAAACAAGTCTGTTGATTTTATGGCCGCCAGTGAATCATTTATTGATGGTTATTCTTCAGAATCATCGTCAGCACAGAAATAGACTCAAAAGCAACTAATTCGAATGCTTACAAAATAGGACTCTGTTGTGCTAGAGAGAAATAGTTATCAATTATTTTTATCTTCGAATCTTCATCAGAATAATGAAAAACAATAACGCACATACAGTTAAACCCTTTTCTCTCGAAAGAATACTTGTTCAAGATGCCACTTTCATTGGCAAGAAAATACCTCATGTGCACAGCATTCTTCAAGCAGATGTAACCGAGGTACGACAAAAAATTAAAGAGTTAAGAAAAAGAGAGAAGAAATCGCTTTCGTTAAGTGCGTATATTTTGTATTGTTATGTAGCTACACTAAATGAACTAAAAAACATACAAGCATACAACAGCTATAGAAACCAATTGTTTTTGTTTGAAGACGTTGATATTTTTTTTCCCTTAGAGATTGAAAACAAAGTAGTACTGCCTAAAATAATTCGCTCTGTTAATCGCTTAAAAATATTTGAAATAGAGCATGAAATAAAATCTGCCAAATCATCTACGCATGTTAAACTCGACAGTAAACAAATATTTTTTTTAAAACTGCCTCGATGGATTAGACATGCTTATTACAATTACATTGTTAAACGACCAATAAAAAGAAAAATGTTTTTTGGCACCGCCTATTTTAGTGCTGCAGGAACCTACACTTCAGAACTTACTTGGGCCATTCCTCTGCACTTACACACCATAGGTATGTATTTATGTAATGTAGAAAAAAAACAAATTGTAAAAGAAAATGGATTTGAAGAACGAGAGATTTTAGCCTTTACAATTACTGCCGACCACACTATAATTGATGGCGCTGACATGGCGCGATTCATCATTAAGTTAAAACACAACATCAAACACCTTATACATAATCTATAAGAGAGATGAAAGCTCAAAAAATACCTTTACTAAATAAATGGGATTTCATCAAATGGTTTCCAACTTTTTACCGCAATCACCTTAACGGAGTAGTTAAATTGCTTAACACTGAAGGTGACATCATTAATTTTCGATTGACCAAAAAGAAAGGTTTAATCTTAGTAAATCATCCCGACTATATTCAACATATTCTTAAAACCAATCAAGAAAACTATTCTAGAAAAAGGGTGATGCGCCCTTTGTATAGTTTTTTGGGTGACGGACTTTTCGCCAGTGAAGGTAAACTTTGGGAGCAACAACATCAATTGCTCAAACCTACTTTTCACGACAAATTCGTTAAAGACTATTTCGACACCATAAGTTTCGAAACATCTGTATTGATTGAAGAGTGGAAAGAAAAATCGAAGCAAAACATCAGTTGTGATGTTGAGTTTGATGTGAACATTCTAATGCTTCGCATCTTATTGAAAACCCAATTATCTTCGGCAATTGATGTTGACTACCGCGAAATCATTCGATGTTTGCGCCTCATTTTAAAAAGTTCAAGTTATAAGCAACAATTTATAAAAATAACAAAAGGCAGGTTAAGGAAATTGTTTTTGATGAAAGCTATTTCTAATGACCCTGCAAAAGAAGCGCTGCAAACCCTTGAAAACATAGTGGCGAACATTAGAAAAATTGGCGCAGAAAAACCAGAGACAATGGGCTTGGCTTTGCAAACCTTAGAACAGGCAAAAGCCAGCGGATTCATTAGCGACAAGCAAGTGCGCGATGAAATAATGAACTTTATTTTTGCTGGATTCGACACCACAGCTTCTGCCCTAACATGGTCGCTTTATTGCTATGCTAAAAATGACCATTGGTCGAAACAAGTAAATAATGAAATAAGCGATGTTCTACAAGGGAAAATTCCTGAAATGCAGAATATTGCTGAGATGCCGCTCACCAAGATGTTTATCCAAGAAGCCATGCGCTTGTATCCTCCTGTATGGTCTTTGCTTCGTTTAAGTCACCAAGACGACACAATAAATGGATACCACTTTCCCAAAGACTCCTTGGTGATGATTTGTATTTATGCTATGCACCGTCATCCTCAATTTTGGGATAATCCAGATGTTTTCAATCCCGAACGTTTCTATCCAGAAAACATGAAGGGGAAAGCGTTTGTTTATATTCCTTTCGGACAAGGGAAAAGAGCCTGTGTAGGCAAACCTTTAGCTATGGCAGAGCTCCAAATTATTTTCCCCCTTCTTCTACAACATTTTGATTTTGAATTGATAGATAAAAAAGAACCTATCATTAATCCCGATGTGATCATAAAGCCTAAAAAGCCACTGATGATGAAACTGAAATACAAAAAGTGATCAGTAGACTTTAATTAACTCAAAAATCCTCTTACATATTCTTTCGTTAATTTCTCTTTAGGGTCTAACAACAATTGTTCTGTTGGCGCAAATTCAATGATTTCGCCCATGTAAATGAAGGCACAATAATCAGATACTCTTCGTGCCTGACGCAAAATATGCGTTACCAAAACAATGGTGTATTTCTCTTTCAATTGAAGAAAAAGCTCTTCAATTTTTTGGGTAGAAACAGGGTCTAAAGCAGAGGTTGGTTCATCACCCAAAATGATTTCGGGAGAAACAGCAATACCGCGAGCCAAACATAATCTTTGTTGTTGTCCGATAGACAAACGTGAAGCAGGTGCTTTCAATCTATCTTTCACCTCATCCCACAATGCCACATCTTTCAAATACTGTTCTACCATGTGGTCGAGTTTATGCTTGTCTTTTTCGCCGTGAATACGCGGACCGTAAGCGATGTTATCGTAAATCGACATAGGCAGAGGAAAAGGACGTTGAGACAACAAGCCCATCTTTTTTCTAATGGCAGTTACATCTACTCCTTTGGCATAAATATCTTCGCCATCTAACAACACCTTACCTTCCACTTTTACTTCTAAAGCCGAATCATGCAAACGGTTTAAGGTTTTCAAAAGCGTTGTTTTTCCGCAACCAGACGGTCCGATAAATGAAGTCACTTTTTTATCAGGAATATCGATACTGATATTTTTTAAGGCGTGATTGGCGCCATAATACAGGTTCAAATTTTGAACACTAATATGAGGTTGTACTGGTGTCATACTTTATTTTTTGAAAATCTTTTGCTTAATAATCTTGCTAAAACACTAATGATTAAAACGAAGATGGTGAGTATTAATGCTGAGGCGTAGGCTTTAGAGCGAACTTCTTCGTACGGACTGCTCAGCTGATTGAAAATAGCCAGAGGTAAAGTGGCAGTTGGGTCGTTCAAAGAAGTAGGAACATTGTCGCTAAACCCTGCTGTAAACATTACCGAAGCGACATCGCCAATACCTCTACCAAAAGCCAATAAAATAGCGGTCATAATACCAGGCGCCACTTGTTTTAATATTACCCAAGCTGTTTCTAAACGAGTTGCTCCCAAAGAAAAAGTAGCTTCATACAATTCATTTGGAACAGTGCGAATCACTTCATCCATCGTTCTAATCATGATGGGAATCACCAATAAAGTAACAGCGATGATACCGCCCAACAAAGAGGAACGCATACCCAAATACATCATCAAGGTGAAGCCAAATGCGCCGTAAACGATAGATGGAATACCAAACAAAACATCGTAACCCATTCGTGTTAAGTTACCCAACCACGAACGTTTTGGAAGATATGCGTTAATGTAAATCACCACTGGCAAACTAATGAGTAAAGCCAATAACGAAGAACCTGCAGCAATATAAAACGACCCAATAATAGCATTCAACACTCCTCCTTCTCCCCCTAGAAAAAATCCGCCTGAGGGAACTTTGGTAATTAAATCCCAGCTCATAGCCGGCGCACCTTTAACCACTATGGTACCTACAATCAAAAAGAAACTTCCCACCACTACAAAGGCAGAAATAATCATTAAGATTTTAAAGAAACCTTCTTCTATATTTTTAGCTTTCATCTTACTCAATTTTTTTCTTTACTCGAACCAAAATAATTCGAGAGATCGCATTAAAAATGAAAATAATAACAAACAACAAGAGCGCTGCAAAAAGCAAAGCCGAGTCGTACAATGGAACTGAAAAAGTTTCACCAAAATTATTGGCAATGAGCACTGGCAAAGGATAACCCGAATCGAATACAGAATGAGGGATACTTGGCACATTTCCACCACACACCATTAGCACCGCAATGGTTTCGCCAAAGGCGCGTGAAATAGCCAATACCGTTGAAGCAATCATACCAGGCATTGCTTTCTTCAACAACACTTTTTTTACTGTTTGCCAAGGTGTTGCCCCCAATGATAAAGATGCATTTAGCATATCACGAGGCACGGCAGAAAACACTTCTAAAAATAAAGTGATGAGCAAAGGGAAAATCATAATTGCCAACACGATTCCTCCAGCCAAAACACTATACCCTGCAGAGTTCTCTACAAAGTTGGGAGCAATATGATCTTGAATTAATGGAATGATAAATAGTACACCCCATACGCCAAAAAGTACTGGAGGAATTCCCGACAGTAAATCGACCACCGGCACTATGAATTTTCTTAAACGCGGATGTGCATATTCACTTAAATAAATAGACACCAACAAGCATAAAGGCAAAGCTAAAATAATGGCGATGGCTGTTACCCAAAGCGTTCCCATGATAAAACCCAAGAACCCAAACTCTCCTTTTTCGGGCTTCCAAGCCGAAGAAAAAAGCAAATCACTTAGTGAGTAATTTTCGAGTAAAGGAAGTGAACGATAAAACAATCCCCAAGCAACCAAAACTGCGATGAGGATGGAGAGTATAGTCAACAGAAGCATTGTTCTACCCGCAATTTTATCTTTTAGTAATCTAATATTCATGAAGCAAAAATCATTTTAATTTCTCTAATTCTTCTTCTAACTTTTCTTTAGAAAAAGTAACATAACCGCTTGAAGCCACATATTGCTGTCCGCTAGTTAATACCCATTTAATAAACTCCACCAACAACTTATTGGTTGGTTTGTTATGCGTAACAAAAAACAAATCGCGCGCAGGTGGCGAAGGATATTTACCAACGCTTATAGCATTCAACAAAGAATCGAGATTAGAATAAAAATTTTCGCTGGCATCTAGCACACCATCGCCATTAATGTCGATAGGAATAATTTTCACTCCTTGCAAAGGCTGTTTTGTTTTTAAATCGAAAACATAACCAATATTGTTGTAGCCCACAGCATTAACATCTTTAAGCACCGCTTGCAGTAAACCAGGGTCGCCAAAAACGCCTACACCTTCTAAATCTTCTTGTTTTTTGCCTAAATATTTAGCCCACGATTCGGCAGCGCCTGCTGCATCAGAACGTGTGTAAACATGCATTTTAGAAGAAATGGAAAATCCCAATTGTTGCCAATCGCTTACCGAATTTTCAACAAACAATTTATAGAAAGATTCTTTAGAAATGCCGCGTTGCAAAATTTCGTTGATGTTGGGATTAGATGAATTCACAACAGGCAACACAGCATCCTTGGTGACAGCAATGGGATATGCGCCTTTATCTTTTTCCGGACCTTTTAAATCTCTCGACACCAAAGCTAAATCACCCAAATCACCTATCACATCAGAAATACCTCTACCAGCGCCACCTGCCGAAATATTGAACTTTACGTTGGGATGAATTTTTCTAAACTCCTCTCCCCACTTCACCATTAAAGGATACAGAGCAAAAGCACCTGAAACAGTGATAGAACCTTCTAAGCCCGATGGATCAGGCTTCTTTTCTTCGCCAAAAAAACATGCAGAAGAAAACACTACCAAGGGTGCAACAACAAACAACAATATGTATCTAACTAAAGTCTTCATTTTACTTTTTATTGGAAAATATTTGAGGTGTAAAGGTGGCTTGCAGGTAAGTCCAGTAGGACAAATAATTGGCGCTACCCGCATTAATAAACTCCATTGATTTACTTGCTTTCAAAGCAGAAACACCTAAATCAATTTTAGTATAGCCATTTGGATAGTAGGTTAAATTGAAATCACTTTCAACACCTAAATACTTACTTGGTGCGTAGGTTTTATTGTAAGCCAAATGTTGAGAATAAAACAAATGATTTCTAAGAGCAATTTTTAGTTTACTCTTGATTACTTTACTCAATTCTAAATAAGGATTAATTAAACCAAAATCATTTGCCGAACCAGCGAAACCGTTGGCAAAATATTCCATAGCTCCATTGAAAGAATGCGCTACGCCATAAGGATATTGAAAAGCACGATCGTAATCGTTGGTATTTGCTCTATTGCCACTTTTAAATTCGGCACCAAGCAATAGCTTAAAGTACTTTATGACATAACTTCCTTCTGCTTGGTAGTAAAATGCAGATAATCTTTTGCCTACATTGTTGTGGCCCCATTGAATGAATCCCATTGCCACCGCTTCTAACTTTTTATCTTGAAATTTTAATCGTCCGCCATTGGTGTATCTAAAATTTTGATGCGCACCATTTTTACCATATTGAAAACCTTCATAATAATTGGTGGTGCTAAAAATCAACTTTTCATTTTTCGATTTCAATTGAAGATAACCCACCAAAAGAGATTTGTAATTGTTAAATCCAACCGGACTGAAATTGGAAAAATAATTCCCTTCTGTACTTTGGTTCCAGGCGAAAAGCAATTGCGATTCTACTTTGTTCTTTTTGTAAATTAACTTTGCAGCATCGTGCGTACCACCATTGTTTCGCCAATCGTTTTGCGCAAACAAGCGATTGTTGTCCAACATGAATCTTTGTTTTCCTATTCTTAAAGAAAGGTGTTCAGTAAAAAATGGCTCTGCCCATGCTTCAAACACTTGAATGGTTCCTGCGTTCGATTTTGGATCGGCAGCACCGAAAGTGCGAATATCTTGTATCGATAAAGCGGCGGCAAATCTTTTCTTTTGAATATCAAAATTCAAACGTGCACGATGTGAAGTGAAAATAGCTGCCGTTGTCGTGTCACTTCTTAGCTGACGAAAACCATTGCGTAATTCTGTGCGCGGACGGTATTCGAAAGAGATATTTATAGAAGTTGAAGTGGTATCGATTGGAGGAAAATAGCTCACCTGAGGAATCAAAACACATGTCAACTCTACTTTAATTGAATCACTTATCCTAGCAGGAACCTTGGCAGAATCAACTTGTCCGAACAGAACTGTGCTGAATAAAGATATAATAAGTAATAAGCCTTTACCCTTCCCCGACTTAATTATTGTTTTCATTTTTAGTATACTGATTTAATAGAGTAATAAATATTAATTAATTGAATTGCTAGTTGAAACAACAACAGCAAACCAAGTCGCTAGCAAAAACAAGAACTCTTGCTTTCACTGCAATTAAAGACATATTACTATTTATTAATACTAAATTCATTTATACAAAAATTCGATTGCAAATATATATTAAAGTCTATAAGATTAATAGATTAATTAAAAATATTTCACAACAAGCTGATTTACAGGTGAATAAAATTCAATATTCTGCTAAAATTCAAGTTATTAGGAAAATATATTAAGCGGAATTTACATTTCCACCACCAACCCATCATATGCCAACTCCACATTAGCGGGTAGTTCTTTACTTACTTCATCATGTAATCCTAATTGGTGACTGACATGCGTAAAGTATGCCTTCTCGGGATTTATCTTTTTCACCAACTCTAAGGCTTCTTCTAAAGTGAAATGTGAAATATGTTTTTCGCGGCGCAGCGCATTTAAAACCAAAACTTTTGTGCCTTTTATTTTTTCTATTTCTTCGTCGGAAATGAAATTAGCATCGGTGATGTAGGTGAAATCATTTACCCGAAATCCGAGCACAGGCAATTTGTAATGCAACACCTGAATGGGAATAAACTTTACGCCACTCACTTCAAATGGGGCTGTATCAATAGTATGCACATTTATCCTAGGTATACCCGGATAATTTTCTCCAGAAAAAACATAATGAAACTCGCGTTTTAAAGCTACTTGAACTTGCTCGTTGGCATACACATTCATGTGTTTGCCCGAGAAATAATTAAAAGCGCGAACATCGTCTAAGCCGGCAACGTGGTCTTTGTGCTCGTGCGTAAAAACAACAGCTTCGAGCGTTTTTACATTTTCGCGCAACATTTGTTGGCGAAAATCGGGACCAGAATCTATCACGATATTTTTTCCATCTACCTCAATCATCACCGAAACGCGCAATCGATTGTCTTTAGGGTTTGAAGAAGTACAAACCTCGCAACCGCATGCGATTACTGGAATACCTTGAGAGGTGCCGGTGCCAAGGAAGGTGATTTTCATGCGTAAATCTTTTGAAGTATTTCCAACACAAAATCAATCTCCTCTATTGTATTATATCTACTAAACGAAAAACGAACGGCGGGCTGACTCTCATCAATAGCCAATTCGGTAAGAACTCTTGAACTCTTGTGACTTCCAGATGAACATGCACTACCGCCTGAAACAGCAACGCCTTCTAAATCGAGATTAAACAACAACATGGATGCGTTCGGCTTGGCAGGCAAACAAACATTCAACACGTAAGGAGTTGCGTTTTGTAGACTTCCATTCACTTTTAAATCATCGTTGTAAATAGCTTTAAGACCATTGTACAATCTATCTTTTAAAGATTGAGCATGTTTAGCTTCTTCTTCGATATTGCACAATGAAAGCGCTTTCGCCATCGACACAATTCCCAACACATTCTCTGTCCCCCCGCGAATATCGCGCTCTTGTCCGCCACCAATAATTTGCGCACCTATTTTATTTCTCTTATTCGTATATAGAAATCCAACTCCTTTTAAACCATGAATTTTATGTGCCGAACAAGTAATGAAATCAATAGTTATTTCCTTCACATTGATAGGAAGATGTCCGATACTCTGTACCGTATCAGAATGAAAAAAAGCACCAAATTCTTTGCACAACAAACTTACCTCTTGAATTGGCAGCACCGTTCCAATTTCATTGTTTACATGCATTAAACTCACCAATACTTTACCTTCTAACTTCTCTAACAATTCACGCAAATGATTGATATCAACTTCACCTTGCTTATTGGTTTTAACCCAATGAACATCGATGTGAGATTTACGCAAAGTGTTGTACACCGCAGAATGTTCGATAGCAGAAGAAATGATATGCTGCACTTTTAAATCGCGAATAGCGGCGTGAATAGCCAAATTATCGGCCTCAGTTCCACCCGATGTAAAAACAATTTCAGAAGATTGCGCACCAATAAAAGTAGCAATTTTCTTGCGCGACATTTCCACCAAAGCCCTAGCGTCTCTACCTTGTTGGTGAATAGACGAAGGATTACCAAAATGAGAACGCATTACACTAGAAATCTCACCAATCACTTCTTCAGCGAGGGGTGTTGTAGCGGCGTTATCGAGGTAAACTTTCAATTATATCAAAGCTTTAATGTCTGCAATAATTTTGTTCGCTAAATTGTCGGCAGTGGTTTTATCGGCACTTTCAGAATAAATACGAATGATAGGTTCTGTATTCGATTTACGAAGGTGAACCCATTCTTTAGGGAAATCGATTTTCACTCCGTCGATAGTGCTAATATCTTCGCTGGCATATTTCGCAGCCATCTTTTCTAAAATCAAACCAACATTGATTTCTGGCGTTAATTCTATCTTGTTTTTAGAGATATAATATTGAGGAAAAGAAGCTTTTAGTTGTGAAGCCGTTTTATCGGTTTTAGCCAACTGCGTTAAGAAAATGGCGATACCCGCTAAGGCATCTCTGCCGTAATGCAACTCAGGAAGAATTACACCACCATTACCTTCACCACCAATCACCGAATTGTTTTCTTTCATTTTGTTCACCACGTTCACCTCACCCACCGCAGCTGCGTTATACACTCCACCCCTAGCCTCGGTAATATCGCGCAAAGCACGAGAAGAAGATAAGTTAGAAACGGTGTTACCAGCTTTCATCGACAACACATAATCAGCAATAGAAACAATAGTGTACTCTTCGCCAAACATAGAACCATCTTCGCAAACCATGGCTAAACGGTCCACGTCTGGGTCGACTACTATACCAATATCTGCTTTTTGAGAAACCATTGTTGCAGAAATTTCTGTTAAATGTTCTGGCAATGGTTCTGGGTTGTGAGGAAAAATACCGTTGGGTTCGCAGTACATTTCTACTACATCTGTTACGCCCAAAGCCTTCAACAAGAAAGGGACCGCAATACCACCAGTAGAATTTACGGCATCAACCACCACTTTAAATTTTGCTTTGCGAATGGCCTCCACATCAACATAAGGAAGCGCTAAAATATGTTTAACATGTTCGGGAATAAAACCACCTTCATGTTTAATTACAGTACCTAAATCATCTACCGATGCATATTCAAAAGCTTCTTCTTCGGCCAAAGCCAAAACCTTTGCACCATCTTCACTATTGATAAATTCTCCTTTAGAATTCAATAATTTTAAGGCATTCCATTGTTTCGGATTGTGAGAAGCGGTAAGAATTATACCTCCATCGGCATGTAAATCAACTACGGCAACTTCAACAGTTGGGGTTGTAGATAAATCTAAATCGATTACATCGATGCCCAAACCTTGTAAAGTAGAGATCACTATCGATTTAATCATCGGACCAGAGATTCTTGCATCTCTACCCAACACGATTTTCACTTTATTTTTCTTGCTGTTTTGTTTCACCCAAGTACCGTATGCACTTGCGAATTTAACTGTATCTAAAGGTGTTAGGCCGTTACCTGCCGGTCCGCCAATCGTTCCTCTAATTCCCGAAATTGATTTAATTAATGTCATTGTAAAATTTTTTGCGTGCTAAAAATAACTATTTTAGTCGGACTAACCACTTTTGGTCAGTAATTTGGGATTTCGATACACTTTTCTGCTGAAGTAAAAATTTAAATTTATTAAAATGAAAACATTTTTCTTATTGACTTTCACGCTGCTTTTAAGTGTATGCACAAACCTTAACGCACAAGTATTACTCGAAGATGTTATTGCCGACACGGCATGCATCTGTTTGAAAAAAATTAATACCGACACCCTTTCTGCCACCAAAATAAAAGTTGAATTCAACAGCTGCCTTAATCAGGCTATCGCTAAAAATCAGGCTGCCATTATGGAAAGTCACAAAAGCGGCGAACAGGGCAAAGAGATAGATAAAGAAAATCCGAAAAGCGACCAGCTTCAAATTAAAGTAGTAGCCGTTTTAGCCAAAAAATGTAACGATTACGAAAGAGTGTACGGTAAGATTAAAAGCGCCCACCAGCAGAGATAATAGTTTAAGCAATGCAATTTAATACTTTAGAATACTTTCTATTTTTCCCAATTGTATTTGCATTGTATTATGCTTTACCATCTAAAAAAAGATGGATTTTTTTGCTCGCAGCTAGTTATTTCTTTTACATGTGCTGGAATGTAAAGTACATTTTTTTACTTCTATATTCCACCATAGTAGATTACTGTTGCGCCATTCAAATTGAAAAAAGCAAAGAAAAAAGCTTAAAGAAAAGATGGATGTTCATTAGCATTCTCTCCAATTTAGGCATGTTGTTTTTCTTTAAGTACTTCAATTTTTTTGGAGAATCGACCGAAAACATCTTAGGTTGGTTCAACATTAAAACTGCTTTTCCCGATTTTGATATCTTGCTTCCTGTTGGTATTTCCTTCTATACATTTCAATCGCTAAGTTACACCCTAGATGTGTATAGAGGCAACACTAAAGCAGAGCGGCATTTCGGGTATTTCTCCTTATTCATTTCCTTCTTTCCACAACTTGTAGCTGGCCCTATTGAACGAGCCAACCACCTATTACCACATTTAAAAGAACCGCAAACTTTCGATTACAACAAGGCAGTTTCGGGTGCTAAACTCATTGCTTTTGGTTTGTTTAAAAAAGCTGTTATTGCCGATAGATTGGCGCCTTATGTAGCCTCAGTTTACGACAATCCTTACAACTCAGAAGGTTTTCCAGTCATCATTGCTACTGTCTTCTTTGCCATTCAAATTTATTGCGATTTTTCTGGTTATTCTGATATGGCTATTGGAAGTGCTAGAATTCTAGGCTTCAATTTAATGAAGAATTTTAACCTCCCATATCTATCAAAATCTATTGCATCTTTTTGGAGAAGGTGGCACATCTCTTTAAATACATGGTTTGCCGATTACTTGTTTACTCCAATAGCTACCAACAAGAGAGAATGGGGTAAGTACGCTGTGGTTTTTGCAGCTATCGTTACTTTTTCCTTAAGCGGATTGTGGCATGGGGCAAAATGGACTTTTGTAATTTGGGGTTCACTGCATGGTATAGCCATCTCTTATGATTTGCTATCAAAAAAATGGCGAAAATCTATCTCAAAAAAAACGCCCAGTTTTTTGTACAATACCTTCAGTTGGCTACTCACTTTTAGCTTTGTTTGCTTTACTTACATCTTCTTTAGAGCCAATAGCGTGAGTGATGCTTTTCAAATCATCATAAATTCTTTTCACATCAAAAAAGAACAAATTGGTTTATATATGTTTCAAGATTCTACACTTAGGAAAGAAGAGCTACTCATTTCATTTAGCATGATACTCCTATTCTTTGCTTTTGAAATAATTCAATTCAAATACAACGACATAGCATCTCGATTTACCAAAGCTCCACTGGCAATGCGCTGGATTATTTATATTTTACTAGTGTTAGTTATTGTCTATTTAGGTGTTTTTGAGCGAGATCAATTTATCTATTTTCAATTTTAAATGAAGCAATTCATTCTTAAAATATCAATTCTTTCTTTCATCGGTTTAGGAGCCGTGTATTTAAGTGTGCTACAAAATGCTAAATTATTTAGAGACATTAACCACAGTAAATTCAAAGCGAAACACAAATCGTTAATTATTGGCACATCAAGGGCAAACTTCGCCATCGACCCCTCGGCCTTCGATGCAAAATACGACCTACTCAACTTCGCATTTACTGCAGCCACCTCTCCTTACGGCGAATTATATTACAATGCTATTCAAGACAAAATAACCAAGGAAAAAGATGCCATTTTTATACTAGATATTGACCCATTTGCCCTGTCTCAAGAAAAGCAAAAACCAACCTTTAACGAAGATAAAAATTCATTAGGCCGCCAAAAAATCATCAACGCCAATCCGAATTTTGAATACATTTTTAAAAATGAAACGCCGCTGTACGATAGATTGTTTCCAGCAATGGAAAGCAATAAGGTTAAATTTGAAAATGGATTTACGCAACTAAACAACAACTATACTGCTGAGCAAGAAATAGCAATGCGCAAAGCAAAAATTGAGGACTACAAAAAGTTGGCACTCAGCAATTGTTTATCAAATGAGCGAATGCTGTATTTTGAAAAAACAATTGAGCTGCTAAAACAATACGGAAAAGTA
This sequence comes from Flavobacteriales bacterium, assembly GCA_049430665.1. Taxonomy (GTDB): domain Bacteria; phylum Bacteroidota; class Bacteroidia; order Flavobacteriales_C; genus JAHEZL01. The sequence continues at coordinate 26,889 of JBMTCG010000003.1, read as the reverse complement.
TATCTAATTTCAGTTCCCGTTTCTCCAGAAATTTATTCCATGCAAAAAAATTATTGGGCAAGCAAAGACGAATTCATTTCAATGCTTGTAAAAAAGCACAACATTAAGTATTTCAATCTCCAAAACAGCTTCCCTTCTCCTAAAACTATTGACGGTGTTCATATTTCAAAAGAAGATGCTCGAAATATATCGTTGGCTTTAAGAGATTCTATTGCGCGTTATCAAAAATAGATTTGACTCGTTCACTTTATTTTTCGACTTTTGAGAAAACCCTCAAGGATGCGCAAAATAATTTATGTATTTCTACTTTTCGTTTCCAACTTTTTATTTGCTCAAAATCCGCAAGTAAATTTGCAATTGGGCTTCGAAATTCCTTTCAACTTCGCTTACCCCGCTCTTACCATTGAGCACGACCAACAGGCTCGTGATTATATTTATGTGGCAGCAAAAGAACAAGGTTTATTGATTTACGACATAAGTGGAACTCCCAACAAAGTAAAAAACATAACCAAAAATCAATTAGACACGCTTGACGTAATGAGTGTTACCCAAAATGGTAATTACTTGTATTTAGCTTTAGGGAATTCTTTTACAAATCCAGAATATCCGGGAATGGCTATCATTGATGTAAGCAATCCGAATAACGCATATATTACAGATATTTGGAAGCAATATTCTGGCTCAAAAAAAGGTGGCGGTATTGTAAAAGTAGAAGGAAATTACGCATACTTTGGGGCGATGGCTAGCGGACTCATAGTGTTTGACATTAGTGACAAAAGGAATATAAAGAAGGTATCTCAACTTATTCCAAATATGAATTTTCCAGACAACAATCCCGACCCAGCTAAATACAATGCTCGTGGAATGTCGGTAAAAAATGGCATTGTGTATTTGTGCTGCGATGCTGGAGGCATAAGAATCATCAATTGCAACGATAAACAAAACCCAAAAGAAACAGGAAAATATTCTAATCCGGCAATGAACGGAAAACCTCGTGCATACAACATGTAGTGCTGAACGACACCCTACTTTATGTTGCTGTAGATTATGCAGGGATGGAAATTTTAAATATTAAAGACACATCAAACATAGCGCTTGTTTCATGGTGGAATCCCTGGGGAACGGCTAACTGGTTTGCCAATCGCGGTCACGCCAACGAAATTCAATTCGACCTCAATTCAAAATTAGTTTTTATAGCTACAGGTAAAAGCGATATCAATGTTGTTAATGTTGCCAATCCATCGGCACCAGATTCGGTAACCACATACGGTGGAATTAACAACGGAATTGGAACATGGGGCTTGGGCTTATATCAAAATAAAATTTACGCTGGCTATATTTACGTTCCCCTTTGTATTCCATTTTGCAGCAATTGGGGAGGTGTAAAAGAAATCACGTGGAATATACCTACCGCTGTGCAAGAAAATTCGCTCAACAATTTTAGCTTTTACCCCAACCCCAGCGAAAATAAAATTCAACTAAATTCCTCAGAGGGTAATTTAAAAATCCACAATATCAATGGAGAACTTATTCTAAGTCGGTCGGTTCAAAGAAATGAAACGATAGATCTATCCTTGCTGACTAGTGGCCTTTACATTATTACTTTCATCAACAATGAAGGAGAAATTGTGAGCACTCAGAAACTACTGAAGAACTAATTTCACCTTATCACACTAACTTTTTGAGCGTATAGTTTTTCACCGGAAAACAATAACACTTGATACATTCCATCGCTCAACTGAGAAAGATCTACAGTTTTAATTACCGTATTCGAATTCGTTCTAAACACCTCTTCCCCTGCCATATTAAACACCACGAGCTGGGTTACGCCTTCTTGCTTAACATTAAGCATTCCTAAACTAGGATTTGGATACAACGAATTACTGCTCAAATTAACTTCTTCAACAGAATTACTCACTTCAAAAGTAAACTTTGCAACATTCGACCATGCAGAACTATCTAGATAGCTTATAGCCTGCAATCTAACATAATAATCGCCATTTGTAGTGATACTATTTACAAAATACCCTACGCTCGACTTGTCGAGTATGTTGTAGTTGCTTGCTGTAATAACATGATTATAAATAGGCGAAATAAACACAGTCGTGCTACCTCCCTGAAAGCGGTATTGAGTAGCTCCTAAAATTGCCTCACAACGAAACAGCACATTAAAAACATTTAAAACCGATCCATCAACTGGGGGAAGTAAGAAGTGGTGCGCTGCGAATAGTAAAACTATAAACAGTGCTCCACGATGAAGTAATATTTCCATTAACTCCTCTTACTCTCCAATAATATGTTTTACCAAAATAAAAATTTGAATCAAGCTGTGTAATGGTATCGGCTGCATTTAATGCACTGTAATCAACTCCATCAGCAATGCTCATCTTGGCCGATGATGAAAGGTCGATCAATGTATCAAACTCCACTTCATAATTAACATAAGCTGCATCGTGAAGCCATCTAAATTTTATGCGGATTGGCTGATTGTTTACACCATCTGCCGGACTCACCAAATCCACAGTTTGAGAGTAAGTTAATGCTGTTGTAAAAACAAGTAAAATAAGCAGTATTCTCTTCATGCGTAGGAAATTTGTGTTCTGAATATACAATTGAATTTTATAATAATCAAGTAAAATTGTTCTGCATGTCATTCATCAAGCTGTTAATGCACGCACAATGAGATTGCTTTAATTTGGGGTACAAAATTTTCGCAATGACGGAGTTGCTTTGAAAATTAATTCTCTTCTTGATTCGCCATCCAAACAGGAACATTGAATATGTTTTTCATGGCGGTTTGGATTTTTGCTGATTGGTTGTAAAAATCTCCGTTTTCATGAAAACTAATCATCAATACTTTATTGTTTTTATTTTTCATGTTTTTTAGCCTTAAAAAAACATTTTGAATTTCAATTTTATCTTCGCCTCTAACTAATGTGCCTTTCTCTACAATTATCTTTTCTATTTCTTCAAAACCGACTTCAAATTTATTTGGTTCACACTTAACCTTTTTATTTTTTAAGTCAATGAAATTAAATGACTCGATCCCCTTTATCTTTTTAACTGTATAAAAAATGACAGCAACTTCTATCAATGCCAAAATCACTGACAAGAAATAAAACCCTAAATAGCCGAATATTACAAGCATCAAGAAAGCAGGAAAAATGTTTGCCAACGAAGATTTTATCGAATCTTCAACTATCAATACTTCTTCAACTATTTTTGCTTTAAATCTATCATAATTTAAAGCAATACATATTTCATTTAGCGCTTCGTGCATTTACCATAATTATTTCCATAAATCTAAAAATAATTCCTTTATTTTTACCCCATGTCTTTAAACCTCAATCCAAAGCAATTCATCATCATTAAAGGTGCCCGTGTGCACAATTTAAAAAACATCGATGTGGTTATTCCGCGCGATAAGCTTGTGGTAATAACGGGGTTATCGGGTTCGGGAAAATCATCATTGGCTTTTGATACCATTTATGCTGAGGGACAAAGACGCTATGTGGAAAGTTTATCTTCGTATGCGCGTCAGTTCTTGGGAAAAATTGACAAGCCCGATGTTGATTATATTAAAGGTCTATCGCCCAGCATTGCTATTGAACAAAAAGTAACTACCAAAAATTCTCGTTCTTCTGTTGGTTCGGCCACAGAAATTGCCGAATATCTTCGTATTCTTTTTGCGCGAATCGGTAGAACTTATTCTCCTGTGTCGGGCAAAGAGGTGAAGAAGCATAAGGTGCAAGATGTGATTGATTTTATTAAATTACATGAAGGAAAGCGCGGACTGCTTTTGGCTCCCGTTAAACCAGAAGATACAGCTCCCAAAGATTTCTTAGAAGAATTAATTAAAGAAGGTTTCGAGAGAATTAAATACAAAGGTGAAATTATTCGCACCGATGAATTGCTCGAAGACGTCAAAAAATTTAAAAGTAGCGATGATTTGTTTGTGGTGATTGATCGTTTTAGCGTTTCTAGCGATGATGATTTCCTTTCGCAAACAGAAGATTCTATCCAAACTGCTTTTCAAATTGGTAACGGACATTGTGAAGTGGAGATTCACGATAAGAAAATAATTAGCGAAAAATTCTCCATCGTTTTTGAAGCCGATGGCATCACTTTTCAAGAACCTACTCCTCATATTTTTAATCCTAATAGTCCGTTGGGTGCGTGTAGAACTTGCGAGGGTTTCGGACAAATTTTAGGCATCGCAGAACATCTCGTTATTCCCAATAGCAACCTTTCTGTTTACGAAGATGCTGTTGCTTGCTGGAAGGGCGAAACGATGAGTGAATGGAAAAAAGATTTCATCAACAAAGCTTACAAATACGATTTTCCGGTGCACAAACCGTACAACGAATTGAGCGAAAAAGACCGCGATTTGTTGTGGAAAGGAAACAAAGAAATTGATGGTATCAACGACTTCTTCAAACATGTAGAAAGTAAGTTGTACAAAATACAATACCGTGTGATGTTGGCGCGCTACCGCGGAAGAACAGATTGCACCGATTGCAAAGGAAGTAAGATTCGCAAAGAAGCTTTTTACATTAAAGTAGATGGTAAAAACATCTTTGAACTGATGGAAGCGCCTATCGACGAAGTGCACGATTTTTTCAACAACATTAAACTCAACAAACAAGAAGCACACATCGCATCGCGACTTCTGTACGAAATAAAAAATCGCATCCAATACTTGATGGATGTAGGTTTGGGCTACCTGAATTTAAACCGTCCGTCGCACACTTTATCGGGTGGTGAATCGCAGCGTATTCACTTAGCGACTTCCTTAGGTTCTTCTTTGGTGGGCTCCATGTATGTTTTAGATGAGCCGAGTATTGGTTTGCATTCGCGCGATACTTTGCGATTGATAAAGGTTTTAAAATCGTTGCGCGATTTAGGCAACACGGTGATTGTGGTAGAACACGATCCTGAAATCATGAAGGAATCTGATTACTTAATTGATATCGGTCCGCAAGCCGGAACCCACGGCGGAGAAGTTGTTTTCGCTGGTACGCACAAAGAATTAATGTCGGCAAAAAAGAGTTTAACCACTCAATATCTTACCGGCAAATTATCTATCGCCACGCCAAAATCGCGAAGAAAATGGAAGCATAAAGTTACGGTGAGCGATGCCAAGATGAACAACCTTAAAAACGTGAGCGCATCGCTTCCATTAGAGGTTTTAACCATCATCACTGGGGTGAGTGGTTCGGGCAAATCCACCTTAATTCAAGATATTGTTTACAAAGAAATATCTAACCACGTTAATAAATTGCCAGCTGGTAAAAACGGAAAAATTGGCGGCGATTTACATCTCATTAAAAATGTAGAATTTATCGATCAAAATCCCATTGGTAAGTCATCTCGATCGAATCCTGTTACTTATTTAAAAGCTTACGACGACATAAGAACTTTGATGAGTGAGCAGCCATTATGCAAAGTGCGCGGCTACAAACCATCGCACTTTTCATTCAACGTTGATGGTGGAAGATGCGAAAAATGCGAAGGCGAAGGAACGGTAACAGTATCGATGCAATTCATGGCCGACGTGCATTTGTTGTGCGACGAGTGCAACGGAAAAAGATTTAAAGACGAAGTTTTAGAAGTTAAATACCGCGAAAAAGACATCAGTGATATTTTAAACTTAACGGTTGAAGATGCCATTGATTTCTTCATGGCAGCGCCTACTTATGGCAAAGGCCGTTCATCGATAGAGCAAAGAATAGTTAACAAGATTTTACCTTTGAAAGAAACGGGGTTGGGTTATATCACGCTCGGACAATCATCGAGCACCCTCAGCGGCGGTGAGGCACAAAGAATAAAACTATCATCTTTCTTAGCCAAAGGAGCCGAAGCCACCTCTACCCTTTTCATCTTCGACGAACCCACAACAGGTTTGCATTTACACGATATTCAAAACCTATTGATTGCCTTCAACCAACTCATCGAAAGCGGAAATTCATTGTGGCTCATCGAGCACAACATGGAAGTCATCAAATGCGCCGATTGGATAATTGATGTTGGTCCGGAAGGCGGCAAAGAAGGCGGAACCATTGTTTTTGAAGGAACTCCAGAGGAGATGGTGAACAAAGGAAAAGGGCATACTGCACCGTTTTTGAAGGAGGTGATGTGATAAATATTTGAGCCTTTTTTAATAAAGGAGTGATGTCTAAATATATGAATGAGAAATTGTACATAAAAAATTAACCATGAAAATAATATATACCCTTTTCACAATCTTTTGTAGTTTATCACTGTTCGCCCAACAAAACAAAATCAAAACTGAAGAGCAGACATTTTTTGACGAAAAGAAAAAAATAACTAGCTACAAAACAATCGAATACGACATTTCGGGAAATATCATTAGCGTAAAGTATTTTAATGCAGAAAATAAACTAGAATCATCATCAATTTATGAATTCAATAGCACCAATATACTTATAAAAGAGACTAACTACGATGGTGAAGGAAAAGTGGAAGACGTTTGGAATCATTACATTGATGAAAATGGTCAAGACACATTAATAAAATATGGATTTCCTAAAAGAAATGACTATTTTGAAAAATATAAAAACACATATAACAATGAAAAAAAAAATGATAAAACAAGAACGCTGTGAGAATAATGATACAGTAAATTTTGTCTACCATTATTCCTATGATTCATATGGAAACAAAATTTCATGCATTTCTTTATTGTACGGACAGCCGAGTGAGGATTACTACTATAAATACGACACAAGAGGTAACATTATTGAAGAAAAATTATACTCTCCTAATGATGAGGGCAAACAAGAAATAAATACAATATGGGAATATTTTTATGACGATGATAATTTAAAGATAAAAGAAAAAGCATCTTCATTGGCCTCATACCTAACCACTAAAAAAGTGAGTATTTATTCTTTTGAATATAAAAAAGAAAATCACTTACCTCTTGAAAAAATTGAGAAGAAAAACAACACTTTCGAAAAGAAAACCAAATACAAGTACACTTTTTATTAAGAGTGCTTATTACGCCCTGCATCACTAACTCCACTTCTCCCTTTTTTAAAGGGAGAGTGTGTTGGCCATAGAGCGGAAAGGCAAGAGGGATTTTCTACACTTATTAATTTATTTGCTGCAAAATCCCTCTTGCCCCTTCACAAGCAATTCCGCACTCTCCCTTTTTAAAAGGGAGAAGTGGAGTTGGTGACGCACTCCTTAAAAAACCACCCACATTAAAATTTATCTATTTTTTGCAAAACAAATTTAATCTTATACATTTGCCACAAACGAATAATAAAATGAATTTAACTGTACATCATCATCACCATAACAACTCTTGCCAATAGGTGAGCGCGATGATGCTGTAATATAATATACAAAGCAAAACCCGCCCCTATCGGCGGGTTTTTGCATTTAAACCACTACATAAATTTTAGAATTAGAAAAATGGAAACTTTAAAAATTGCAGTACAAAAATCAGGAAGACTACTCGACGACTCCATTCAACTGTTAAAAGAATGCGGTATCAAAGTAGACAACGGCAAAGACCAATTGAAGGCTGCCGCTACCAACTTCCCCTTAGAAGTGCTTTACCTTAGAAACAGCGATATACCTCAATACTTGGCCGATGGCGTTGCCGACATCTCTATCATTGGTGAAAATACCTTGATTGAGAAAGAGAAGGAATTGGTGAATCTTCGCAAGTTGGGTTTCTCTAAATGCCGCTTGTCATTGGCTGTTCCAAAGGAAGTGGATTACCCAGGTTTGCAATGGTTTCAAAACAGAAAAGTCGCTACTTCTTACCCTAACACCGTTAACGCCTTCTTCAAAGAGAAAGGAATCAATGCAGATATTCACGTGATTTCTGGTTCGGTGGAAATTGCACCTAACATTGGTTTGGCAGATGGTATTGCCGACTTAGTAAGCAGCGGAAGTACGCTTTTTAAAAACGGATTGAAAGAAGTGGAAGTAATGCTGAAAAGCGAAGCGGTATTGGCAACCAACAAAAATTTGAGCGCGGGTAAAAAAGAAATTTTAGATAAATTATTGTTCAGAATTGATGCTGTGATGGCGGCTAAAAACAACAAATATGTGTTATTAAATGCGCCAAACGATAAGATTGACGAAATCATTAGAATTCTTCCAGGCATGAAATCTCCAACGGTGATGCCTTTGGCTGCTTCAGGCTGGAGCTCTGTTCATACTGTAATAACTGAAAGTGATTTTTGGAATATTATTGATCAGTTGAAAGCAACGGGCGCGCAGGGGATACTTATCGTTCCAATTGAAAAAATGGTTATATAATTAATTCATAATTTTTAATTATTAATTTTTGATTGATGAAGGAAGATAATGTTATAAAGAAAAAAAGTTATCAATTTGCATTGGTAATTATTGCTCTTTACAAGGAACTTCAGAACGAAAAGGAATTTGTACTTTCTAAACAATTATTGAGATCGGGAACGAGCGTTGGGGCTAATGTCACAGAGGCCAGCGCTGCCCAATCAAAAAAAGATTTTATTTCCAAGCTTTCTATTGCTTCTAAAGAAGCTCGTGAAACTCTTTATTGGCTAAGTTTAATTAAAGACAGTAAGCTCACCTCAATAAACGTAGATGATCAAATAACTCTCTGTCACGAATTGGTAAAATTGCTCACGTCAATTCTTAAAACCTTGCAAGCAGAACCAATTAAGAATTAAAAATTAAAAATTGAGAATTATCACCATGAAAACATACATTAATCCAACCAAAGAATCCTGGAACGAAATACTAAAGCGTCCCACACAAACCAAAGCGAATTTGGAAAAAGTGGTGGCCGAAGTATTTGCTAAAATTCAAGCCGAAGGCGACAAAGCTCTTTTAGAATTCACTTCTAAATTTGATGGTTGCAACTTAAGCTCTATAAAAGTTTCAAAAGCAGAGATTGAAGAAGCGATTGCTTTGGTACCCGAGAATTTAAAATCATCTATTGAAAAAGCAGCACGCAACATTCGCAAGTTTCACGAGAATCAATTAACTGTTGAAGCGCCCGTTAAAATATCGAACGGTATTGATTGCTGGAGAAAAACTACGGCTATTGAAAAAGTGGGATTGTACATTCCTGGCGGCTCTGCTCCTCTTTTTTCTACTGTTTTAATGTTGTCGATTCCTGCTAAAATTGCTGGTTGCAAAGAAATGGTGATGTGTTCTCCTCCCAACAAAGAAGGAAAAATTCATCCTGCTATTTTGTTCGCTGCCGATTTATGTGGCATCACAGAAATTTACAAATTGGGCGGTACGCAAGCGATTGGCGCAATGACTTATGGGACTGAGTCAGTCAAACAGGTATACAAAATATTTGGACCAGGAAATCAGTACGTAACAGCTGCCAAACAATACGCGAGTATGGAAGGCGTGGCGATAGATATGCCAGCCGGACCATCAGAAGTATTAGTATTTGCTGATGATTCGGGCAATGCCTCTTTCATCGCTGCCGATTTATTGTCGCAAGCAGAACACGGTGCCGATTCGCAAGTGGTATTCGTTACCACACAAGAAAACATGATAGCTGAAGTTAAAGCTGAAGTGGAAAAACAATTGAACGATTTACCTCGAAAAGAAATCGCCGCTAAAGCTCTAAATAATTCCATCTTGATTTGTGTAGAAGATGTTTACCAAGCCCTGGCTTTAATTAACGAATATGCTCCCGAACACTTGATTTTACAAAGCAGAGAAGAAGCTTTCTTTGTAGATAGAATTGTTAATGCTGGTTCTGTTTTCTTAGGTAATTACACGCCTGAAAGTGCTGGTGATTATGCATCGGGAACGAATCACACATTACCTACAAATGGCTACGCAAGAGCATACAGCGGCGTATCGGTTGATTCATTTGTGAAGAAAATTACCTTCCAAAGAATTACACAAGATGGTTTGAAAGAGCTAGGCAACGTGATTGAAATTATGGCAGAAGCAGAAGAATTAATTGCACATAAAAATGCGGTAAGCATTAGATTAAAAAGAGAATAATATGAGTTTCGATTTAAACAAAATATTGCGCCCCAACATTAAAGCGCTAACCCCCTACTCCTCTGCCAGAGACGAATTCTCGGGCGAAGCAAGCATTTATTTAGATGCGAATGAAAATCCGTTTAACACCGGACAAAATCGTTATCCCGACCCAATGCAATGGGAAGTGAAAAAGAAATGGGCGGTGATCAAAAACATCGACAAAGAACAAATCCTTTTTGGTAATGGTAGCGATGAAGTAATCGATTTAATTATTCGTGCTTTTTGCGAGCCAAAAGAAGACAATGTAATTATACTTCCCCCCACTTACGGAATGTACGAAGTGTACAGCAACATCAACAATGTACAGATTCAAAAGGTATCGTTAACGCAAGATTTTCAATTGGATTTTCCAGCGATTTTAGCCGCAATTAATCCTAACACAAAGCTTGTGTTTATTTGCTCTCCAAACAATCCAACAGGCAACAGCATCGACCCCGAAGACATCAAAAGAATTGTAAAAGGATTTGATGGAATTGTTGTGATAGATGAAGCTTACGCCGATTTCGCTACACAAGAAAGTTGGGTGAATTACTTGGATTTGTACCCTAATTTATTTGTGATGCAAACTTTCTCTAAAGCTTGGGGATTGGCTGCTTTACGAATGGGAATCGCTTATGCAAGCAAAGACATCATTAAGGTTTTAAACAAGATAAAACCTCCTTACAACATCAACGAACTTACGCAACAAGCAGTGTTGAAAAAGTTAGAAGAAAGAGCTAAGGTGATGCAAGAAATTGAAATCCTCAATCATGAAAGAGCAGCATTGGCCGAAGAAATGATGAAGTTAAGTATTACTCAAAAGGTTTATCCAAGCGATGCCAACTTCATTTTAGCTAAAGTAAATGATGCCAACGCAACCTATAATTATTTGGTGAAAAAAGGTATCATTGTGCGCAACAGAAATACGGTGACATTATGCGAAGGATGTATTAGAATTTCTGTTGGTACACCTGAGGAAAATAAAGAAGTGATTAACGCATTAAAAGAAATGAAATAAAACCATAACAATAGTTCCTTCGGGGTACCTCAGGATGACATACTAAGCTCATCTGTACTGTGGTTGTCATCCTGAGGTACCCCGAAGGAACTATTGTCCTACACATAAAAGATTATGAAAAAAGTACTATTCATCGATCGCGACGGAGTTCTTGTTAAAGAACCCAACGACTACCAAGTCGACGATTTAAACAAATTAGAATTCTACCCAGGCGTATTTCAAAACCTGAGTAAAATTGCCGAAAAATTAGATTTCGTTTTGGTGATGGTGACCAATCAAGATGGCTTAGGAACAGATTCTTTTCCTGAAGATACTTTCTGGCCTTGTCAGAATATGATCATCAATTCTTTGAAAGGAGAAGGCATAGAATTTACCGACATATTCGTAGATCGCACTTTCGCTAAAGACAACGCTCCTACTCGTAAACCGGGAACAGGCATGTTAGGAAAATACATGACGGGCGAATACGATTTGTCCAACTCTTTTGTGATTGGCGATAGAATTACCGACATGCAACTTGCTGCCAATTTAGGAGCTAAAGGCATTTGGTTAAACAACAACGAAGCATTGGGCGCAAGTGAAATTTCTGCTAAAGAAAACGACCTCGCTTCTACGATCGCTATTAAAACCACTTCTTGGAAAAATATTTGGGAATTCTTGCGCAAAGCAGATAGAACAGCTGTTGTAGAGCGCAACACCAAAGAAACAAAAATTAAAATTGAAGTAGATTTAGATGGTTCTGGTAAAACTTCTATCTCTACTGGATTGCCTTTTTTCGATCATATGTTAGATCAAATCGGACGCCATTCAGGAATGGATTTAACTGTGTTGACCAAAGGTGATTTAGAAATTGATGAACACCACACTATTGAAGATACCGCATTGGCTTTAGGCGAATGTATCAACAAAGCTTTGGGCAATAAATTAGGCGTTGAGCGCTACGGCTACTGTTTGCCAATGGACGATTGTTTGGCGCAAGTGGCAATTGATTTTGGTGGGCGTCCGTGGATTGAATGGAGCGCTGAATTTAAACGCGAAAAAGTGGGCGATATGCCTACCGAAATGTTTTACCATTTCTTCAAATCGTTTAGTGATACTGCCCGTTGCAACCTAAACATCAAAGCAGAAGGCACTAACGAACACCACAAAATTGAAGGTATCTTTAAGGCTTTAGCAAAGGCTATAAAAATGGCGATTAAGCGCGATGCAGATAATCAAAGCCTTCCGAGTACGAAAGGAACGCTTTGATTTCAATTCTTAATTGTGAATTATTAATTCTTAATGAATGAAGTGATCAACTAAAAATTGAGAATTAAAAATTAAAAATTTGAGCGATGAAATTGGTCATTATAAATTACGGAGCAGGCAATACACAATCGGTGAAATATGCATTTCAACGACTGGGTGTAACACCTATTCTTTCGAACAATGCTGAGGAGATTTTAGCTGCAGATAAAGTTATTTTTCCAGGAGTTGGTCACGCACAAGCTGCCATGAACGAGTTGAAGGCGCAAGGTTTAGACACGCTTATTCCTCAATTGAAACAGCATGTATTGGGTATTTGTTTAGGTATGCAATTGTTGTGTAAGTTTTCTGAAGAAGGGGGCACACCGTGCCTTGGAATTATTGATGAGACCGTTAAACTTTTTAATCCTACGATGAAAGTTCCGCACATGGGTTGGCAGGCGAGCCGCCTGGGGCATTTAGACAACAAGGTTTTCAATCAAGAAAATGTTCAAACTTATTATGTGCACAGTTACTATATTCCTATAAATCAATACACCGTTGAAACCTGTGATTACATTAATCCTTTCACAGCTTCATTGCAAAAAGATAATTTTTATGCTTGTCAGTATCACCCTGAGAAAAGTGGAAAAGTTGGCGAGCAAATTTTGAAAAACTTTTTAGCTCTTTAATTGTGATTGCAGCAAGTGATATAGCGCTAACTAACTCTCCTCCTTTTCAAGGAGGAGTGCCGCAGGCGAGGTGGTCATTAAATAGATTATTTTCCTTTTTTGGAATTGTCCTTCTATTAACCCCCTCCCCCTTCGGGTACTCCCCCTTGAAAATGGGGAGAGTTAATTACTATCCCATACTGAATAAAAACTCAAGATAAATATGTTCATCATTCCAGCAATAGACATCATCGACGGCAAATGTGTTCGCCTCACACAAGGCGATTACGCACAAAAAAAAGTGTACAACGAGAATCCTTTAGAAGTAGCTAAAATGTTTGAAGCTGCTGGCTTGAAGCGTTTGCACTTGGTGGATTTAGATGGCGCGAAAAGCGGACACATCATCAACTACAAAGTATTAGAAAACATCGCTAAAGGAACTTCACTAACTATTGATTTTGGTGGCGGAGTTAAAACCGACAGCGATATTCAATTGGCTTTCAACAGCGGTGCAGCACAAGTTACTGGCGGAAGTATAGCGGTGAAAAATCCCGATATTTTTTCTTCATGGATTAAAAATTATGGCGATAAAATTATTCTCGGCGCCGATGTGAAAGACGAGAAAATTGCCACTAACGGCTGGTTGGAAGATTCGGGCATTGACCTTTGGAATTTTCTTGCCGACTATGTTGCTAAAGGTGCCGAATACACTGTTTGTACCGACATTTCGAAGGATGGAGCACTACAAGGAACGGCAACAGAATTGTACAAAAAGATGATTGCCAAATTTCCGAAATTGAATGTTATTGCCAGCGGCGGAGTGACAACTATGCAAGATTTACACGATTTAAAAGCAGCAGGTTGTTATGGTGCGATTGTAGGAAAAGCGATTTACGAAAATAGAATTAGTTTAAAAGAATTGGAGATATTTAATATATAGAACAATAGTTCCTTCGGGGTACCTCAGGATGACAACCAAAGTATGGATGAGATTAGTATGTCATCCTGAGGTACCCCGAAGGAACTATTGTCCTTAACATCAAATTATGCTAAGTAAAAGAATCATACCCTGCCTCGACATCAAAGACGGTCGCACCGTAAAAGGTGTGAATTTCGTTGGTTTGCGCGATGCAGGCGACCCCGTAGAATTGGCTAAATTATACGCCGAAGAAGGTGCCGATGAATTGGTACTTCTCGACATTACCGCCACTCACGAAAAAAGAAAGACGGTTGTTGAACTCGCTACCAAAGTGGCCGAGCAACTCAATATTCCTTTCACCATAGGCGGAGGAATTTCTTCTGTTGAAGATGCGCACGCTGTGTTGAATGCTGGTGCAGATAAAATTAGCATCAACTCAGCAGCGGTGAAGAATCCCGATTTGATTAATCAACTATCGGATAAATTTGGGAGTCAGTGTGTAGTAGTTGCCGTTGATGCAAAACAAATCGACGGAACTTGGTTTGTACATTTAAATGGCGGTAGAATCAAAACCGATTTAGAATTGTTTGCTTGGGTGCAAGAAGCAGAAAAACGTGGTGCGGGAGAAATATTATTTACCTCAATGGATCACGATGGAACCAAAGCTGGCTTTGCCGATGAAGCTTTGGCAAAGATGAGCGACTTACTCAACATTCCTATCATCGCATCGGGTGGCGCAGGAAACATGGAACATATTCGCAATACTTTTATCAATGGAAAAGCTGATGCTGCTTTGGCGGCGAGTATCTTCCACTTTAAAGAGATTGCAATACCTGAGTTGAAAAAATACTTAGCGCAAGAAGGTGTTAACGTGAGAACAGTTTAATTCTTTTTAAACCTTACAACTTTACCTGTAAGGTTAGATAAAAACTTCGCGCATCTGATGGAATAATGCCCGGACCAGGATAACCTTCTGCCCTTCTTGTAAAATATCGGCTGTCTAAAGCATTGTTAACAGTGCCTTCTAATGTAAATCGTTTGTAAGTGTAGGCAGCACTAAAATCTAAAATAGAGTAAGTAGGTATAATTCCGTTTACAGCATTGGCAGTGTATTCTGTGTTGGTAGCATCGGTGTATTGTTTCGCGGTATAAGAGTATTGAGCTGAAGCCGAAAATGCTTTGTACTTGTAGCGCAAACCTGTCTTCCACATCAATGGCGGCACTAATTCTACCTGTTTTCCTTCAAATGCTTTTTGCTCACTTCCCAAGTAATTGGCCTGCATAATCGTAAAGTTGCTGAACCAAGAAATCTTCATGTCTCTTCGGCCTTTGATAAGCCATTTGTAGAAATCAATTTCCAAGAAACTTTCTACACCATAAGTCCTAGAATCAGATACATTGGTGCGCAACAAATAAGTGGTGTACGAAACAGTATCTGTTTGTAATACCGAACCAATTCTATTATTGTAGCCCAAATAGAAAAAGGTGAAATCGAAATACAAATAGTTTTTGTGATTGCCTCTGTAACCCGCATCGAAGGTATAACCAGTTTCGTCTTTTAGGTTAGGGTCGACTTGAAAATTAGGATTCACCACCCTCATGTCGTTGAAGTTTATAGAACGATAATTTTGCGAAAAATTGGCATAAGCCTCAGCACTTTTTGTGGCTTGATAACTGGCACCTAAACCGCCCAACACAAAACTTCTTTTGCTTTCTCTACTATCTTGAAACTGCGCTTTGTAAATGACTTGTCCGGCCAAATTTTTATTCTCCACATTGTAATACCCACTAGAACGCGTATCGATATATTCAAAGCGAACTCCTGGCGTAATGGCCAAACGATGGTTTAAACGAAAAATATTTTCGGCAAAAAAGGAGACGTTCTGACTAGGGAAAATGTATTTAGAATTTTCGGGTTCGTTGGGATTGATGTAGTTGAAATTAGCATCAGATGTAGAATCGCCCAAACCTTGATTTCTTAAAGTCAAGCCGCGATAATATCTACCACCAATTAAAAAAACAGAAGCTGTTTTTCCCGTTTTGTAATATTGTAAAAAGCGCAATTCGGCGCCCACATTCTTAAAATCATCGGTGAGTAAATTTCTGTTTCCTCCTTCATCGGCACGCGTAATTTGATCTAAGATACCCAAGGCATCTCGGCCAGCTAGCAAACCAAAAGCACGAAAGTTAACCCGACTAATTTTGCTGAAATTATAATCGGCATGCACTGCCGCTAAATTCCAATTTACCGCAAACCAGTTGCGGGCTCTAATAGATTGAAGCGGATTTTTATTGAACATTGCATCTGTTAATCCTCCAGGCTGATGTGCCAAATAATCCATAAAAGTGTACTCGGCACCCACACTAAATTTATCATTGAATTTGTAGCGCACAGCAGCATAACCAGCGTTAACGTGAAACTGAGAATTGGGGCGCCAGCCATCACCTTGTTTGCGCTGTGCAAAAACATAATAGTTTAATTTCCCTTTGGCCAAAGTACCACCCACGCTGTTGAATGAATTGAAAAAATTAAAAGAACCTAATGATTGTCGGGATACCAATTCAAACTTTCTATTCTCTGCACCTTTCTTCAATTTAAAATTGAGAAAACCGCCAAACTGAGTTCCGTATTGCAATGATGCAGCGCCCCTCACTATCTCAATCCTATCCACTGCTTCTGTAGGCGGACTGTAATAACTTTCTGGATAACCCAAAGCGTCGGCACTGATATCGTAGCCATTTTGGCGCGTATTGAAATTAGAAACGCGATTGGGATTTAAACCTCTACCACCAATACTCAACTGAATACCAGCCCCATCGCTCTCCCAAATGTTTAAGCCCGCAATTTTAGCAAACACTTGTCGGGCATTATTGGTAGCCTTATTCGCAGAAGTATTGTTTACATCAATCGTCTCTGTTTTTTTACCCGAGTAAATAGAAGTGCCCTCCACCTCTTTGAGTTTGCCAATAGAGAAATCATTTTTTTTGGCATTCACCTGAATGGTTTCCATCACGGTAGAAAAATCAATCAGCACAAAATTTACACGCACATCTTTATCTAAAACTGTTACTTCAACACGTTGTGTTTCTTTGCCCTCAAACATAGCCAGCACATGGTAAGAACCTGCTTTTACGCCGCTTAACACATATTCACCTTTAGCATTGGTATAAGCCATATTGCTGTTCTCTTCAATAACAATATGTGCGCCTTGTAAAATGTTGCTATCGGCTGCAGCAGTAACTTTACCACTGATGGTAAAAGCCCAAGAAGAGAAGGGCAAACAAGAAAAAAGAAAAAATAGATATGATGCAAAAACTTTCATTACTCTTCAAAAGGCAACACCCAATCTCTTTTTTTAAAGCTTTCATTCACCTTGGTTAAATCAACTTCGGGATTGATGAGAAGCCTGCTGGGAGAGCCGTTCAAAGTTACATAACATTCCACTTTTATCTCCACGTTAGGCATACCCTTTTTATGGTATTTTTCGGCCAAAAAGTGAGCAAATTGTAAAATCATATCGGGCTGTGTACTCATTATTTTTTCTTGAACCGGAGTAAGAAAATCGTAGTTGCGCACTTCCCAGCTTCGTCCGCTGTCTTTGTCTTTCACTTTAAAAATGGCGTAACCACCTTTTTCCATGAGCATAACACGCCATGAAAAACGAAAACCCTCTTCGTGCCAAAAAAGCTTACCGCTATATGCTGCATAACGAAATGGTAAAATAATTTGAATGCTAAAAAAAAGCAATAAAAAGTTGCGTAAAACCGAATGCTTTTCTTCTAAAGGCAGATAAATATCGGTGCTGTTGATGCGAAACAATTTGTTGAACCACGCGATAATTTTAAGATGGAAATCGGCATTAAAAAACACGAGTGTTGAAACAATCATGATGTAAGGAAACATACCAATGTAAAAGAGCATGCCCGTTAGCACATGAAAAAGAATCACAAAAACGTAAGCCCAAGTACGGGTTTTTTTGAAGCACAAAAAGAAAGGAATAGTTAAATCGTAAATACAGCCAAACCAACTAAAGAAATAGGCTACCCAAGTGTAAGTAAACAAAGTGCCAATAATAGGCATATCTTGCCTAGGTGGCAACCATAAACGCAAGGGCATTGCATTAAACAACCAATCGTAATTGATTTTAGCCAAGCCAGCAAAAAAGTAAACCATACCCAATTGTAGTTTTATAGCAGCCGTCATCCAAAAGGGAACATGCGAAACTTTAAGAGTTGGTTTGCGCCACACATCTATAGAAAAATAGCGATATGCCGGTAAAAAGCACATCAAAAAAGAAACAATACTAATGAAGTAATAATGGTTGAGGTAGTTGCTTTTGTCGATAAGCTCAACATAGGTGAACAATACAAAAGCACTCACGCTGGCAAAGCGGTAAAAGTAGCCCAACATCACAAATAAAAAACTTAAAGCAAGCGCTATAAAAACCAAATACATGCCCACTTCCCCCAAAGGTTTAACCCATGAAAAACCCATGTAGGTGAAGTAAAAAGAAGGCTTAATGTATAGATCGTAAATCCATCCTTTGAAAGCAAAACGAAGAATACTAAAAAACATCATTCCGCCAAACAAAACCCTAAACATGGCCAAAGGCGCAATGTGCACAGGCTTTTGAATATAGGCAAGAAACTTATTCATTAGTCGCCGTCGTTGTCTTGATAAGAAATTAGAATACCCAATTTAGAAGGCATATCTACTTTGAGCGGAATAATTACTTTTTGCAATTTAGAATACACCGCTTCTACCGAAGTTTGATTGTTGATGATTTGTTGCGACAGAGGATCGCTTAAACTATTGCAAGCCACAACGGCATCTGCTAAGTAGTTGCGTAAATTCTCATCTATGGCAGCACCATCGCAAGCCACCAAATGATCATCTAAACCTAAACCATTGGTAGAACCATATTTACCCAAATACAAATTTTGAAATGACTGTAAGCTGGCATTCAACAATTCGGTAGAAAACTTTCCGTAAAATGCTTCTGTTTGTCGAGGCAAGGCAATACCCAACGAACGAATACCCACCGGAATCCCCACTTTACCATCACGAAGATATCTTTCGTAATAACTGTTCATGGCGTTTACCAATAAGCCAGCAGAACTTCCAACACTATAACCCAACGAAGTTTTGAAGGTAGTGATATAGCTTCCCCAAGCACTTACGGTAGCATCAGTTTTGGTTTTGATGCCAGAAATTAAGGCCAACAAATATTGCTTTCTGTTAGCCGCATTAGTATGTGTTGTAAATGTGGCAAGGATGTGTGCATCAATTTGATTGTCGCCATACAACAAGAAATCGATGGCAGGAAAACCTTTAGCATCGCTGTTAGTTAGCACATCTATATTGAAAGAACCCGAAGAAACGTTGGTGGTAATTTTTGCAGTATCTGTTGGATACACATTGAAATTGGCGCGAAGAGCATTGTCCATAGCCGGACCGAATTCAAATACATCGCACTTTTGCCAGTTGATGTAAGCATTTTTAAAAGCAACTCTTAAACTAAGCAAGTGAGGAGTAGTTGGGTTATTGGCAAAAGTATCGGCAGCAACACTTAGGATATCTACAGTACTTTTAAAATTTTGATAAGAAGGTACTATAATGTTCTCGCCAACATTAGTTAGCATACCCGTTAAATCAAACTCTTTTTCTTTCTCCTTGTCTTTGGGTTTGCAAGATGAGCAAGAAAGCAAAGTAACTATAAATATCCCAAGTAAAGCGCGCATAAATTACAATGTATTTTTAACTGCAGTTAATCCGTAACGGGCAGCCAAATCATCTTTAATAGCATTCAATCCATTAGAAGTAACATTCCAAAGATTGGTACCCAAATGATTGAACAATACAGTTAATTCTGAATTAGAAATTTTTCTTTTCTCTACAGTATTGTATTTCAAACCTTGCATGAAACCATACATTTCAGAAAGGGCATGCAAAATATTTCCTTGATTGGTTTCTACCAAAACTTCGTTTGCATAATGAATGATACAAGCAGCCACTAATTTTTCCAACTCGGTATATAAAATATCACGTTGTTGATTTTTAGTAGCCATATCTTTGTTCGTGATGGCAGCACGCATGGTTCTAAAAGCCAACATAATTTTATCGGTACAACCTAAAACAGCATCCATTTCGGCGCTATAACTTGCCCAATATCTAGGAGTTCCTGTGCCAGTATAATTCGCTTTAAAATCGATTGGGGCACCAAAATAACCAAATGCTTCATCGGCATAATGTTCCATTGCCGTGTAGTTTTTGCCAGCTACTAAAGTGGTGTTATCAACAGCATCGCCCAATTTAGCATCTGATAAATAGACATTAAAAATCTGATACAAGAACACAGCACCCATCAAACCTTTTTGATTTTTTTGCGTGAATTCAAATCCGTTTTTATCTACCAAAATAGTAGCATTGGTACTTCTTTGAATTAAACCAGCTTTACCGTTTGCAGCAAAAACCCCAACAGCACCGCTATCACTAGCTACAGCAGCCGAATCGTAAATCGCTTCATATACAGAAGCATCTAAAGAAAAACATTTGTCTTTCAATTGGCGAGAAGAAGTAAAAGTGAAATTACCGCTGCCATTGCCGCCCACATTGGCAAACATATCTTTGAGTGCTTGAGCGTTGAGCAGTTGTCCGGCATCACCCGTTTTTAATTTATTATTCAACTCCACCAAGTGATTGATTCTGTCTGTTTGTCCGGCATAATCCACCGAACTCAATCCGTCACTACCGTTAAATGAATATGTCGTAGGGATAGTTACTTTATCATCTTTATCTTCTTCAATCGGACCGTCTTTTTTACAAGAAGTAGACATTAGAATTACCGAGAAAGAAGCCAGCACAGCCCCTTTAATGAATGTTTTTGAAACGATTGTTTGCATTTTTTTGTATTTTTATTTTTCGATTAATAATGACGGGGAAACTCTTGATTAGTGCTCAGAACACTTTTTAAAGGGTTTCCCTTTTTACTGCACAAATATATCTTTAGGGCTTGGGGGGTACAATACCTAAAAAAAGGTATTCTTATTTATTGGGTATGGAGCTGCATCAAAATTTGTCGCGGGCGCGCAATTGCGAACAAGTTGAAAAAACAGGTCGAACAACATACCCCTCTTTTCTCAACAATTCTATTAGTCCATTTTCACCACCCAAATGAGCGGCGCCAAAAGCTATAAATGCATTTCCCTTTGGCAATAATGTATGTATTCCATTCACCATAATTGCATTTCTTTTATCGAGTAGTTCTGATTGCCATAAGGAATCAAACTCGACTGTACTACCCTCTGATGTTTGCTGCAATCCAGCTAAGTCTTGACGCAAATACATTTGAATCATACTATCCAATAGCACTTTATTTTGCTGCATACTATCTACTGCCGAAAGCAATTCTCGCTTTTGAATATCTAATGGAATTTTGTCGAGAACTGCTATTTGAGAAGCAGCGCTCTCTAATGAATACAAACTTTTACCTTGCTTTTGAGCATCTAACTGAAATTGAATATCCATTGGATACTTAACATCGTTTTTCATTTGCCCTTCCATGATGGAGGCAGCAAGCATAAGCGGACGAACTTTGTCCATCATAACAAAGGTGGCTAAGTCGCAATTTTCTTTCACTGCCTTTCTTACTTTTTTATAGTCTTGCTTACTAAGAATTTTCGATAAATAATTGTTTTCGTCTTGAACTAAAATGGCATTCATCAATGCTTTAGTATCTTTAAAATCTATTACCACTTCTAAAGCTAAAACAGCACAACTGTCTAATTTTTGCTGCGCCGAATCGGGAAAACAAAACAATCTACTATCACGCAAATGCATGGTTCCATAAAGATACGAAGGCTTATTAATCCCTTTTCCAGAAATTTCCCACAACAGTGAATTTTGCTGTGCAAAGAGCGACGAAACGAAAAATAAAAAAAGTACAGGGAAATAGTTTTTCATGAGCTATGTTTGGTTCAAATTAACAACAAATCACGTTGAATTGTTAATAATAATATAAAGTATTAGTCAGCAAAACTAACATATATCATTTATTTTTGCTGCTTAATAAGAAGACATGAAAAAAAAATACAAATACATTTTAGGAATTGCAATGGCTAGCGCAACTATGTTTACTTGCTCATCAAGCCACGAACTTTGTCCGGCTTACACCAAATCACCTATTCAACAAGTAGAGAAAATATAAGGCATGAAAAAACCCGACAAGTTCATTGTCGGGTTTTCTCCCCCTTTCACACATCTCTCCCCTCCCTATTTTTTCACCAATGTTTCGCTGTGCATCAACACGTCGTTGGCTAACAGTTTAACCCAATATATACCTTGATTGATATTGGAAAAATCCATTGCCACATCTTTCTGCATGTGATCTAATTTCTTTTGATAAACTACCATTCCTAAAGAATTCACCAATAGTACTTCATCTATTTTTTCGGCTCCAACCAAGGTTACTTTATTGTACGTTGGATTAGGATAGATTTTATACATAGTGTAGTTCTCTTCCATTTGAATAAATTTTGTAACAGAATAGTCGGCCAAGCCTGATTTATCTACCATTTTCAATCTGTAATAATTTTTTCCAGCTAAGGGCTCAGTATCTTTATACTGGTAAAAAGTCATGCCGCTCGAATTTCCTTTGCCTTCAATCACCGCTATATTTTCCCAATTTTGAGCATCAGCAGAACGCTCAATAGAGTAATAATCATGATCTAACTCGGTGGCACTCGCCCACTTCAATTCAGCCGATGTTTTATCTTTTTTCACAAAGAAGCTGTTCAAGTCAACATAAAGAGGAGCAACTATACCCATTTTAATATCATCTAAGGCGAAGTCGTTACCCGTTGCCGCTGTATTTTGATTCACTATACAAATGTTAGCAGAAGTAGAAGCACCTGAATTCCAGGTTTGACAAAATTGATTCCAAGTACAAGTGGTGCCTGATGCATTAAAGTTTGCGCCTAAGGCAACGCCGTTGATAGAGAATTGGAGTACGGCCGGACTAGTAGCATGCACTGAAGTTACGTAAGTTGAGAAAATATAATCGGAGTTTGTTGTAGTAGAAATTGTAGAACACCAAACGTTTACACCTGCAGTTGGAGCACCATTGATAACCATCATTTTACCTGTGCCTGTAGTTTTATCGCCGCAAGCAGCAAACGAACCATGGTCGGCACGAGGGTTGGTTACCACATCATATTTTCCTTCGGGAACTAAATTTCCTGGATTGTATCCGTAAGCACTTGTAAAGTCTGTATTTCCTGATTCGAATGCACCGTTAGGTACTAAGTTAGCAGCGATGCTGCATTGAGATTGCACCGGAGAAGAAAGCAGCATTCCCGCAATCACAGCTCCTAAGAGCGCTTTGATATGTATTTGCGGTTTCAAGTGTTTTCATTTTTGTAATAAAGTGCAGATTGTTTTCTTGTGTAACGATACGTTTAAGTACTTAGTTACAAACTTGAATGTTTTGTTTTGGAATTCGTAGGGGCGAACTGCTGTTTAGTCATGGTCGGAAGAAAAATAATTTTTCTTTTTTGGGTTACTATTTTCACGAATGGGGCACTAACTTAACTTCTCCCTTTTTTAAAGGGAGAGTTTGCAAGGCTTTGAGGGCAAAGGCAAGAGGGATTTCGTTATTATGTTAATTTCATTTTTTAATGCATTTGCATAATCGAGTAATGAGCAGAAATCCCTCTTGCCCCAACACAGGCATTTTCGCACTCTCCCTTTAAAAAAGGGAGAAGTTAAGTTAGTGACTCTAGACTAAATTCCATCAACACTGAAGTAATACAATTTCTTCCGACCATGACTAAACTGCTGTTCGCCCGCAATTTATAGATAAACGGGCGAGCGGCAGCTCGCCCCACAGCAGTTACTTTCTTTCTTCTTTTATTCTATAAGGATGCAAAACAAACAACGCCGAAATAATAATAGTGTAAAACAAACCGAAAGTTAACGAACGAAACAACTGCATCGCCGCCAAAACATACCAAGAGTTTGATATCTCGGCTCCATCAATAGCTTCTTGTAAATCTTCGGGTTTAATGCGCGGATCGATATGAATAATGGCTAAGTTTCCTTCTAAAACTTCATTACCAAATACGGCAATTTGAAGAATAACAGATAACGCAGCAAAGATTCCTATCAAGCCAGAAATACGCAATCCCTTTTTGATAAATGTTCTCAAAGAAAAATGGTATTTCATTTCTTTTTCAAACATTTCTAAACTCCAATAATAAATGGCTGCTATCATCAAGAGGCTACCGCCCATGTACATTACCATCACTAATTTTTGCAAATCATCTGTAAAGCAACGGGTGATAAATCCAATGAATCCGGTAATTAAGCAGTAGCTGTAAAAAATTATTTTATTCTTCATCTTAAAAAGAAAGGGATATCTGTTTTAGCAAATATCCCTTATGTTTTAATTCAACATTATTAGCTGTTCATCGATACCAAGAACTCATCGTTGTTTTTGGTATTTCTCATTCTTTGCAACAAGAACTCCATGCCTTCTTGTGGATTCATGTCGCTTAAAAATTTACGCAAAGCCCACAAACGAGCCAATGATTTTTCATCGGTTAACAAGTCATCTCTACGTGTACTAGAACCGTTTAAGTCGATAGCTGGATAAATACGTTTGTTCGCCAATTTTCTATCCAACTGCAACTCCATGTTACCTGTACCTTTAAACTCCTCGAAGATCACCTCATCCATTTTAGAACCAGTGTCCACTAAAGCTGTAGCGAGGATGGTGAGTGAGCCACCACCTTCGATGTTTCTTGCGGCACCAAAGAATCTTTTTGGTTTGTGCAATGCGTTAGCATCAACACCACCAGATAATACTTTACCAGATGCAGGAGAAACTGTATTGTAAGCACGAGCCAAACGCGTGATTGAATCTAATAAGATCACTACGTCGTGTCCGCACTCCACCATTCTCTTCGCTTTCTCTAAAACGATACTTGCTACTTTAACGTGTTTATCAGCAGGCTCATCAAAAGTAGAAGAAACAACTTCTGCATTAACTGAACGTGCCATATCTGTAACCTCCTCTGGGCGCTCATCAATCAACAATACAATTAAGTAAACTTCAGGATGGTTGGCCGCAATGGCGTTGGCAATTTCTTTTAATAAGATGGTTTTACCCGATTTAGGTTGAGATACAATTAATCCTCTCTGACCTTTACCGATTGGTGAGAATAAATCAACAATTCTCATCGACATACTTGCTCCTTTGTGCTTGCAAATCTCTAATTTTTCATCAGGGAAAAGCGGAGTCAAATAATCGAAAGGAACACGGTCACGAATAACATCTGGGGCACGTCCGTTGATCTCTAATACCTTAATTAAAGGGAAATATTTTTCACCTTCTTTTGGCGGACGAATAGTACCTTTTACTGTATCACCCGTTTTTAATCCGAATAATTTTATTTGCGATTGAGAAACATAAACGTCATCTGGAGAAGTAAGGTAGTTGAAATCAGAAGAACGCAAGAAACCATAACCATCAGGCATAATTTCCAAAACCCCTTCATTCTCTACAATATTGTCGAAGTTGAACATTGGTTCTTCTTCTTCCTGAGGCGCAGGAGGATTTACAGGATCTTCTCTTCTTTCGAAAGAGCGGTCATTTCCTCTGTTGTTGTTATCGTATGGACGTTCGTTACCTCTGTTTTCGTAAGGACGATCATTTCCTCTGTTATCATTGTTGCGGTCGTCTCTTCTTTCAAATGACGGTCGGTCATTTCCTCTATTGTTATCACGGTTGTTGTCTCTGCGGTCGAAAGAACGATCATCTCTTCTTTCGAATGACGGTCGGTCGTCTCTGCGTTCAAATGAACGTTGTTCTCTTGGTGCATCTTCTCTTCTTGGAGCTGGAGTTTCTGTTCTAGCCACTGGCGTTTCGCTTACTGGCGCTGCAGGAGCAGTAGGAGCCTCAGCTACAGGAGCAACAGGAGCTGGCGTTGGCGCTACTTCTTGAGCAGGAGTTTCCTCTTCTGATTTTGCAGCAGAACCATCGTTATATGGAGTAGCCGATGCAGAAAACATGGAGTTACCTACGTTTGATGTAGCTACTTTTTTAAGTACACGTGTTCTTTTTCTTTTTTTAGATTCGGCATCGTCTCCTTCTTTTGCAGGAGCATCGCCGTTGTTGTCGCCTTCTGTAGGACCAGCAATTTTAGCCAACAACTCGTCTTTCTTTAGATCTTCAACACCTTCAATACCTAAGGCTTTGGCGATTTCTCTCAATTCAGAAACCGGTTTCTTGTTCAATTCTGCACCTTCGCTCATGTGTAATTTGTTATAACAATAATTTGTGTGATTTTTTTTCTTGGAAATAATTTGTCTTGTGAAAAGAATTTATCGGAACCGATAAATTGATTTGCAGAGCAATGTTACGACTTTATATTATATAATGAAATAATTTTTGAAAAATTTTTTAAAAGGTTTTAGGTCTGCTGGTTAAAGCTATGGTAAAGAAAGTTTATTTATTACTTTTATGCAAATTAATTTTTTGGATTATGATACAGAGGATTCAGAGTCTATTTCTTGTTTTGGTTGAAGTCTTAGGTTTTGCTGGGGCATTTTTAATATTCACGCAAACCGATTTAAGTAATATTCAATTAAGTTTTGCGATTGCCATGATATTGATAGCATTACTTCAAATGCCTATTATTATTTTATTCAAAAAACGAACTTTACAAATAACCTTATGCAAGATTCTCCTTGCAATACTAATGGTAGTTTCTGTTTTATCAGTAAGCTATTCAGATGATTTGGCCATTGGCTTAGGTGCAATTATTCCAGTTATTCAATTCCTTTTTGTTTTTCTCGCAATGCGCGCCATCAAAAAAGATGAAGAATTAGTTCGTTCGGTAGACCGTATCAGATAATTTGAAGATCAGGACAATAGTTCCTTCGGGGTACCTCAGGATGACAACCATAGTGCAGACGGGCGTTGTATGTCATCCTTGTAGATGTTAACTAATTCGTTGACAGATTTGGTTAAAATCAG